>CAJTWX010000019.1 GCA_910580155.1 uncultured Alphaproteobacteria bacterium
ATTTCGCGGTTTTTACAGGACCATTAACGGAGTGTGATTGAATTGCGGATGGAAGCCCCGCTTCAGTCGGGTCACGTAGGTTTACTACGCTCCCCTCCTTTGGGGGATATCTTGGGTCACTTCGCAAAATTTCGCGGTTTTTACAGGACCATAAATGGGGTTTTTTGGGGGGCTTGCGGATGGAAGCCTGTCCCCAAATGCTCACGTACTTCAATGTACGCTCCGCTTTAGGGCAGGACATCCGCGATTATTTCGCAAAATTTCACGGTTTTTATCGGAACCATTGACAGGGAAAATTCGGATGGATTGTTTTCACCCTCTCCTGTCCTCTTCCCTCAAGGGAGAGGGACGCGTGAGGAGAGAGGAATTTTGGAGTGAGGGGCTGTTTATGAGGGGTAGACTCTAAAAAATGCTTGCAAAATTTGTTTGGGGTGGTATAAATTTGGCAGTTTATGTAACTTTTTTTGATGGATGTTTAAAAATGGCAGAAGAAATCAGCGAACAAAGACAAAGCCGCCTTAATAAATTGGCAAAGCTTGAAGAAATGGGGTATAATCCGTATCCATATCGTTTTCAACCGGATAGTTTTGCAAAAGATTTGCAGGAAAAATATAAAGACCTTGCGAATGGCGAAAACACCGAAGACCGTGTGACGGTGGCGGGGCGCGCGATGGCTGTGCGTAATGACGGGATGTTTATTGATATGAAAGACAAGACCGGCAATATTCAGCTATTTTGCCATAAATGCCATTTGGATGAAGAAAATTTGAAACTTCTTAAATGTTTGGATATTGGCGATATTGTCGGCGTATCCGGTTTTATCCGCCGGACGCCGCGCGGCGAGCTGTCGGTGGCGGCTGAGAAATTTGATATTATAGCGAAATCGCTTGAGCCGCTGCCCGAGAAGTTTCACGGGTTGACCGATGTGGAAACGCGATATCGCAAGCGCTATGTTGACCTTATTATTAACGATGAGGCCAAAGATATTTTGATGAAGCGCTGCAAGATTGTTTCTGCAGTGCGCGAGTTTTTTAACTCTAATGAGTTTTTAGAGGTGGAAACGCCAACATTTCACCCGATTATGGGGGGAGCGAATGCCAAGCCGTTTACAACGCACTATAATGCGCTTGACAATGAGTTTTATCTGCGTATTGCAACCGAGCTTTATTTGAAGAAACTTGTTGTGGGCGGAATTGACCGCGTGTTTGAAATCGGCAAAAACTATCGCAATGAGGGAATTGACAAGAACCACGTTCCCGAGTTTACCGCGCTTGAGGCGTATATGGCCTATGGCGACTATAATGATATGGCTGATTTGATGTATCGCCTTGTGAATTTTGTGGTTAAAAAAGTGTTTGGGACGGAAAAGCTGGTGCTTGACGGGCACGAGATTGACTTTTCAAAGCCGTTTCCGAAAATTTCTATTATCGACCTTATCAAGCGCGAGACCGGTGCGGACTTTTTGAGCGTTGAAAGTGTGGAAGACGCGCGGGCGCTGGCAAAATCTGTCGGGGTGGATGCTGACCACTGCTCGAACTGGGGCAAGGTGGTGCAGGAAGTGTTTGACGAAAAGGTTGAGCATACGTTGATTGAACCTGTGCACGTTTCCGATATGCCGAAAGATATTTCTCCGCTTGCCAAAACCCACCGCGATAATCCGCGTTTGGTGGAGCATTTTGACACGTATCTTTTGGGGATGGAACTCGGGTGTGCGTATTCCGAGCTTTCAAACCCGCTTGAGCAGATGGAGCGTTTTAAGGCACAGATGGCTGAACGTGAAAACGGCGATGACGAAGCGCAGATGCTCGATGAGAGCTTTATTGATGCGCTGTCTTACGGTTTTGTGCCGACAACCGGTATGGGTATGGGTATGGATCGTCTGGCAAAACTTTTGACCGGTGCACAGACGCTGCGTGACGTGATTTTGTTTCCGACACTCAAACAGTGCCAGCGGCAGAAATAAAAGTTATTGCAGAGAAAAATATACTTTTAATGGCAAGCAGCAGAAATGTTGCTTGCTTTTTTTGTATAAAATATTTTTTTGCTTGTCAAAATCAGGGGAAACTGGCAAAATCAGGGGGAAACGGGGTGATTATGAGGAGTGATAATGCGGCGGGTGGTTTGGGTTTGCTGTTTGATTATCGGAGTGATTGGCGGATGGTTTGCGTCTGTGCCGGAGCGTCCATATGCGCTTGACTATAAAAAGATGACGCTTAATCTGTTGGTGACACATTCGGAATTTCTTAATGAGCCGACGTTTCCTTTGGGGGAGAAGTATTTGGCGGAAGATATGGCGGCGGTGCTTGGCAAAATGGGGATTGAGGCGCGGGTTTATGCTATTGAAGATTTATATTCAAACAGAAATTTTAAGGCCGGGTATGCGCTTTATATGCGGGCGTATCCGGAGCTGCAGCTTTCAGGCTATCATAACTATTTTGACAAAGACAAAATTGCCATTCTTTATGAAACCATCCCCTATAAACTTGAAGAGGTTAAAAACGCGGATGTGGTGTTTACCGGTTCGCTTAAAAAGAGCAGAGAATATCAGGCAATGGGGATAAACGCGCATTTTTTGCCACAGTTTACGAGGCTCGATAAGTTTTATTATGACCCGAAGCCGGAGCTTAAAAACGAATTGCTGTTTGTCGGCAATCGCTATCCAGATACGCCGAGCCGCAAGTCTATTGAATATGCGCTGGAATATGGGTTTAAGCCTGCTGTTTACGGGGCAGGGTGGGAGAACGTGCTTGTTGGGGAGAATGCGGCGTTATACAAGGCAAAGCAGATTCCGGGAGATAATTTGAAATATTTTTACTCTTCGGCTGACATTGTGTTGAATGATACGCGCGAGGATATGATTGAGGCGGGGTTTATCAGCAACAGGATATTTGATGTGACGGCGGCGGGAGCTTTTATTATCTCGGATTATATTCCGGAAATTGAAGAAATTTATGGCGACAGTGTGCCGATGTATAAAAACAAAGAAGAATTTAAGATGCTTATAGATTATTATCTTGCACACCCTGAAGAGCGGCGGGAAAAGGCGCTTAAGGCGCAGAAAATCACACGCGAGCGGTTTGGAGCTGAGGCGGTGATGGCGGAGATGATGCGGATTTTGGAACAGTATCGGCAGGAAAAAGGAATCGGCAAATGAGAGTAAACGACAAATTTTGGCTTGTGGCGGTTTTGGCGATGGCGTTTGGTTTCGGGCTGGGGTTTGGCGGACGTATGGTTGCGGATTGGCGGAACACTGAAACGGCGGTTATTCGCATTGGCAATGCACGGACAGAAGTTGACTATGACTTAGCGGCTGCAACCGAGTATTTGGCGTATCGGTTAGAGCGGGATGGCTATCGGGTGTTGGGGACGGCATATAAAGGGGAGTTGTATCCGGCGGCGTTTGACGGTGCGGGGGTTAATGTGTTTGTGCGCGGGTTTTTGCCGTTTTATGATGCGCGGATGAATGAGGCGGGGAAAAATCTGTTTTATATGCACAGGGCAGGGGAGTTTTATGAGGAAGAGCTTCGCGGGTATGATGCGTATATCTTTTCACAGAAGACTGTTTATGATAAGAAAAAAACGGATATTCATGCGGTGTTTTTCGGCGGGGGCGCTGTGCCGCATAAACGGCTTGAGCCGGCGTATGAAAACGATGTGTTATATATTTATGAGGATGATCAAGAGAATTTTGCTGGTTTGCTTAAACATAACCTTAAGGCGGAGACATTCGGAGCTGTGGAATTTGCAATGTTAAGCACGGCAGAGCGAGAGGCGGCGCTGAAAAAGGCGCGGGTGGTGGTTTATAATATGATGCCGGACGGGGATGATGCAGACTATGACGAACATTATGTGCCGTATGCGGCCTATGATATTATGAGCTATGGGCGGCCGCTGGTGACGAATCGGCGTGCGGGGTTGGAGAATGAGTTTGGCGGGCTGGTTTGGCTTTATGATGAGGGGGTGGAGAGCCGTATACAAGCCCTGCAGGAAGCGTTTGCGGTTGGAAATGATGTGCGGGAACAGCTTGCAGGCGGAGCCAGAGAAATATTGTTGGCTAAAGAACGGGCGAAAGACAAAATCAAATGGTGAAAAAATATATTTTTTTGTGCAGGGTTTAGATATTATTAACCAAATACGGCATATATATCTAATATGCAGCAGAGGAGAACCAATGCGGGCATAATGGAATAAATATAATAAGGAATTATGAAAATGACGACAAATGCACAAGTTGAATTTTTGAATGATATTAAAGATAAAAAAGTTTCTGTTACCGTTTTTCTCATTAACGGCGTGAAATTGCAGGGTGTGATTACCTGGTTTGATGAGACTTCGCTGCTGTTAAGACGCGACGGGCACACTCAACTTGTTTATTCGCACGCAGTTTCAACAATTATGCCGGCTACGCCGATTGATGTGGTTGAAGACTAGTTTTGCTCGTTATCGAAAAAGATAAAAAGACAAGAACGGCGGTTATCTGCCCTGTAGTTAAGGCAGACAGGATGTTTTGCTCGGATGAGGATGTTAAGAATCGGCAGAGCGAGGCAGAGGGTTTGGTGACGGCGATGGGGCAGGACGTCGTTTTTTGCTGTGCGGTTAAGCTTGCTAAAATGCTGTCGGGGACGTTTTTCGGCAAAGGTGTGATTGAACGTTTGCGGCAGGATTGTGAGGAATGTGAAGCTGAGCTTTTGGTGGTGGATGCGGATTTGTCGCCAGTGCAGCAGCGGAATCTTGAAAAAGCGCTTAATCTTAAGGTTATTGACCGGACGGCAGTTATTTTGGAGATTTTCGGGCGGCGAGCGCAGACCAAAGAGGGTAAACTGCAGGTAGAACTTGCACACCTTACTTATCAGCGCGGCAGGCTGGTGCGCAGCTGGACACACCTTGAAAGGCAGCGGGGAGGAGGAGGTTTTTTGGGTGGTCCGGGGGAGACGCAGATTGAACTTGACCGCAGGCATTTGGATACGCGTATTTTAAAAATCAAGAAAGAGCTTGAAAAGGTACGACAGACGAGGGCGATTCAACGCTCGGCGCGCGTGAAGGTGCCGTATCCGGTGGCGGCGCTTGTCGGGTATACGAATGCAGGGAAGTCGACGCTGTTTAATTTTATTACTAAGTCGGATGTATTTGCGAAAGATATGCTGTTTGCAACGCTTGACCCGACGATGCGCAAGATTGATTTGGGGCAGGGGACGGAGATTATCCTTTCGGACACGGTGGGGTTTATCTCGAATCTGCCGCACGAGCTGGTGATGGCTTTTCGGGCAACGCTTGAGGAGGTGTTGGAAGCGGATGTCATTTTGCACGTTATCGACGTGTCTAACCCGAAGTATAAAGAGCAGCGCGAGAATGTTTTGGCAGTGTTGCGTGAGCTGGGGCTGCAGAAGATTGAGTATGAGCCAAACTATGTTGAGGTTTATAATAAAATTGACTTGCTGGCGGAGGAGGAAAAAATGCATATCTTAAAGCGCGACAGCGGCAAGTCGGCGGCGGTTTCGGCACTTAACGGTGAGGGTGTGGATGATTTGTTGGCGCTCTTGTTGCAGAAATTTGCTAAAGAAAGGAAAGTGCATACGCTGGTGTTTGATATGGCGGACGGCAAAGGAATTGCTGCGGCGTATCGGACGGGTGAGGTGTTGGAACGGCGCGAGGATGTTGAAGCAGGGAAAGTTTATCTGGCGATACTACGAGAAAATGGCAAAAAAAGTATTTGATTTGTTGGGAAAAATAGGCTACAATCTGGTATACGTCTGATAATTGAGGAATGACGATATGATAGAATTAGAAGAAGGCTTTAGTGATAATGATCGTTATTTGATTAACGAACATCTTAAAAACGGGACAGATGATTTTTTGTTAGCAGGGCTTGGTGACAAGACTTTTGTGGTGCCTTATAAATATCGTAAAGCGGCAAAAGATGAAGTGAGTGCGATTGAGTTGTTTAAGCGGGTGCTCTTAGATTTTCAGGCGGAAGAGGTGCGGAAGTATCATGAAGCCGGCGTGCCGGTTCGGGCAGAACGTGTGGATGGGGCGGATTATGTGGTGCCGTTTCGATTTAAAGACCAACGCGTATCTCGAGAGAAACTGGCGGCATATGTTGAAAAACGCGCGGCGGCAAAATATAATATGATTATCGAAATGTGCCGCGAGCTTGAAAAACGCGGCGTGGTTTTGGGAAATGTAGATTTTTCATTAGCGGCGCTTGCAAAATATCAACACCATTTGAAGCAAATATGCGGCAAAGAGGCTCAAGGGGCGGAGCAAGTGCGGGCTTTTTGCAGCAGAGCAAAAGGGAAAATCAGCAAGAAATTCAGATTATCTGCAGAGCAAATAGGCCGTCAGGCCGGAGTATTGGCAAAAAAGACCGGTGATTTTGCAAGCAAACATACCCGAGCTGTTGGTGTTACCGCTGCAATCGGAATAGGACTTGCCGGTATGCATTATATGCCACAGAGCTGTACTGAAAATGAGGCGGAAATTAAGACACCGGTGACGCTTGTTCAACACAATGGAGTGTATGTTGATTTCAGAGGTGTGGAACATTCGGATACGCTTGGCAATATCAAACGGATTATGGAGATGAAACCTGAAATTTCGGCAATGCTGATTGCCGTTGAAGGGTATGCAGAAGAGGCGTATAAAGACGGTAAAGGGATTTGGACTATCGGGTCGGGGACAACGTTTTATCTCAACGAAGAAGGCCAGCACTGCAAAGTGAAAGCCGGAGACAGAATAACAGCTGCCGAAGCAATGACGCATAAATGGCGGTTTATTGAGGCTGAAATGCTTGATTTATTAGGTGATAAAATGGGGCGCGAATGCTCAAACGAAGAGCTTATGGCTTGTATCGGTGCCGGCTTTTGTTGGGGCAAAAATGCGCTTGTCCGTTCGGAATTTTATAAATCGGTATGTAATGGTGAAAGCGTTGAACAGCAAAGCCGTAAATCGACCGGATTTCGCAAGCAAAAAGGGTTATTAAAACGCGAATACCTCCTGAGTGCCTGTCTTTTGGGAAAATGGACGGGCAAGGATTTGCTTGATATGCCTATTTATCAATATAAGGGACAATATCTCGGCAGCGGTATTTATCGTTTGAAATTAAGCGATATTATGCCGTGCAAAAAGGATAAAAAAGGTAATTTTTTGAAAGATCGTAAAGGACATCACATTCCGGTGGTGGCGGGGGATGATTTTTGTTCGTTTTTTGATAATTACGGCGAGATTAAGGAAAAGCTGTACTCAAATGCAAAATATACACTGGAGAATGTGAAGACTGTGAGCGATTTTCTTCCTCAAGAGATGATTGAAGCCATCAAAACGCGGAAAAATACGGTTAATTTTGTGCAGGTAATGCAGCAACAGGCTGATTTTGGGCGCTAAATTTTTTATAGAATAAAAATAGAACAAAAAAGAGCAGGGGATTGTGCAAAACTTTGACAATGTGCTTGTCAATCGTTGTATTTCGGGCAATATAAGGCTATATATGGTTTATATTTTTGGAGTTTGATTGATGGTTAAAACCCTTGTTGTTATTCCGGCGCGGTATGGGTCTTCGCGCTTTCCGGGGAAGCCGCTGGCAAAAATTGCCGGCAAAGAAATGTTGCTGCGCGTGGTTGATATTGCCAAGAAAGGAACGGTAAGCACTGATGCGCGCATTGTGGTGGCAACAGAAGACCAGCGGATTGTCGACTTTTGTGCGGCTAACGGTGTGGAATGTTTACTTACGAGCGAAGCGTGCAAAACGGGGTCGGATCGTGTGTGCGAAACGGTGAAGATTTTGGGCGAAAAGCCGGAGTTTATTATCAATTTACAAGGGGATAATCCGGTTTGTCCGCCAAAGTTTATTGAAGAGCTGATTAAAGCGTTTGAAGAAGATAAGTCGGTTGATTTGGTGACGCCTTGTACGCAATTGAGCTGGGAAGCACTTGATAAACTGCGCGAGAGCAAGAAAACGACGCCGTTTTCAGGCACAACCTGCGTGGCAGACAAAGACGGCTATGCGCTGTGGTTTTCCAAAAACATTATTCCGGCAGTTCGCAAAGAGGCAGATTTGCGCGAGAAGAGCGAGAAAAGCCCAGTGCTCAGGCATATTGGATTATATGGATATAAATATGATTCTTTGTTCAAATTCAAGGAATTAGAAGAGAGTTCTTATGAAAAACTTGAAGGTTTGGAACAACTGCGGTTTTTGGAAAACGGAATGAAAATCAAAATTGCCAAAGTGGATTATGGGGCGTTTGAAGGGATGAGCGGGGTTGATTCACCTGAAGATTTGAAACGCGCGGAAGCTTTGTTTGCAAAATACGGCGAGTTTTAGGAGGCAGATTATTTATGACAACGAGAATCATTATTGCACGCCACGGAAATACTTTTACAAAAGACCAGACACCGCTTCGGGTCGGGGCGAGAACGGATTTGCCTCTGGTGGAAACCGAACGCGGGGCAAATATCGGCAAATACTTGAAAATGCGCGGCTTAATTCCGGCTGTGGTGTTTGCGGCGCCGTTGAAAAGGACAACCGAAACTGCGCGTTTGGCGATTGCAGCGCTGGATAAAGATATTCCGCTTAAAAGCGATGCGCGTTTTACAGAGATTGATTACGGGCCGGATGAGGCGAAAACCGAAGATGATGTTATTGCACGTATCGGGCAGGAGGCTATGGACAAATGGAACGCCGAAGCGATTGTTCCCGAAGGATGGAATGTTTCTGTTGACAGTATTGTCCAAGCGTGGAAAGACTTTGCGGCGGAAATTGAGCGCGATTATAAAGACAAAACGGTGATGTTGGTTAGTTCAAACGGAATTATCCGCTTTGCTCCGCATTTGACGGGGGATTTTAAGAAATTTACCGAAGAATACAATATCAAAGTTGGTACCGGTGGTGTCTGCATTTTGGAAAAAGAAGACGGCGACAAGCACTGGACGGTGGTTGACTGGGGTATTAAGCCCAAGGACAAGCTAGTTGGATAGTCTTTGCGCAGAGCTTCGAAGGGAACTTCGGAGCTTTTATATTTTGTGTTGTGGCGTGTTTTGACCTTTCGGACGTATATTTTTATTATTTTATATAACGAGCTCGTTCTGAGCGCGCGTTATTAAATGTAAGAATGCGCTGCAAAGCTTTATCTGATAAGGAGTTTGGAAATGTTTGCGCGGGAATTTGAGATTTTTTATTGCAAAAGATTTCAGGTTAAGACACAGCTTATGACACAGTGTGAGAATTTTTTGCCGAGCGTGCGACCGATACTATGCAAAAATGCGACAAATTTATGATTTAAGTTGTCGAAATAAATTATTGAAAAATATTGCGTTTTTGAGTTTTTATGATATGTTAGTATACATAATATATATTATGCGACAAGCTATATAGTTCCCCTTTTTTATTTCAAAATAAATTCAAACACTTAAAAAATCGTTAAGAAAAATGAATTGTTTTTAAAATATTTTATTTATATACATAACATATATAACAAAATTAACTAATAAATACTTAATGTTATTAACAAGGATTTTGAGATGGACTTTTTACAGGTTTCGCGTGTGGAACGTGATTTAAATGATTCATTTGATAGTATTTTGCGCTATGTCGAAGAAATGAAAGAGTTTGCTCTGAACCACCCTAAAATAAATACATACGAATATAATAATGCTAAAATTACGCTTAAGCTATATAATTATCTGATGTCAGGGTTTGGATATGAAGAAACTAAGGGGTTGATTGCTCGTGAATTAAACATTCCCTTGCGGGCAATTGAGGGAAAAATTGATGTTCAATACGCTATTTGGAGAAAACGTATAAAGCCGCACAAGGTGTATGCGGCGCAAAAAATGGCGGCTTGTGATATTCCGATTAAGAAAATCGCCGAAGTTTTGAACGTTACTCCTGCGACAATTCGAACTTATCTCACTGTAAAGAATGTAAAATTTGATTAAACTTTTTTAATAAAATGTGCGGGGTTGCCTGCCCAGACTTCACCTGCAGGGACATCTTTTAAAACGACACTCCCTGCCCCAATCACCGCATTATCGCCAATGTGGACATTGCCGATAATGACTGCGTTGGCGTAGATGGTGACATTATCTCCTAATGTTGGGGCATATTCGCCTTTTCTTCCGAGTGTAACGTTTTGATATATCGTGCAATCTTTACCAATTATTGTGCTGTCTGAAATAACTATTCCGGTAGGATGAACTAGCCTTAAATTGTTTTCTCTATGGATTTTTTTTAAGAATTTGTGATCAATACAAGATTTTTGCATTGCCTCTTTGATCAGCCGGTTGCGGTAATATTGAAGAACTTTGAAACCTAGTAAATATACTTCTCTTTTGCCGTTTTTATAAGTCTTTTTTTGATATAGTTTCATAGGATAATCTCCTAAAAGTTTGAACTTTTAGGAGATTATGAGAAATAAAAATGAGAAAGTCAAACTAAAACTTTAGTTTTAAGAGTTTAAAAAATCAGCAAGAAAGCCCCTGCTCTTCTTTTTTCTCGTGGTTTTTCTTTTTCGCGTTGTAACTCTGCGTTTTGCGGTCGTTTTTTTACGCGTAGATGTGCGCTTTTTACGTGTAGCCATTTTGCCTACCCTCCTATTAAGTTAATGATTGAGATTAAAAATTCCGGTGCGGAGAGGCTGCCGCCCACCAAACCGGCAAGGGCAGTTAAAACGCCCGCCCAAAAACTTTTATTTTTTGCCTTTTCTAAAATGTTCATAAATTATACCCTCCAATTTAGATAATCGTTCAGTTAGTTGAATGATTTTTTGCCCGTAGTAAATTAAAACTGCTACCACCGGACTATTTGCTAAAAGCTGGTTAAAAAGCTCCTGTGTCATAATTATCTGCCTTTTTTAAGCATTGAGTAGCCAACTAACACGGCGGCAGTGATTAAAATCCACTTTCCCCAGTTTGCCTGCTTATTCATTTGTGCCTGTTCTGCAGCTGCAACCTGTGAATCCTGATAAGAATCCCAAGCCCAGTCAATTCCTAAACCTGCAAGCAATGAACCGCCTAACTTTAAGAATGTTCCCCACATTGTTTTCTCCTTT
The DNA here is from genome assembly GCA_910580155.1 of uncultured Alphaproteobacteria bacterium. Classification (GTDB taxonomy): domain Bacteria; phylum Pseudomonadota; class Alphaproteobacteria; order RF32; family CAG-239; genus CAG-267. The sequence goes on from CAJTWX010000019.1 coordinate 11,043, forward strand.
ACTTCAATTTTTTGTAAACCCAATAAATTACGAGCATTTGCGCTGCTAATCCTACCAGATTAAGGCTTTTTGTGCCGCTTTCTGTTGACTTGTCGAAAATTGCGAACCCTAGCGCACCGCCTAAAAAACTAACTAAATATCCCATCTCCTCCCCCTACTCTTTATAAAAAATATGATTGCCAATCTGTACCGTCTTTGTCATTTTCTTTGCCCAGGACGGCGAAACACTGGTTGCGTGGTAGTTTATAGCCCCTCCGGTGATGTCCGGCAACGTTCCGGCCTGCAGCTGCAGCGCGATGGTGCGGGCTTGCCGCAAGTCTGCCTCCGTAGCGTTTAGCATTTTTTGCCGGTTGGGGTCGTTTGCATTCCAAGCTGAGAATTGATAAGGCTTAAGGACAACATCTTTAATGCTTGCGCCATACCACCCACCGGCTTTGACACGATTCAGAACAACATTGCCGACCGCCTGCATACCACGCGCCCCCTCACCGCGTGCCTCTCCCCACATTGTGCGGGCTAAATAGTCTGTTTGGTTGTCTGTCATATCGTACCCTTTCTTCAGTATCCTATACGCCAAATAAGCGGCAGCTATGTACCCGAACCATTTAATCATTTAAATCAACTTTCGGATATTTTGCCTTGATTTTGCTTATTTTTTCTTGCCAATTATTTGTGTCGTTAATTTTATCCCAGTAAATCATATCTAGCTGTTCTCCATAATCAGGATATGCGCGCAAACGTTGTTCGATATAGTTTAATGGGTGATATGGTGATTCTTGTTCTTCAGCTTTGGCTATTTGCTCATATATCCATTTTTTGCCGTTGTATATAACTTCGTACCCCTCTTTTTGAGGCAAAGGTGCGTTAAAAGTAGCGTTATCTGGTAACATTACTTCTCCGCGTTCATTTACCAAAGCGACTTGTTCAGCTATAAGTAAACCTCTTTTATCGTATAAATAAATATTTACCATATTGCCTCCTATACTGTGCGTTGAAAAATATTTACGGTTAAATTGCTTAAAGATGCAGTTCCGGTTAAGCCGCTTTTTGCTGTATCAGTTGTAAATCTTAATTCTGATGACGTATCACAATTTGTATTTTGCAAAATATTGTCAGCTGCTTTAATCATATATCCGCCGCCGGATGCGCAAGAGTGTGCACAAATTAAATTTTTGTCAGTTGCATTTCCAACACTGTGCACTCCAATTGCTGCGCCATTACCTTTAATTGCAACATTACCGGACTTTGCAATTGTAAGGTTACTTCCTACCTTTTGCCAAGTTCCAATGCCTAGAGTTTCCAAAGGGCAAACTGCAGCGGTTGTAAAATATAAACTTCCTACTGGATAAACGGCGTCTAAAGCCATATTGCAATTAAACACACCCATTTTAATACCCCGCTATACAATAATTGAACGAACCTGTTCCTGTGATGTTTAGCGTTCCACCAGTTGCTAGTGGTAGCTCCCAAGACTGTCCAGCAGTTAAGGTTAAATTTGTTACGGTAATATTGCTGGTAGAGATGTTTAAAGTGATTGTACCGGATGTGCATAAAATAGCGACATTTGCACCGTCGCTAAATGTTAAACTTTGCTCACCACTTAAACTACCTGCGTGAATGCTTGCATAAGGTCTATTACTTGACAATGTGTCAACTTGTCCCGACACATTAAGTCGGTTATCTTGAATTTCGCCAATACCTAGCGCAAAATCAACAGTTAGCGGGGTGTCGTTATCGTTGCGTAGTTCTACGAATTGTACAGGCTCTGTTAATCGGTATCCCATACCAGCGCGGAATGGTGTGTCAATCATAGCACCGCCAAAACTTACTTTTAGTGCGTTTGGCAAGCTTGCGCTGATTAGCTGAAAGTTGTCGGTTACATATTGTATTTTTTGGTAACCGTGCGGCGGTAAAGTGATTGATTGTTCCCAATATGGTGCTTGAATTGAACCTAAATTGATATTCCCTACCATTTCTTTCCCCTAAAAATAAAGTAAAATGTAGCTGCGATCGCCGCGTAAAGTGCGATAGGTTTGATTGCGTCTATAATGTTGCGCAGTTCACTGTCTGACTCTGCGTAAGCTTGCGCTGTGGTATTCATTGCGGTTTCAGCTGACTTCTGTACACCGGAAACATAACTCCCCCAGATTGAGCTTGTCTGCTCGTTTAATGTTTCCACCGTGCCCAGCAAATTCTTTAAATTATCGCTGGTAAGCCCCTGCTCATTGTATGTGTAGCTTGAACCACTGCCTACAACAAGATTATCGTGTGAAAGTGCGCCGAGACTTGCGGCGGATTCATTATTTGTTGAATTATCGGTGTATGTTGTAGTTGTGCTGCTGGATGACTTTGATTTTGAACTAAATAAACCCATTATTTCCTCGCTATCTTTTTGAAAAGCCAATATCCGGCAAGGACAACGCCGCAAACCATTACAACCTTTGACAAGTTCATTGTTGAGCTGTCAATTTGTATGGAGCTTGAGTGTGTTCCCCAGTTTCCCGTAGATAAGCCAGAGTTTGCGGTTGCGCTGGACGAACCAAAACCGGACATAAAGTTATTTAAAAAGTTTGAGGGATTGAGGAAGTCGCTCAAGCCAAAACTTGCCTCAACCTCTCCTACATAACCGCCGGTGTTTTGGTTGCTATCTGTATTCTGCAGCCGGTTGTCCATCACTTCCTCCGCAACAGAGCCACTGCGAGAACGACAAGCAGCGTTCCGCCGCCAATCCATAAGAGCGTGTCTTTATGCAGCGTCATCCCTAAAAAAGATAAGGTATTATCTTTTGCCTGTTCTTTTGCCAATACTTCGGCGTTTTTTAATGCTACGTCTGCGCCGAGTTTGGCTTCGTAAACACTTTTTGCGGTGTCTGCAATCCATTGATACCACGATGTCGAATTTCCTGCCTCGTCTGCCATTGTTTAAATCTCCTAATATGGGCGGGAGCGACCCGCCCGATTTTGACTACCGATTAAGCGCGTACTGCTGCCAGCATCTGCGCCGGTACGTTACGGATAGAAACGGCGACAAGGTCATAGTTGCTGTTTTCCGGTGCTGTACCGAATGTCGTTTTTAAACGAAGTTCAGTTACACCCTGCATCGGCAAAATACCCTTAATTGAGCCATCGCTGAAGGAGTAGTTAAATACCCCGTCTACAGCAGCTAACCCGCGGGCGTTGACGATGTAATCATCCAGTTCTTGACTGATGGGGTCAATTACCGAATTGCCGTTTACAACGCATTCTCCACCAGTAATTTTGCCGCCACCATTGTGTGCCATAATTGAAAGGTATGCCTCGTTGCTGTCACGCGGTAAGGTGTCTACTGTGGAGATACCTGTTGAATTCATTGTCTGTGGGTAGTTGATAGCTTTAATGTATGAGCCGAGCGCGGTGTTTGTTGCACGTCTGATTGTGCTAACTTGACAGTCTGTCAAGCCGGTAACGGTAGCGTTTAAGTATACCTGAACCTGAATCGTTTGAATATCAGCACAGCCATAGCTGAAGAAGTCTTCGTTGTTTGGGTCTTTAAACAAATAACGCCCGATGTTTAAGCCAATTGAGTTGTTGATATTCTGCGTAACTTCTTGGCCGAGCATTGCATAAATGTCATACAGCCGGGCAAGCGGTAGGTTTACGACCTGTTCACCGTTGATGTTCAGTGCGATTTTACCCACGCCTGCCAAAATGTTGGCTTTGGTTGCAGCAGCGCCGGAGTTGGTAAACTCAAGAATGATGTCATCAATAGTGTCGAAACTTGGAACGTTATACGTCAAAATCGAACCGGCAGTAATAGCTTTTGATTCGTGAATAAGAACTTTTTTAACCTGTGACATAGCGGTTGCTCCTAGTTAGATTTAGAAGTTGCGGATTTAATGTATTCGTAAACGTAAATACCGGCGACAACGCCTGCCATAATTTTAAGTAATGATTTCATTTAGGTTTCTCCCCTGTTAAAATTAAAAAAACGATAGGTTACGTTTACCTACCGTTTTTATATTGCGCAAGCCCTGCCCGCCTTATGTATATATACATATGTTATGTAAGAAAATTTAGATTTTTTTCATTTTATCACTCCCTCTGGATTTTTGTAGATGTACTTAAAGTTAGTTAAATCAATAATACGCTGCCGGTATGGTGTGCCCAACATTTGCGTTGCGGCTTTGATGTCGTTAAAGTCTGCGAGGCGAAAGACGAACAAATCCGATAAGTTCGCGCGGAATGGCAAGTCTACCAAACTCATACGTTGGCTGATACCGACAATGTTAATCCCGTAGTGTCGTCCGCGGCAACATAGGAAATAAAAGCCGTTTTCTCCCATCGAACGACTGATATTGAGCGGAAAGCTTGTGTCTAGCTCATCCACGAACAGCGTCACAAGGGCATTATGGCGGTTGAACTTATAGCCAGCTTGTAATTCGCGCAAAAACAAGCTGATTTCTGATAGTTGCTCTTTGGCTTTGCCTAGTTCCGGTACGAACCGAACGCGGAATCCTTTAGCGTAGTTCTTTATCACAAACTTCCTCAGATAACCTAAATCAGAGATACGGGTTTTTATTTTGGTTAAATCGTCCAGTGGGTCAAAGGCGATTAAACGGTTGACTTTGGCAACTAAGTCTAGGGCTTTGGTGGTTTTACCGCTGCCCGACGCGCCGAAAATACCAATCCGGCGCGCTTGTACATCTTTTTTAATCATTTCTTAACCTTTGTATCAGATTTTGAAAATAACCGCTTGAAAAGGCTTGTTTCTTGCACTTTACCAGTGGTTTTTTGGAAGAAATTGCGGATTTTACCGGCGAGGGTTAAGCCGCTGACTTTGCGGCTGACAACGTCTGCCTTTGAATAACAAAACATACTAATTAACCAAAAATCGCCAAACCACCCGCCGGACGGTTCAATAAGAAAGTGCATCAGCGGGTATTTTTGCGCCAGATTGTAAAGCTTGCTTGAGGTGAGTTTTGCGCCTGCTACTTCGAGCGTCTTTTCTTGATTTATTTTAAATTCGGGCATATTCCATATATCGCCGAACATATCGAAAAGCTCATTAAAACGATTGCTGAACTCATCTTCAGATAAGATTACAGCTTGCGGCTTGGTTTCCTCGATTACCGTTTCATTGATAGCGTCGAACTCCTGCTCGCTTACGTTGCCGCCATTATTTAAAATATTCTCTTCTGTCATTGTTTTCCCCTAAAATTCATCTTCGTCATCGTTAAAAAATGTTTGTTCGCTTTGGCTTATCGGGCGGATATAGCCCAATTTTGCCACGCTTACCGCTTTACCTTGCGCCAGTTGTGCGCGGATGTAGCGGCTTTGTTTGCTGTTCAGCCACACGCGGCAGCCATTGTCACAATACGTGTAAAGCTTTTGCGTCTTGCTAATCCGCAAGTCTTGCATTTCCTCACCGCAGACGGGGCAAGTTATGCGTCCTACTGTTTCTCCCATTTTAATCCTCACCAATAAAAAGTTTATAAGTCATTATGGAACATATAACCATTGTCCAAACTATAAATATTAATTTAAATATTTGAAAAAACGTTTCAATCCAATCCATTACATCCCCCTTGTTACTTCTTTGAGTTTTCGTCCTGCGTCTTTATCGGCGGGGATTTCTTCGAAGTACGCTATAGCATCTGGATTGTAGCTTTTGGCAATCTTTTCACCGTTCGCGCGTGCCTCTTCGTCAAGCCTGCCTAAAAGCTCAAATCTTTTAATTTGTACATACGCGCCTTTGTCGTTTTTGATAAAAATTTTAAGAATATACATAAACTTAGCTCCTTATTTCGATTTCGCCTAAAAAATGCTGCTTAAAATCTACGATAATGACGTCATAGCCGAATTTATAGGTTAAGCAGTCAACTATTGCCTGCGCTGATGGTGTTTCAGGCAGCACAAAGCCAGCCGCCGGACGGATGGCGATTTTTCCGTCCGGCAGCTTGATAAATCTGTAATCACTTGAGTATTGTTTGGCAGCCTGTACAGCTTGGCGGTCTTGTTCCGTTACCTCCGCCTGCACATATTCATTGCCGAGTTCCTCGCGTGCGCACGCACGCGTATTTGTAAAATTAAAATATTTATTATTACATTGCTTATAGTTCGTTGCGTCATTTGTGTCGTATGGTATGCGACAATCTTGTCGTATCCCCTGCGGCATATTTGTCGTATCGTTAAAAGTGTTGGTTTCGTTAGCTTTTTCGCATTTTTCGGCTTTCGGCTCTAAAGTCAAATAATAGCCGTTTGAAGTGTAGCCGCCGTCATTTTTAATACGTTTTGAGCGGGCTATCACCTGCTCTTTTTCAAGCCGTGACAAGCTCCGCTCTACGGTACGCCGACACACGCCCAAAATCGCTGCTATTTTAGCGATGGACGGGAAACAATAGCCCTCTTGGTTTGCGAATCCTTGAATAGAGAGATAAACACGCAAGTCTGTTGATGTTAAGTTCTTGTTTGTAAAAACTTTTTGCGGACATATCGAAAACATAAATACACGCTCCCCTATTGCGGGGACGTATAAGCCTAATATATATTATGCGACAAGGTGGAAATAACTTTTATTTTCAATAAGTTCCCCTATTTCAATTTTTCATATTTTTACAATTTTAATATTTTATTAAGATTTGGCTTTACTTTTTTATCTCAATAATCTAACTTGCCCTTAAAATAAAGCTCTATATATTAAAAAAATCGTTAAAAATATAGCATATTTGATGCGGGGTGTTATGGCGAATTTGCTTGATTTTTGTGTAATTGCGGCGTATGACTATGGGCAGATTTAATTTTTTGGAGGTTTGTGCGATGCGGCATTTCGGGATGAAACTTTGGTCTAAAGATTTTATTAAAAACAAAGAGTTTGTGAAAGAGGCGGAAAAGGCGCTTAAGGAGGGAAAGTTTGATTATCTGGAGCTGTTTGCCCTGCCGGCAACGTTTGAAGACACGAAAAACGCGGTTAAAAACAGCTTTTCAGGGCAAAAAGTGATTATTCACGCGCCGCACGGTATACAGGATTTGGACATTGGCAATTCCGAAGAGCTGGAAAACAATCGTCGGCGGCTTAAAGACTCGCAGTTATTTGCGGATATGCTCGGGGCGGATATTATTATTTTACACCCCGGAATGCAGAGCGGTGAGCAGTTTTTGGCGGAGAGCATTCGCCAGTTTAAAGAATTTAATGATGCGCGGCTGACAGTCGAAAATCTGCCGGCGTATTGTTCACAGACCAAGCGGCTGTTGCACGGTATTGAACCTGCGGAAATTAAGCGGATTATGGCGGAAACCGGTGCGAAGTTCTGCCTTGATTTTTCGCACGCTATATGCGGGGCAAACAGCTGCCAGCGCGATATTTATGAGGTTTTGAGCGAGTTTAAGGCTTTGAAACCGGCAATGTATCACCTTTGCGACGGTGAGGTTGAGAGCACGAATGACAGCCATTTGCATTATGGCGAAGGCGATTATGATCTGCGTCGCCTTGTGACGGAATTTACCACTGATGAGGCATATATTACGATGGAAACCGGACACGGAATTCCGACTGATGTTTTGCCTTGGCTTGAAGATGTGGCTTATATCCGACAGGTTATCGGGGAAGAAAGGATTTAACTTTCCCCTGCCCTGTTTTTTTGACCTGAGGGAAAGGTGTGGATGGATTATTGTCTCTCATTCCTTACCGTAGAGTGATTTTTTTATTGTTTCTTTGCCCAAAATGGTGTATACTTTGGTTATGGTTTGAATAAAACGGCAAAAAAGGGATGAATAACTATGGGCTGTTTTTTATTAAATGAATTGGGCGAAGTGTTGCTGGAGCTTGCTTCCGGTTTGGATTTCAGGTCTGATTTGCGGCTTGAAATCAACGAAGAAGCCCAGTCGGCCGTACTGAAGAGCGAGAATGACTGTTTTACGGTTGGTTATGTGCACGAGGAGTTGCTGTTGCCATTGAAACAAAATCGTTATCTTTTTGTGGTGGAGCGCAATAATCAGTTTTATGCGATGAAGAGCAAACTGGCGAAAGTCGTGTTTACGGGATAGGAATTTAATATGAAAGCAGATGTTTACACAAGTTTCTTAACAAATAAAGTCAAGGTTTTCAGCACGGATAAACGGGTGGCGCCGCAGGAGGTTTCCGGACAGAAAATTCGGCGCGGGCTGCCGCTTTTAGTGGCTTCGCTGATGATGGCAACGCCGATTTCCTGCCAGGCTTCGCAGGGGCGTTCGGATAATGGAGAGAATGTCAGAAACAACCCGACGGTATTTTGGAACAACAGTGAATTTTTATCCGAGGCGGAGGTTACGGCAATTATGAAAAATCCGTTCCCTGCCCCGCTTCAAGACTTTAACTTTAACCATTTGCCTGAGAATACAGATAATTTTTGGGAGATTGTGCGCAACGGCGTGGCGAAAACCAATGATATTCAAAGCAGCCGCCGTCTTAATGATGAACAAAAAGCGGAATATCGGATTACGGCGCGTAAAATGTTAGCGCAGATTAAGCACGCCAGAGGGGATATTCAGAATGTGGATTTGCGTGATTACAATAATTTAAAGGCGTTTCTTTATTTTGAAAAAGTTTTGAGATATGGCGATAAATATTGGAAAGTTTTGGGGCGTACTGAGGGAACAATTGATGAACGGGCGGAAGTTTTCGGGCGTTATTATCAAGACCTTGAAGCTTTAAAGGAAAAGGCGACGAATTTTTCGGGTGTGCAGAAATTTGCCAAAGCGCTGTACGGGTGTGATGAGCGTTTTGTGCTTAATTATAATGACAGTATTCAGGCTAATGCTATGAGCCGTGATATTTTGAAACAATGGTTTACCGAGCAAAAAGTTGAAGATACTAATTTGTGGTATTACGCCAACACCGATGAATATGATTATGCAAATGTGCTGGCGGTTTATAATTCGCGCGGAAACCCTGTGCGCGCCGTGTTGGGGATTGACCCTAAGGGCGATTTGGGCAAAGGTTATTATTCGCCGGTCGGGGCGGTGATTATTCACGAATTGCAGCATTTGATGCAGAAAAAGCCTTCTTCAAAAGAGAAACCGGAAGATAATCGCAAGGAAGATAATGAGGTTGTTGTCCGAAAGGTGTATTATGACGATTATCTTGCCGAGTTGGGGCCGACGCTTTATTCTTTGGCGATTGAAGACAAGATGTATAAAAAAATTCACGGAATTGCCGAGGAAAAAGTTGTTGATTATGGCGATATTGATTTTGGAACGCATAAGGCAGACATTGGCAAAACGGCGGTATGGTTTGGCAAAATGCTTCAAAAATATCCGCATAGCAGCGTTGATAAGGTATTGCTTGAGCCGGAGGTATTTAACTATCTGAATGCACTCGGAAATAATACGCCGGCTTTGCTGTTGAATAATACCAACGGACGCTGAAACGCAAAATCGGTGGATAGTGCAAATTTTGCTTGCAATTTATTTTAATTGCCTTTATATATTGCCCTTGTCGGAGAGATGGCAGAGTGGTCGAATGCGGTTGACTCGAAATCAATTGTGCGCGTCAGCGTACCGGGGGTTCAAATCCCTCTCTCTCCGCCAGGTGCGCGCCGCTCCTGCAACGATTTAGCTGCGGTAGGCAGCGAGGATGTACCGCTACGCGCGGGCATATTTTTTTGTGGCAATGGTACCTGCAACGATTTAGTCGGGGTTGGCTGTAAGGATGGCAGAATTTAGTTTTTAGTGAGCGGGCTATACGGATGGCCTGTTTTTTTATGCGGTCACGATCTCAGTATCATAAAGAAAAATGTTGACATATATGGTTGCTGTTGGTACTATTCTCAACAGTATTAAATTATCAGTATATCATTATGGAAAAGTTATTTTTTTATGGTGCAATTCTTGCCGGATGCGGTGTTGCACTGGTGTTGGGACAGCTGATATGGACAGTTGTTCTTAATTGCAGAATTCTTGAAGATTTGGCGCAGAAACGTCAGCCGCGCTATGATTATGAAGTCAAGCCTTCCAAGGGGCTGACGGATATGACGGTTTTTTGCCGTTTTATTCGGGATGATGACCATCCGCTGATGTATGAGATTGTGTACCGGAAACTTATGTGGGGGGAATTCATAATCAGACATTTGGGATTAACTGCGGAAATGACCGGTATGATTGCGATGGCTGTTGCTTATTTTCACCCGACTGTTATGGTGGTGTTTCCGGCAGCATTAGTTTCTTTGGGAATGGCATATCTCGTTAATTTTATAATGGCGTATATTGTTTCCATTTTTGCCTACTGGTCGTACCAAAAAAGAATTCGCTAGAGCATAAAAAAAAGACCACAGTTTGTACTGTGGCCTTTTTTTGTAAGAAATTAAACTTTAAATCGTCAATTTTTCAATTTTAACGGTTTCGAGTTCATAAACCTCTGTCGAACCAAGTTTTTGCGGGTTTTTCAGCTGTTTTTTGAACACTTTCCACTGGTAGGCATTCAGCTGTTTAAGCTCTTTGCCGGAGGTCAGCAAGTAAAGTTTGTACACAGTGGCTTTTTTCTTCTTTACCACCGGAGCAACGACAACATATTCCTCGGTTTTGGCGCTCTTGATGAGTATCGCTTCGGCGGGGAAATTCCATACGAGCGTGCCGTCATAGCTGTAAACATCCCAGATGTTGCTGACTTTTTGTACAATCAGGTTCTTTGCTGTCATATAAGACAGGGTGCAGCTGATTTCAGGCTTGCCGGGGAAGTAGTAGTAACTGGTTCCTGCGGCGGTGCCGGCGTAGAAAACATTATCTCCGACGGGCTGTTTGCTGAACGTGTGGAAGGTTTGCGGGCCGACTTTATTGCCTGAGAGGTCAAAAACGCTGTAGTCTGCATTTTCCTGAACACAGATAATGTAGTTGTTATCTGCCGTGATTGAAACATACGTGTCGGCGGGAACAATTGTCTTGTCTTTTTTGCCTGCTTTGTCTTTGACACCGAGGAGAATTTCCCCTTTTTGGGTGCCTTCGGCGGTGTAGGTGACGAGTGTTCCGCTGAGCGGTGATTCTTCGGATTTGAAACCGCAGCTGGTGGCGAACATTGCGAGGACACCGACCAAAAGAATTGAACCTTTTTTCATAATACTTTGTATTTAATTAGTTAATAAAAATAGATTGATTATGTTGCAGTATAGCCGGAAAAAATAAAAAATCAAGTATTTTTGTACAAAAAACACAAAAAAAGCCATCGGAGACAGCAAAGCCGCGGGAATTTTGGGTTCCCGCGGCTGTTTTTAGAATTTGTCAAATTCATCGGTGGCGGCAGCGTAAGCCGTCGGGGTGATTTCTTTGACTTTTTTCAGTGTCTTTTTAAGTTTTGCCCACTTGGCGGCCGGGATAACGTTGTATCCGCTGCCATCTGCGGCATAAAGGGCACAAGACGGCCTTTTGTCGTTGCTCTCGATTGCGAGCCAGATTTGGGTCGGAACCTTTGAGTTTCGGATGATGCCGAGGTTTTGCGGTGCTTGCCAGAGGAAGTTACCGTCATAATCATAAACAGCCCAGCCTTCTGTGTTTTCCAAAAGCATACAGTTGTATTCGTTGTGGACGTTTTGTGTGGAAACGACTAAATCTTTTTCGGGGAAGTAGTATGTCTTATTGATATATCTTACTCCGAGATAGTAGTTTCCGTTTGCGCTCCACGGCGTGAACATTTCGAAACATCCGATTGTTTCGCCGTTTGTTTTGAAGACTTCCAACATATTGTCATTTTTGGTGCAAACAATTGTGTAATTGTCTGCTTTTACGGATTTGTATTCCGCGGGGGGAATGACGATATGGTCAGACTGTGGATTGACAACGCCGATGAGGGATTTGCCGTCTTTTGTCTGTTCGGTAACTGTGCTTAAAGCCGGATAGCCGGCAAGCGGTTCGGTTTTTGTCTGTTTGCTGCACGAAACTGCAATGAACACCAGCAATAGTAAGGCGTAATAAAGAAATGTTCTCATAATTATATTTATTTAATTGTGAATAAAAATTTACTTTAACTCGTTTAATATAACCTGAAAATTTTTGTTTGCAAGTGTTTTGTACAAAACGGACAAATTATTTTTTATTCATCAGCGGTGATTATCCGGCATAATTCTTCAACAGTGGTGGTTTTGACCGGATTTTGCTGCATATTGGCGATGTATTGCGACTTGCGGGTGTATGTTTCTTCTATTACGGTTAAGAGCGTTTTTTCATCAGCAATATTCTCGTCAGCAATGATTTCGGCAAAGCCTTTGGCTTTGAAATTACGCGCGTTTAAGCTCTGTTCTCCGCGGGAAGACGTGTTGGGCAGCGGAACAAGTATCATCGGCTTATTGAGGCTTGCAAGCTCAAAAATCGCATTAGACCCTGCGCGGGAAATTACGACATCAGAGAGAGCCATCAAGTCTTTAAGCTCTTTATCGACATATTCGTACTGCACATAGCCCCTGCCCTTTAGGTTCGGATTAAAGCCGTTTTTGCCGGCAATATGGATAACCTGATATTTGGCGAGTAATTTCTCAAGGTTTTTTTGAACGGCGTTGTTTAAGCTTTTGGCGCCTAGGCTGCCACCGATAAACATTATGGTCGGTTTTGCGGCATCAAGTCCGGCAAATTCGGCTCCCTTTTCCTTGCTGCCGTTAAACAGGCGCGGTGACATTACAGGACCGGCACAACGGACTTTGGCTTTTTGTTTAACCGAGTTTACGGTTTCGGGAAAGGTTGTGAAAAAAGTGCTGACAAACGGCAGGCTCAATTTATTTGCCAGACCAGGGGTGATGTCTGATTCGTGCATAAATATTTTTTTGCGGTTTATAAAGCCGCCGACCACAACCGGAAAGGAAACGAAACCGCCTTTGGAGAAGATAATATCTGGGTTGATTTTGTGCACCAGTGCGCTCGCCTGAAGGCAGCCCAGCGGGATTTTTATCATATCGGCAATGTTTTTTAAGGAGAAATAGCGGCGGAGTTTGCCCGTTAAGACCGTTTTATATTCGACTGCCGGAAACTTTTTGACCAGTTCTTCTTCCATTCCGCCTTTGGAGCCGATGTAGGTTATTTGCCAGCCGTGTTCCAAAAACCACGGGATGAGCGCTAAATTCAGCGTGACGTGTCCGGCAGAACCGCCACCGGTAAAGATGATTTTGGGCATATTATTCTCCTGTTTGTCCGGTTGTTTTGTCTTCTAACAATAAATCATTATCATTTAACGGCATGTTAATGCTTTTATTGGTTTTTGAGCCTAAAAGGCGCATTTTTTCGGCTTGCGGGAGAGCACCGCCCCTGCCCTGCAGTTTGGTCATTGCCGCGGCGTAGGCGGTGTTGGCCTGATTGATGCCGCGTTCGAGGGTTTTCATATCTTCAACAAAGGCGGCGAGTTTGTCATATATCTTACCGCCAAGTTCGGCAATCTTTTGCACGTTGCGGTTTTGGCTGTCTATTCGCCATAAGTTTTCGACCGTGCGCAAGGTGGGCAGGAGCGACAGCGGTGTGGCAAGAATAACGTTGCGCTTATAGGCGTAGTCATAAAGCGTGTTATCGGAATCAAGCGCGGCGATATAGGCGCTTTCTACAGGGATAAACATTATAACATAATTCAATGTGCTGTCTTTGAGAAGCTTCTGGTATTCTTTGGCGGCAAGCTCGTCGATGTGCGCTTTCAGACTGGCTGCGGATTTGCGCAGATTTTGTTCGATTTCGGCTTCGTCTTCGCTGTTAACCGCGGCCAGATAATCAACCAGCGATACTTTTGAATCGACTATAATATCGCGGTTTTCGGGCAAATGGATAATAACGTCGGGACGGTAGAGGTTCTTTTCTTCATCGTGATATGAGCTTTGCGTATCATAATCTATGCCTTTGCGCAGACCGGAGATTTCCAACACGCGGCTTAATTGGCACTCCCCCCAGTTGCCCTGGGCTTTTTTGCCGCCTTTCAGGGCTTCGGCGAGATTTTGCGCGTCTTTGCTTAGTGTCTGGTTTAATTGTGTGAGCGAGGCAAGCTGTGCATCAAAGCCGGATTTGTTTTTAATGCTTTCTTCGCGGGCGGCGGCTACTTCGGTTTTGAATGCTTTAAGCTGCTCGGCAAACGGCGTAATGATGGC
>CAJTWX010000020.1 GCA_910580155.1 uncultured Alphaproteobacteria bacterium
CCGAACTGGGTAGAAAATCAGGATAAATATTCCGTTAAATCCATAAGCCGGTTGTATCTGGATACCGCCGCCCATATTTTAGCAGAGCTGGAATGGAAAGTTCCCGAGATAATGCAAAAGCTCTATGAGGTCTATTAAAGAGTTGACAAAAAAATAAATCTGATTATACTTCGTTCCGATTAAGTTATTATGATGTCCAACAATTAAAAACACACAATTATGAACGAAGAAAAAATGAGCTTGGCGGAAATTGCCAAATTGCGTGAAACGGCTCAAACTGAAAGAGCAACCCGTAAAAAAATTCAAAAGGAAATATGTTTCGTCTTCGATAAAAAAGGTCTGTCGTCTGGGCGCCAGATGGCAATTCTCCGGCGTGGTCGCAGTACAGAAATTATCCCTTTGATGAATGCTTATGTCCGCGCAAATATTGCAAACTATACACTGAGTGACGAAGCCCAGATGTATCTTTATGATAAGCAGGGCTTATCTCCGTTTTGGGAAAATGTATACAAGCGGTTAATAACTGATTTTCCTTTATGTGAAAAGCTTCAGCGGCAGTTGGTTAAAGACAGGAAATACAGATGCGAACAGCGCCTTTCTCCGGATGTCGAAATCTTTTTGCTATCGTGTGCTCTTCAGGAAAAAGACTGTGACAGAATAAATGCGTACAGTTATTTTAATGTAGTCGAGCGTTATCTGACCAGATATATTTTGTCTGAAAAAGCAGAAATTTATTTTCTGCAAGAGTTCCTGAACATAAAAGGCGACCGTGACTCATATATGGATTTATGTGAAAATCTTGTGCATACATATCTGAAAAGAGAACACCAGTTAAGCCTGAAGGCGGAAAAGATTCTCTTGGCACACGGTAACCACTTGCAGATTATGACATACATCCAAAACGCGCCCAACGGCCTGAAATCCGAAGAAGAACTTCTGGCCCGCGGCAACCGCAAAGAAATCACTGCTTATTTCGAACGTTACGTCGAGCTTTAGAAACAGTCAAACGCCACACCTTGAAAGGTGCGGCGTTTTTCTTTATACATTCAAGACACAGATAGGGAAAGGTTATGTTTTTAAGAAAAATAATTAAAAACTTCCCCAGTGCACTTTCTCAACATTAAGCCTGTCTGCAGGAACTTTCGGTTCTTCTTCGGGGTATCCGATAGTCACAATCGCAACCGGCAGCATAGTTTCGGGCATATTGAATTTCTTGCGCAGATTATCAATTACCATCGGCATCGGCGCAGCGCCACAAAAACAAGCGCCCAGACCTTTGGCGTGGCAGGCAAGCAGCAGGTTCTGGGCAGCCAGCGCGCCGTCAATCTGTGCATAGTTCCAGCCCTCTTTTTCGCGGTGGAAAGTTTCTTCCTCGTCCGCACAAACCACAATCACGCACGCTGCATCTTTGGCAAACGAAGTCCACGGCTGCACCGCCCGCAGTGTCCGCAAAACTTCCTTGTCTTCAAGCACCAAAAAATGCCAAGGCTGTTTGTTGTGCGCTGATGGCGCATAGCTTGCCGCACGGATAAGTTCCAATATTTCATCTTTTGTGAGCGTCTTTTCAGGGTTATATTTTCTGATAGAGCGTCTGCTCAATAATCCTTCATATAGTTCCATAAGTTTATCTCCTGATGTAAAAAAAAGAAAAAAGCTAGTTGAGTTGTCGTTGCAGTTTGGCAATATTCGGCAAAATAAGATTTTCAATCAAAAACTTAAATGTTTTCTCAACAGTTTTGTCGGTGTGTTTGATAACCTCAGATATATCTTCGGGGTCTTCTGCCTTTTCAAGCTTTTTAGCAAGCATTTCATAAACACCTGCCATATCGGAAAGCGAGTTAATGAGTTCTGCCGCAAATTGGGGAATGTTCAAACTCTCGCATCCACCCCAAAAGCCCTCTACAAAACCGCGTTCCACCTGTTCTGCCCGCATAAGGCAAAATGCGCCCAAATCTTTTTTGTCTTTGGCCGTCATCACTGGCAGCTCAAGCGTATTGGTCTGAATAATTTCAAACATCTCATCCCACAGCCCCATAAAAAATTTAAAAAACAGCTCGGCTTCTGCTTTGGTTGTAAGCCGCGGCTGCTTGTCTTCGGGAAAGAGTGAAGAGATAACGTCTGTCGGGCGCAGATTGTTGTTCGGGCTGCAAATTGCACCGGCAAATTTAAGCTTAACCACCTGCAGCGGGGTAGGGCACTGATAATGGTCTAAAAACCGCTGAAATTTATCATCCCCAATGTATAAATTTTCACTTTGCATTTTTTTCATCTTTGTATATACTAACCAACATACATATAATTTAATGGGAGTTTTACAAATTGTCCACTCTAAAATTGTCATTGTTACTATCTTTAGTGTTAGGGATATCAGCCTGTTCGCAGTTCCGTGCGTTTGAAGACCGCCGCCGCGAACCCGGAACGGAATATGTCTACGTTGGCGCCTCCAAACCGGCCGCGCCAGTGTTGTGCTATAATCCGCTGTGGGAAAGTGACGCCGGCTTGCTTGAAAAAGCCGATGCCTTATGCAGGCAAAACGACGCCGCAAGCAAAGCGGAACTGATAGATAAAGACTATTTTACCTGTCGGCTCTTTGTACCTTCCAAAGCATACTATAGATGTGTCGCTCAAGAGTAGCACCGTTTATAGAAGGAGGTTTTATGAATATATATATTTTCGATATGGACGGAACGCTCACCCCTGCACGTCAGCCGATGATGCCGGATTTTGCGTTTCGTTTTCTGCCGTGGCTTAAAGCGCATATGGCATATCTGGCCGCCGGTTCAAACTATGAAAAAGTAACCGAACAGCTGCCGCCGGACGCTGTTTCAGCCTTTAGCGGCATATATAGCTCAATGGGCAATGTGTTTCATAAAAAAGGCAATGAGGTTTATCGTAACGAGATTAAGCTCAATAAAGAAATGCTGCAATATCTCGAGCGTTGCCGCCGCAACACGGCGTATGATGGCAAATTGTTCGGCAATTATCTTGAACTACGCACCGGAATGTTAAACTTCAGCGTGCTCGGGCGCAACTGCCCGTTTTCCGAACGCGCCAGATACAGCGAATGGGACGCTGTGCACCGCGAGCGCGAAACCATCGCTAAAGAGATGAATGAGAAGTTTCCCGAATACGACAGTAGTGTCGGCGGCAAAATCTCGATTGATATCGTCACTAAAGGCTGTGGCAAAGAGCAGGTTGCCACGCGCATCCGTGAGGCTCACCCGAATGATAAGCTGATATTTTTCGGCGACCGCACCGAAAAAGGCGGTAACGACTATAAACTGGCTGAGACTTTACGCCAAATGGATAATACCGAAGTCGTGCCGGTCACCACGCCGGATGATGTGCTGACATATCTCGGGATATAACCGCTTTCTTTTCGCATCATTGTAAAGAGCATTAGCATCGTGGTTTCTCAATCTGCAAAAGCTAAAAAAATGCCGCTCCTCAAAAGAGGAACGGCATTTAAAGTTTAACACAACAATAAAATCAGCTGTGTAAGATAGCGGGCATAAGCCAAGTCGTGTTCCGAAGCCCGTTGCAATTCGCTCACAGCTTTTTGCCGTAGTTCTTGAAGCGGTAAATCCGTATCAATCACAAACGGGTAGTCTTGATACATAAAAAATGCGCCTGACTTGCCAAACGGCTGAAAATCATAAATATCAAAGAAATGAAACCTCTCGCCATTGCCCAAAGATAAGGATAAACGGTTCTTTTGATCATAAACCGTTCCATTGGCAAAGAGATAATCCACCGTAGAAACGGCAAGTACAAGTTTTCCGTTTTCTGCCGAATACACGCCTTTGTAACGCATACCATTATAAGCCAGAAAATAAGTATCACCGACCTTAACAAACGTTGTCTTTTTCTCGTTGCAGGCAAAAATCTGCTGATTAAACCGGTTATACACTCGCACTATTCCTTTATAGTGAACGGCATAACTGCCGTTATCAAAAAAGAAAAGCTTTTCTGCGTGAAAAGGTTCGAAAAGGCGGATAACTTTGCCGTCTTCAAATTTGCAGATATACCAGAGAGATAGGTTGTGTTTCAGCCCTTGCTCATAAGCAAACAAGTTGTCTGGTCCGTTCACAACGTTCCAAACCTTAAAGCCGAGACTCACTTTTTGTTCAGCATTTTTGTAATGAAAAATGAAAGTTTCATCTTGCGCTGTTTCTTTTAGGGCCAATCCGTTAGAAAAAATACGGATATCATCGCTGTCAAGACTGGCTGTCTTTTCTTTTTGTTTGGTATAAACACTCCACTGGCAACCATCCCGATGTTCTTTGCAAAGAGCAACAGAGCCATCCGTAAGAGTAAGAATACTTTTAAATGAAGCGGATTGAAAAAGATTTCCGCATTCATCATAGAGCATCGCATAATCGCCGTCATATAAAGAAAACCAACCGTTGTCATAAAAGTCCCAATGACTGAGGAAAACAAAAGCTTCAGGCTCAGTAGCTAAAACTCTCCAATATTTTTCTAAATCCATAGTGAAAATAATTTTAAATGAAACAATAATATTTAATTATCCGAACGATAATGTATAGTTGCTTTTTTGTCAACAATAATGTTCCCGTGCCTCAAATATAACACAAAAGCCCCTCCCGCAAAGGGGAAGGGCTTTTGCTGTTAGTCAGCACACATCTCGAAAAGGCGCTTTAAGTAAAGAGGATTATCTGAGAAATTATATCCTGATTCATCTATTTTTTCGCTCAAATGCTTGCGTTTGGCAGTAGCTTTGGAGTAGCCGTATATCGGGCACAGATAAAACAAGCCATCGTGCCAATAGTAGATAAAAGGTCCGTCAGCGCATTTGCCATATTCCATCTTGCCACCGAGCCAATAGCCGTTTTTCCCGATTTTGTACGAACGAATAGAAATAGCAGAAAAAACGGTAATTTCGCCATTATATTCTCCAATAATCTCGCCATCGAAATTTACCAGTAAGTTGTTTTCATACACCACAGCGTGTCCTAAAGCGCGAATGCCAAAGTCTTGCGAAGAGCAAAGCACGCGGTTGCCACCGGCATTATAAAGTGCGCATCCGCCAATCTCAAACTCATCATTGAAATAGGCGATAAACGCTCCGTCAGGCAAAAAGTCGATTCTGTGAAACGAAGGCAGTTCAATTTCTTTGAAAGAACTGTCCGTCAAAAGTTGTTTCTTTATCGTTGTTTTGCCGTCTTTTTCGGTATTGCCCGTTATCCACAAAACCTTGCCGTCAGCAGAAGTTTTTTCTGGGCGTATCCCATTGCCGAAAGGCAGACGTTTCTGCTGTTTCCCGTCCTTTGACAGAAGATAAAGCGCATTGTTTTTGCTTAATTCTTCATACAGCATAAATGCGTTTGTCATCGGATAGACCTTTTGCCCGTCATCCAGCGGAATACTGCACATAGGTGTTGAGTACAAGAAAACATCAATTTGCCTGTTCAAACCGTTTATAGCGCAAATCACGCCGTTATCCAGTACAAAAGCATCTTTGTAGCTGGCAATAAGTTCTGCTTTAGCAGAGTAAAGAGAAATATTTTTCTCTTTTGTCGCAATTGTAAAACATCCATTAGCGAAAAACTTCAGTTCATCGTTTTTTTGAAATCGGCGGGTGCTGAAAAAGCGCCAATAATAACCAAATGTATTCATATCTAAAAAAATTAAGTGAAACAATAATATTTAATTGCCGCCATTTTATACGGAATATTTTTTTTGTCAAGAGTTTGTTCGGAACGCATATTCTCGTTTCGACAACAAAAAAGCGGGGCAAAACCCCGCTCTGTAAAATTCAGCTTCCGAAAGCTTACTATCTGGAGTAGAACTCGATAACAAGGTTCGGTTCCATCTGTGCAGCATAAGGAACATCGTCAAACTTCGGAATGAATGTGTACTTAGCAGTCAATTTACCGGCATCAACTTCCAAATAAGCAGGAAAGTCACGGTTTTGAGACTGAATAGCAGACAGAACAACAGCCAGCTGCTTTGATTTTTCACGAACTTCAATAACATCACCAGCTTTAACAACATAAGAAGGAATGTTTACTTTCTTGCCGTTAACAGTAACGTGACCGTGGTTCACAAACTGGCGTGCAGCAAATACGGTCGGAACAAACTTAGCTTTGTAAACCAAGTTATCCAAACGGGACTCGAGCAAACCAATTAAGTTTTCAGCCGCGTCGCCTCTTCTGCGGATAGCTTCTTCATAATATTTATGGAACTGCTTTTCGCTGATGTTACCATAATAAACTTTTAATCTTTGTTTAGCATATAATTGCTCACCGTAGTCAGTAGTCTTTTTTCTTCTCTGGCCGTGTTGTCCCGGAGCATAATTTCTTTTCAAAATCGGGCTGTTCGGATCACCCCAGAGGTTTTGACCGTAACGGCGGCTGTTTTTCTTTTTAGCATTAACAATACTTTTCATTTATACAATCCTTTTATAGGTTAATTCATCTTATTGTCCCGATAGTTTTGTCGTTAAAGCGTCTTGATTATAACCGGTCATCCCGAAACCAAACCGCCTGCGCAAACGGAGCATTTCCTGCTCTCTTTCTCGGAAGTAGCCCTAAAATACCGCAAAAATTTTATTTTGCAAGCATTTTTTTGTATTTTTTGCACTTTTAACGCCCTTTGCAGTTTGTCCCTGATATTCCCCTCCGCCGTAGCCAAAGTTAAGCAGGTGCGGCGCGCACTGGCGCTGCCACTAGTAGAAGTTTTTGGCGATTTTTGCGAAAATGGGTTCGTTGAGGTCTTGCAACTTACCGTCTTGCAGGCGCAGCTGGCGGCTCATACGGGCGGCAAGTTCCATATTGTGGGTTGCAATCAGCGCCGCTAATCCGGTTTCTTTGATAATACCGAGCAGGGCGGCAAAAACATCTTCGGCGGTGTTTGGGTCAAGGTTGCCGGTCGGTTCATCCGCAAGCAGAAGTTTAGGCGAGTTTGCAAGGGCGCGGGCAATCGCCACTCGTTGTTGCTCGCCGCCGGACATCTCCGCCGGACGGTGTTTGAGACGATGTGATAAATGCAGTTTATTCAATAAGAATGCCGCTCGCTCTTCGGCTGTTGCGGTACTTTGGCCGGCAATCAACATCGGCAGCATAACATTTTCCAGCGCATTAAAATCGCCAAGAAGATTGTGATATTGGTAAACAAAGCCGATGTAATCCCGCCGCAAACCGGTACGGTTTTCATCATTAGCCTTGCTGATATCTTTGCCGTTGATGCAAATCTGCCCTGAAGACGGCCTGTCCAAAAGCCCCGCAATCTGCAGTAATGTCGATTTACCCGAGCCGGACTGCCCGACCAGTGCCGTTACTTCGCCGGAGCGGATGTTAAGGTCAATCCCTTTTAAAACCTCAAGGTTCTGTTTCCCTTGCCTGTAGTCTTTCGTAACGTTAGTCAGGGTTAAAACGCAGTCTTCGTTTTCAGTCATCATAGTTTTATTATTCATAGCGCAAAGCCTCCACAGGATCCATTTTAGCCGCCCGATAAGCCGGATACAAAGTAGCAAGGAAAGATAAGCCGAGCGAAAGCAGCGTTACGGAAATAACCACCGAAGACTCGACTTTGGCTGGCAACTGCGAGAGGAAATAAATCTCTGCCGCAAACAAATCCCTTCCGGCAATAGACTGCAAAAACTGGCGGATATTTTCGATATTTTCGCAAAACAAAAGGCCGAGCAATACGCCAAGAATAGTACCGACCGCGCCGATAAACGCCCCGTCCAAAAAGAAAATACGCATAATCATTCCCTTAGTAGCCCCCATTGTTCTAAGCACGGCAATGTCACGCCCTTTATCTTTAACGAGCATAATCAGGCCGGTGATAATGTTAAACGCCGCCACCAAGATAATCAGAGTCAAAACGATAAACATTACGTTGCGTTCCACATCAACCGCGTTGAAAAAGGCGGAGTTCGTCTGCCGGTAATCATACACATATGCACGGTTGCCCGAGCTTGCAATCGCCGTGCTGATGAGCTGGCGCGCATAGTCCACGTCCGCGTCATCGCGAAGTGTCACGTCAATGCCGGTCACGCCGTTGCCGAGTGAAAAGAATTTCTGCGCCGCTTCTAATGGCATAAAGATAAAGTTTGCGTCATATTCATACATCCCGAAGTCAAACGTTCCCGCCACGAGATAGCTCTTCATCCGCGGTACAGTGCCAAACATCGTGATTTTGCCGTTAGGGGAGAGCAGGGTGATTTCATCGCCTTCGGTCACGCCAAGTTTGTTAGCGAGTTTTGAGCCTAATACGACCGCATCCCCCTCAAAAAGGTGCATATCAAAGTTCTTAAACCCGTCGCGTAACACTTGCTTTTTTTGCAAATCATTGCCGTTAATTCCGCGCACCATTACGCCCTCAGCGCTGTTTCCGGCCGTTGCCAGCAGCTGCTTTTCAATCATCGGGATAGCGATATTTACCCCCGGAACATTCGCTTCCAGCATCTTAACCGCCTCGGGATAGTTATCAAACGGCATATTGCGTACAGCTGCAATGCTGATATGCCCGTTAATGCCCAAAATACGGTTTAAAAGCTCCGCCTTAAAACCATTCATTACCGAAGTAACGATAATCAACGTCGCCACACCAAGCGCAATACCGATAAACGCAAATGAGGTAATAACCGAGATAAACCCTTCTTTTCTTTTCGCGCGCAGGTATCTTCCTGCCGCCATTCTTTCAAATTTTGAAAACATTTTTACACTCCTGTTGCCCTCAAACATACAAAAGCCGATTGGAACTTTCAACCCCGAACCCCAAACAACCCACAACAATCTGTCTTATTTTAAAAGTGCCTCAAACCATATTTGCCGCCGTCTCTCCAATGGAATAGAGGCATTTGCGGGACTGGTGGAGGGCAAAACCGCATAGTCAAACTCTTCCAGCAAATCGCCGTGAAAACGCTTAAACAACTGAAAGGCCTTCTGCCCGTTAAAGAGCAACCGCCTGATGTTCGGGTAGGTTTGAAACAAGGTTTTAAAATCATTCGGTATGGCATTTTTTATGTTGGTGTCCAAACTGCCGTCGCGTACGCAGCTTTGGGCCGCGTCCCACAGTCCGAACCGATGTGCGGTCAAAAGGGTAGTTTTGGTGGCAAAATCCGGCGCGTTATATGCTTCGCCAAACGCTTCAAACACAAACTTCCAAAATAGATTATGTTTATGTGCATAATATTCACCTGCAGCCAACGATGCCTCCCCCGGCATAGAGCCGATAATCAGCGTTGTCGTCGTATCATCTGCAATATAATCAAAACTTTGCGGCAAAATAAATTCTCCTTTGTTTTTGTCATCATACGCCCTTGCCGCGTTTTCGCAAGCCCCGCGCAGAACTTTCGCACAAAAAAAGAGCCGCCCTTATTAAAAAGGGAGACTCTTAAGTTCTAATCGGCAAAGAAACCTTTGAGCATTTTTTTGCGAAGCTCTTTGTGCCCGCTAAGGCAGGTTTCAACCAGCCGGAAATACTCAAACAGTTCTTCCGAGATATCCTCGTCTTTGTTGTGTCCGAACAAGACTTCGACAACAGCCTGACGTGTTTCAACAGCAGACATTCTGGTGTCAAACACAAGGTCGCGCTTGTTCAGGCGAAGGTGCAGAAAATGTCCGGCAAACATCTGTGGACGAACCGGACAATAGGCCAAAACCTGCCGTCCGTCTTCGGCATAAAGCCCGCCGTTTTGAAAGGTAAATTTACCATCCTCAGAGAGGAGCGGTAGATTATTTCCATCAACAACCGCGCCAATGGTACTGTCATAAAGCGTTCCGCGCATAGAACAGAAAACACCATCCACAATATCCATCGCCAGTCGCGCCTTTAACAGACATTCCATCTTGGCGTTATAAAGGTAGTTAACCCCTTTAGTCGAAACGATAAAGCTGCCGTTTGTAAAAAAGAGGATATTATCCGCGTCTTCTACAGGTGTAATCGGCTGCATCTCTGCGTTATACAAAATGGCATTTCTGCCGTTATAGAATTTAACTGCTGTCAGCCCGTTAATATTCTGTTCAACGTTGAGAATATCCTCTCTTTTGCCAAGCCATACCGGTTCTTGGGCTCCGGTAACATCTGCCAGATAGTAGTTGCCTGCGTTCATACAGACATACGCCGAAGCCTCTCCCCACCACTTGACACGATGCTCGCGCTGGGCAAAAAACTTGCCGTCCGGTGCATAGATTTCAACATATCCGTTATCTTTAGCCGCGGCCATATAGCCGTTGCCGAAAACGTGAAACGTGAGATAAGGCTGCACGGCAATCAGAAGCCGGTTGATAAAACATCGTGACAGATTGTCATAAACACTAAGCGCGTGCCACGAAGGGGAATAGACCTTAAAGTAGCCATTATTGAAAAATGCCAGTTGGTTTTCTTCAAAACGCTTTTCGCCGAAATGTCGCCAATAGGCTTTAAGCTGTTCGGCCGCGGGTGAAACATTCGTTTCCGAAATACATAATTTACTCATACAGGATAATTTTAGTGATAATAATAAAATTTAAACAACGCAACGATAAGCGTTTAAACCGTAAATGTCAACATCTGTTGGAAAATTCCTGCCGCATAAAAAAAAGAAGCTGCCATAAAACAGCTTCTTTTCATAGTGCGTAAAGACTTAAAGAAAGTCATCTTTGTCCGTTTGTACCAATGATTTATTTTCTGCTGAAAACGGCACGCCTTTTTTCTTTCCGCCTTTCTTAGAAAGGAATTGAAAAGCATCACGGGGCAGATAAGTCTGCAAAAACCCTTGAGCCGGCGACACATAATTGGCAATGTTTTTGGTAAAAACCACAGGCAGAAAAGATGTTTCTTTTTCATTCTTGAGCAAATGCAGCACCGAAAAATCTTCGTTGCAGTCAAAAAACGCCTCGGCATACCATCCCTTACGGTTTACAAAGTGAACCACCGCTTTGCATTCTTCATCCAGAAAGCACCATAATGCCGGAAGTTTCCCGCCGGTATTGAGGATTTTAAGATGTCGGGAGATAATCTCCAGCGCCGATGCCGGTTCACACGAAAACAGGCACGCATCTTCTAAGGCCGTTGCTATTGAGCTGCAGTCCTCAAAACTGCGCCGGTTTGCGTTCTTATCAAGAAATGCGGCCATTTGTTTACGGTCAGCAGCAAAAGAACGGATGAACTCGGCAAAGTCAGAAACAGAGCCTTTTTTCGGGTGTCCGAAATTTTTAACGGCAAGGGCAGTAAGCAGCTCCCCGCATTCAGACCATTGAAGGGTCTTTAAAACATTTTCTTCCATAATGATATATAAGTTATAATTAATACTGCCGCAAAGTATAACTTACAAATCATTTTTGTCAATATTTTTTGAATCCTCTATTTCAGCTTGGCAATATCACCGGAAATCTTTGCTGCAAGCCCGCCCAAAAGAGAGCTTTGTGCCGGAACATATTCGTCATAACCGCCGTCAATTTTAACCTTGCTGTCAAACCGGCCGGATTTCACAATCCGCCCCATCTTGTTTTTAATAAAATAAGAGGCTTTAAGCACGGCATAATCATCAAGCCTGCCGTTCATTTCCGTAATCTCAACCGCAACGGCATATTGGTAATTTTTACGCAAAGGCGTCTGATTTTCAATGACTGCATTGGGCAATGTCAGGGAGAGGTTTTGGTTTAAGACATTTTGAATAAGCCGTTCCGGTGCGGCGCCCCAGCGGTTAAATTCGTCAATCCGTACCTCATAGTTTTCTTTGCCCAAAGTAGCAATCTGCGGGCGCGCGGCTTCTGCCGGCAGCAAAACCTGATTAAGCAAAAGGGTAAATTTAACATTTGGATAGCTCTTTTCCGCCGTTTGCATTGCAACCGGTTGATAAAAATGCGGTTTCGGGCTTGAGCAAGCTGCTGAGAGGAGAGCCAAAGCTGCAATTATAATTTTTTTCATCTTAATATTCCTTTCCTGTAATAATCGCGTTCGGATACATCTGCAAATAATCTGTTAGATTTTTCATAGAAGCCGCGGCAGAAGAAAAGCTTTCAATCATTGCCGCAATGTTTGCTGCGTTTTCGCCCACAAGCGAATCAATCGCCTGCGCTGCTCCGCCGACATTTTCGACCATCTGCGCCGTGTTGTTTTTGTTTTCAAGCAAGATATTGTCAACAGTATCAAGCGTCGCATTCATTTGTTTTAAAAGCGGCGGCAGTTCTTTGTTGATAGTCTGGGTAATGTTATGAACATCTTGCGCAATTTTGGCAATAGGCATCACCTGCAGGCTCTTCGAAATCTCCGCAAACGGCGAAGCTATCGTCGGAATCTCATAAACATCGCCGGTTTCCTCGTGCAAAACGGCTTTTGTGTTGGGGAACATATCAAGCTCCACCAACAGCTGCCCCGTAATCACCGAGTTAATCGCAAGCTGTGCCCGAAGCCCGTGCGAGATAAACTGGTTTAAGCGTTCCTGCTCGTCTCTTGTATCCGTAATCAGCGATTTTCCGTTATAGATTTTCGCATATACCGGAATAAAAAACTTCATCGTTTTAAGGTTTGCGCGCAAACGCACCGAAGAAACCTCGCCGATTTTCACGCCCTTAAACAACACCGGCGCGCCAACGTCCAGCCCTTTGACCGACTCGTCAAAATACATCACGACAGTGGTTTCGTTATCGCTGAATTTAGATTTCAAAAAATAAGCAAACATCAAAAACAGCGCCACCAAGCTAACGCTCACAAATAAGCCTATCAATTTCATATTCGGTTGTTTTATCATTCTTTTTTTCCTCTGGTTAAAAATTCATAGATTTCCGCGTTCGGCGGGTTTTTCAAAAGCTCATTCGGATTGCCTCTGCCGGTAATGTTTTTGACTTTGCCGTCCAAAAAGATAGAGTTCGTCCCAATGTTAAAAATAGATTGCAGTTCGTGGGTCACAATCACAAAGGTTGTACCGAGCGTCTGGTTAAGCTCTTTAAACAAATCGTCCAGCCTTTTTGAGCTGATAGGGTCAAGCCCCGCCGACGGCTCGTCGCAATAAACGATTTTCGGGTCAAGTGCGAGCGCACGGGCAAGCGCGGCACGCTTTTTCATTCCCCCTGAGATTTCCGACGGGTAAAAATCGTCAAACCCGCCCAATCCGACGAGTGCCAGCTTGTAAGACGCCAGCTCGGAGATTTCCGCAGCCGTGTAAGAACTATAAAGCTCCAAAGGCATTGCCACGTTTTCTTTAAGCGTCATCGAAGAAAACAAAGCCCCGCTCTGATACATCACGCCGCATTTTTTCATAATCTCGTTTTTAAGAGCCTCATCCGCCGCCGAAAAGTCTTTGCCGTCAATCAGCACTTCGCCTTTAACCGGCGTCACCAGCCCCGTTAACACACGCAGCATACTGCTTTTGCCACAGCCGCTCGCGCCCATAATGATAAAGATGTCTTTTTCGTTAACACTGAAGTTAATGTTATCAAACAACACAAAGTCGCCGTAGGCTACGCGGAGGTTTTTAACGGTAATGATTTCCTTGCTCATATCCCCAGCTCCTCTAAAATAACGGTCAAAATCCCCGTAGCTACAATCATCCAGACCAGTGAAGTCACAACCGCGCCGGTGGTCGCCTTGCCCACACTGTCCGCGTCACGTCCGGCATTTAAGCCCTCATAGCACCCGCAGACAGAAATAATCACGCCGTAAATCAAACTATGCAGCAGCCCGACTAAAATATTGCGCAGTTCCAGAGCCTTAATCGAATATTCAAAATAAGCCGATGAAGTGAGATCCAAAAAGCTTACACCGACAACCGCTCCGCCCAAAATGCCGAGCACATCGGCAAGCATTGTCAAAAACGGTATTGTTGCCACCAGACAAACCATCCGCGGCGTCACCAGATAATCCGTAATTTTAATGCCGAATGTTTTCAGCGCGTCAATCTCTTCATTGACCTGCATTGTGCCGAGTGTTGCCGCAAACGACGAGCCTGTGCGCCCCGCCATAATAATCCCGACCATAATCGCTGCCATAATGCGTGTCATCCCAAGTGTCACCATACTCGCCACATAAATTCCCGCGCCGAAAGTCTTAAGCTGCAGCGCCCCCACAAACGCCAAAATCAGCCCCACCAAAAAGCTCACGAGCGCCACAATTCCGACCGCTTTATAGCTGCAATCGGCAAAAATAAACCAAAAATCCTTTTTGCGATAAATAGCATTGCCCGAAAAAAAGCGTATTGTGGAAAACAGTGTATCTTTAATAAACCTAAGGCTGCTCAGAAAACTTTTATATATCGTTGCGCTTTTGGTACCAACGCGCCATAAAAAGCTGGTTTCTTGCTTTTCAACCGGCGGCATATTGGCAGCTTCGGCAGTAAGCGCCATCAAATCGCGCAAATCTTGCGGCAAACGGCTTAAATCAGCCTTAATACCGTTTTTCAAAAGATATTTGCTCCAAAAATAAACCTCAGCCGCAGTTAAGGTTGAAAAATCCGTTTCATCGGTTTGAAGATAAGCAGTCTTAATCCACGTTCTACCCCTGCGTGCCGTCATTTTTTCGCGCTCGGTGTCCGTATAAACAACGCCGTTGCCCAACATCAATATATCATTGTGGGAGGTGTCTTGGCTGATGGCCTCTTTGCTGTCTTCTGTGTTATTATTGTTATCCATTATTTTCAGTTCTCTTTGTTATTATTATCCTTTTGTCGAGCGGCAAACCTCAACGGCTGCCTGATTGGCTGTTTCGTGTGCGTCCTGTTGGCTTTTACCGTTTAAGATGGCCGTAATAAACGCGCCGGCAAACGCATTTCCGGCTCCAAAGGCAAACGATTGGTGGATACGGCTGTTTTTAACGGCTGTCAACTGGTTGTTTTCTCCCCAGATTTTGCTTTCTTTGGCAGTGTCTGATAAAATCACATATTTTAAGCCAAACTGCTTTTTAAGCCGCGGGCAGATGTCATCGGCATATCCGCGTAAGCCCAAAAGGTTCTTGATTATTTTCAGTTCTTCCACATTAAGCTTAAGGATATTGGCGCGCTCTAAAAGACAGCAGATAATTTCTTTGTCATAATAGTCTTGCCGGAGATTGATGTCAAAAAATTTATACGCTTCTTTCGGTGCGGCATCAATCAAATCCAAAACGGTTGCTTTCGAATAAGCTTTACGTAAAGCGAGAGTGCCGAAATAAACCGCATCAGCCGTTGCAATGCATTTTTCCGCCGCATCGGTTGCCGGAATATAATCCCACGCCGCATTCTCTAAAATATGCGCGGAGTGTCCGCCGCTCGGAGTTTTAAAAATCAGCACCCGCCCCGTAGGGTAGGGGGTAACGGCCAAAACCGGATTAATATTAAATTTATGAAGTTCGCTGACAACTTCGCGTCCCAAATCATCCGCGCCGATAGCACTGATAAGATGTCCGTCTGCGCCGTATTTGACAGCATAGTGCAAAAAGTCCGCCGGTGCTCCGCCCAGTTTCCGGCTGTCGGGCATAATATCGAAAACAATCTCGCCTAATCCGATAACTTGTGGCTTTTTTACTTCAGCGGTCATAGTTCCTCATATCCAAAAGTTAATAAAGTGTTAATACACTATAACCATTATTTTTAAAGAGTCAATGTGTTTCATAAATTTTTAAGCGTAAATTCAGGCTGTCATCAAGCAGTTTGGCTGCAACCGGCTTGGAAATTTTACAAAGATGTAAGTTCTGCCCGCGCCGGTAAATGGAAGGGTAGGTCAGACAGTTTTTCTCAGCCGTTGTTTCATTGTATAGCGACAGGGTAAAAGTCGTATCAGAAATGTCTTCTGTATAGCTGTCAATATGCTTTAAGATACTCGGCAGCCGCAAAATCTCGCCATATTCGTTAACCGCAGCCAGACAGGTATATTCCGGAAGATAATATTCGCAAAAGAGATTACTGTTATCAAGCACAATCAGTTTTTCTTTTTTCGGAATAAACGTGCGGATATCGTGAACGGCGTTAGTATAGCCTTTATCAAAAGAAACCTCCCGAATATCCGTGTAGCTGAACCCGAATAAAAGCAGCGCCGCCGCACCAAACGCCCGCCCGAGGTGGTTTGCCTCTGCCAGCACAACCGTACCGGCCAAATACCACACAAGCGCAAAAATCTTCAGATACCGCGCCGTCACCATCGGGCGTATGGCATCCGAAAGCACAATAAGCAAAAGATAGCAGCAAAGAAAAGTGCATACGGCAAACCAAAACAGCCTTTTGATTTTACAGTCTGCCGATATCAGTACGAACACCCCGCACCAGACAACAAAGCTAAACGCTGCCGTCACAAAAAATGTTGCCATAAAGGCTGAAGATTGCAAAATTTCCGGCTCAAACGGGTTTAAGAAAAACATCGGGCTTACAGTCACAAAATCACGGTTGACATACCAAAACCTGCTGATATCCCCGCCGGTTGATAGCGGCACAATCAGCCACGGAGCAAATAATACCGCTGCGCCGCCGGCAGTGAACAAAAACTTTTTGCTGTATATCGCAAATTTTTTCTCGCGTATCAAACAAAACAAAATCCCTGCGTATAAAAACATCAGCCATATCGCGCAGTAATAATGCGAATAAAGCGCCAATACCGTCACCACGCCAAATTTCACAAAGTCCGCAGTCCGCGGTGTTTCCAATAGCCGTAGCCCGTATATGAGCGCCATAAATAACAAAAGCGCCGAAAGCATATACGTCCGCACCTCAAACGCGAGCCAGAGCGAGCAGGGCATCAGCGCAGATAACGCCGCCATCCATAAGGCAATCTTATCGCCAAAATCTCGCCGAACCGCGGTTAAGGCAAAAATCTGCGCGCCGATAAGCAAAATAAACGAGGCAAAATGCGCTGCCCAAATCTCATATGCTTGCGGAAACAACGCCATTATGCCCTTAAGATACAGATAGTACAGCGGTGGTTTTGAATCTTCGGTAATAAGCAGCCGCCACATTTCCTGCAAACTGTCTTTTGCCATTAACACTGAATAAATCTCGTCGCTCCAAAGATTGAGGTTATTGATACACAACCCGTAAACAACCGCCGTCGCCAAAACAAGAAGCACCGCTTGTCCGTTAAATGATTTGATAAAATTCCGCATAATCAGCCGTTTCTCCGTTAAATATAAGACAAAGCTTAAAGTCCGACGCCGCAATTGTCAAACGCTTTAGCCCGTTTATAAAACGAAAATATTTAATTATGGTTTTAAAACAAACATAATAAATCTATGTATTATTAAAAAAGGATAAAGAGCTATGACTGAAATTTTAACCTATATGCAAGATTAGATTACATTAAGCAAAAAGTTAACGCCTCATAAAACCACAAAAAACGCTCCCCGAAAGGAGCGTTTTTTGTATCAAAGTTCATCATACTTATAGTCATAAATGCAAATGCATAAAAGCGCAAACAAGAAAAAAAAGAACACAGTGACAAGCACTCCAACGAGAAAGCCAAACATTGCCGCCATTCCTAAATCAAATAGTTGCGAAAACGCTGCAGCTGTCATAAAATAAAAATACACAGCCCATCCGCCGGTAAGAAACGAGATACAAAAGCATAATCTTTTGGAAACCAAAAAGAATGACAAAGACAAAAAAAGTGGCGTCCACGCTAAAAAAACGTATGTACAAACTAACTTAATAGGCATCGTTATATATGTGCTGTACTGTCCGTTTGATATGTCGGAGTGATATTCTTTGACCGCATCCATAAAATGCCAGCCAAATGTATAACACAACACAATCACCGCCAGCCCTAAAATAACATACAAAATATCTGTACATTTCTCTTTTATATTTTTGCAAGCTTCATTTCCGCCAATATTTTCAATGGCTTGATAGTAGGTCTTGTTGTAAGAAAACTCAAGCCAAAACCGTCGCAGTTTGTTTTTGAAATCAGAATCTCCCTGCTTTTCGGCAAGGCAGCATATCGCTTCTTTTTTCCTTTTTGTTTCAAGCTCTTTTTCCACCTCAGCACGGATATTTCCGCTCTGATACTCCTGCACCACGAGCTTAATCTTCTCCTGCAGGCGCTCTTTAATAATATCGTCAATATTTTCCATAATCTATAATTTTTAAGTTCATAATAATTTTTAATTAGACAAAATATAGCATATTAAATTTATTTTTGCAACAAAAAAATCCCCGCCATAAGACGGGGAAACGTTCTTTTGTTAAATCAGCGATTTTTTCCTCGGCTTAATTCCTCAATCAGCCACTTGTAAAACGGATTGGCAAAATTATCATACATTGCCTGTGCTTGAGCCAAATCAATCTCTTTGCTGTTAATCGCGGCTTCGGTCAACACTGTGCAGGTGTCTTCCTTAATGTCCGCAGCACCGCCGGAAACATAATATTCCTCAACCACGCGGTCGCTTTCGTCCAAAATCTGCACCACGCCCATATCAACCACCATCAGTGTTGGCGCGCGCCCTTTGATAACCGTAAGCGTTTTGCCCTCTGTGGGCAAAACCACGCGATATGCGTTTTTTTCAACCACAAGCTTTTCGGGAATGTATATTTTAAGCGCAATATCCAAAGCCATCGTTAAGCAACCTCACCCTTACGGGAATTATATCTTTCCAACACTTCGTCAATCGTGCCGGCCATATAAAAATCCTGCTCGGGAATCTCGTCATACAGCCCCTCAAGAATACCCTTAAAGCCTTTGACTGTGTCTTCCAGCTGCACAAAACGCCCTGGTTTGCCCGTAAAAACTTCCGCCACGAAAAACGGCTGAGATAAAAATCTTTGAATCTTCCGTGCGCGGGAAACGATTATTCTGTCTTCATCGGAAAGCTCGTCCATACCCAAAATCGCGATAATATCTTGCAGGGATTTATATTTCTGCAAAATTTCCTGCACGCCGCGTGCCACCTGATAATGCTCTTCGCCAACGATATCGGGGCTTAAAATGCGGCTTGTCGAATCAAGCGGGTCAACCGCCGGATAAATACCCAAATCGGAAATCTTACGCGAAAGCACCGTTGTTGCATCCAAGTGCGCAAATGTTGTTGCCGGCGCCGGATCGGTCAAGTCATCAGCCGGCACATATACCGCCTGCACCGAGGTAATAGACCCGTTTTTAGTAGAAGTAATACGTTCCTGCATTGCTCCCATATCCGTTCCCAAAGTCGGCTGATACCCCACGGCGGAAGGAATGCGCCCAAGCAAAGCCGAAACCTCCGACCCAGCTTGCGTAAAACGGAAAATGTTGTCCACGAAGAATAAAACGTCCTGATTCTCGACATCGCGAAAATATTCGGCTTCGGTCAAACCAGTCAGTGCCACGCGGGCACGTGCTCCCGGAGGTTCGTTCATCTGCCCGTACACAAGTACGGTCTTAGAATTATCGCCCTTAAGGTCAATAACACCAGAATCAATCATCTCGTGATATAAGTCGTTACCCTCACGCGTACGCTCGCCCACACCGGCAAAAACCGAATAGCCGCCGTGCCCTTTGGCAATGTTGTTAATCAATTCCATAATCAGCACGGTTTTGCCCACGCCTGCGCCGCCAAACAAACCGATTTTGCCGCCTTTAGAATAAGGCTCAAGCAAGTCAATAACCTTAATGCCGGTCACAAAAATCTCGGGGTCAGTCGCTTGGTCGATGAATTCCGGCGCCTCACGGTGAATTGGGAAATATTCTTTAGACTTAATCTTGCCACGCCCGTCTACTTCATTGCCGACAACGTTAATAATGCGTCCGAGCAATTCCGGCCCAACCGGTACCGTAATCGGCTTTTCTGTATTATAAACTTTAACCCCGCGGCTCAAACCATCGGTCGTATCCATCGCAATCGTGCGTACCACGTTTTCGCCCAAGTGCTGCTCCACTTCCAAAACCAGCCTTTGGCCGTTATTATCGCACTCCAGCGCGCTCAAAATCGCGGGCAGGGCATCTGTGCTCTGAAATTTAACATCCACAACCGCGCCCATCACCTGATGGATTTCTCCGAGCTTGCCGGATTTTTCCTCTTCTTTTAGGTGTTTGCGCAGTTCTTCCAAACGGAGGTCGTTTTCTTTCGCCAAATCCCTTTCTTCCGCTTTTTCTTCTGCAACTTTTTTCTTTGCCGCCATCGTATCTGTACTCCTGTATTTGTCTTACATTGCTTCTGCGCCCGCCACAATCTCGACCAGTTCGGTCGTAATGGCTGATTGGCGCAAGCTGTTATATTTAGTGGTTAGCGAACTAATCATATCCCGCGCATTGCGGTTTGCATTGTCCATAGAGGTCATCCGTGCTGCGTGTTCGGAAGCTTGCGAGTTAATCAAAACTTCAAACATTGCCGTACGCATATAAAGGTGCGAGAGCTTTTCCAGAGTTTCAAGCGCATCAGGGAAATAGCCGTAAAACGCATCACCCGCGCGGTTCAGCCCTTCATCTTCGGGTTCAAGTTGTATATCATACGGAATAACTTGTTTGGAAAGGTACGTCTTGCTTAAACCCGATAAAAAGTCACTGTACACAATTTCGCAGATATCTGCATTATATTGCCTTTTTTTCTCCCAGACATCTTGTAAAAAGTAGAGAGCCTCGGCATATGTCAGATGCTTTTTGATAACGTTCGGATATGCGCCCTCAATCTCGGTCACGCCATAACGTTTCAGTCCGGCCGCTGCCTTTTTGCCATAGCTGAAAACAATCACCTTTTTGCCGGCTTTTTTAAGTTCTTCAATCCGTCTTTTGGCCTCTTTGGCAATCATCGCGTTATAACTGCCGCAAAGCCCGCGGTCTGAAGCCAAAACAAACAAAATATAAGTTTGCGGATTTTTCGGCTGCACCAACATCTTGGGTAACATAAACTTAACGCCTTTTTCTTGTTCCTGCAGTTTAAGCTCCAGCAAAATCTTTTTGATGTTTTGAATCATCATCTTCTGAAAAAGTTCGCTCTTTTCAAGCGTCAGCTGGGCACGGCGGAACTTTGAGGTTGCCACCATCTTCATTGCCGCCGTAATTTTGCTTGTCGACTTAACGCTTTCAATTCGTGCCCGCAGTTCTTTCAGGTTCGCCATCAGAGTTATCCTTATGCTGTCTTTTTCTCGTCAGCCTTGTGCCGATTCATTTCTTTGAAATCGTGCGTGACACGGCTCATAAATGTACGCAGCTCATTGTCCAACTCTTCTGAGATAACTTTTTTGTCGCGGATTTCAGCCAAAAGGTTGGGCTTCTCGCGCTTAAACGCCTCTAACAGATAAGCCTCATACCCTTTTATTTCAGAAATTTCCAGTTCGTCCAAAAAGCCTTTTGAGCCGGCAAACAAAATAACCACTTCTTCTTCAACAGGCAAAGGATGGTAAACCGGCTGTTTTAAAATCTCGGTTAATCTTGCGCCGCGGTTTAAGAGTTGTTTGGTAGCCGCATCCAAATCCGAAGAAAACTGCGAAAAGGCCGCCATCTCACGGTATTGCGCTAAGTCGAGTTTCATTGTTCCAGCTACTTGCTTCATCGCCTTGATTTGCGCTGCGGACCCCACACGGCTCACCGATGTTCCAACGTTAACAGCCGGACGCACGCCCTGATAAAACAACGATGTTTCCAAAAAGATTTGCCCGTCCGTAATAGAAATAACGTTGGTCGGAATATATGCCGAAATGTCTCCCGCCTGCGTTTCAATCACCGGCATTGCGGTCAAAGACCCGCCGCCGCGCGCTTCGTCCAATTTTGCCGCGCGTTCCAAAAGCCTTGAGTGTAAGTAGAACACATCGCCCGGATAAGCCTCACGCCCCGGCGGACGGCGCAACAGCAAAGACATCTGGCGGTAAGCCGTAGCCTGCTTCGAGAGGTCATCATAAAAGATAACCGCGTGCATTCCTCTGTCGCGGAAATATTCGCCCATCGCACAACCGGCGTATGGGGCAATAAATTGCAGCGGTGCCGCATCCGAAGCCGTTGCTGCCACCACGATTGTATAATCCATCGCGCCGTAATCTTTAAGCGTTTTTACTACCTGCGCCACGGTCGAACGTTTTTGCCCGATAGCAACATAAATGCAAAACAGCTTGTCTTTGTCGCTTTTTGCCAGATCGTTGGTGGCTTTTTGGTTGATGATGGTATCAATAATGATTGAGGTCTTGCCGGTCTGTCTGTCGCCGATAATCAATTCGCGTTGTCCGCGCCCGATAGGAATAAGCGAATCAATAACTTTTAATCCGGTCTGCACCGGCTCGTGCACGCTCTGGCGCTCGATAATCCCCGGCGCTCTGGTTTCCACATTTGAAAACTCGGTGGCCTTAATCGCGCCCAACCCGTCAATCGGCTGCCCGAGCGCATCCACCACGCGCCCCAAAAGCTCTTTGCCGACCGGCACGCTCACAATCTTGTTTGTGCGTTTAACCGTATCGCCCTCTTTAATATCCGAGTCCGAACCGAAAATCACGACACCGACGCTGTCTTCGCCCAAGTTCAGCGCCATTCCTTTCACACCGGAAGAAAACTCGACCATCTCGTTATATTCAACGCCCGACAGGCCGTAAACCGTCGCAATGCCATCGCCGACCGACAATACACGCCCCACTTCTTCCAAATCTGCGCCGAAATTGTGCTTTTCGATTTTTTCTTTCAAAATTGCGGAAATTTCTTCTGCTTTAACCGTCATTGTTTCAAGCCTTTCATCGCATTAAAATTCATAAACTTCATTTCCTTCCCCTAATTTTCTTTTGTCAGTAGCTTCTCAAGTTCCATAAGCTTACTTTTAACGGTATCATCCACCTGATATGAGCCGAACTTAACCGCCAAACCGCCCAAAACTTCCGGTTTAACGGCATAGTTAATAACCACCGGCGTTTTCAGTTTTTGGGTCATAATCTTTTCAAGTTTTGCCTTTTGCTCGTCAGCAAGCTCAACAGCCGATTCTGCAAACACTTCGGTAATTCCTTTATCCTGATAATAAAGGCGGACAAATTCTTCAGTAATCAGCGGCATAAGCTTAAGGCGGTTATTTTCAGCAACAAGCTTTAAGGTTTGTGCGGTAATATCTGACAAATGCACCTTTTTCTGTAAGCCGGCAATAACTTTAAGTTTGTCTGTTGTGCTTTCAATCGGCGAGGCCATAGAATTCCATACGGCAGCAATTTCGCTGATTCCGCTTTTTAGCGCTTTAACCTCTTCAAAAACAGCATCTTCGGCATTCATATCTTTTGCTGCACCGAGCCAGGCTTCCGCATACGCTGCCGCAGTTTTAAAATTTGAAACTTTCTGCACCATATTTTCTATTGTTTTCCTAAAGTTATCCCTTTTTGCAAAAAAGCAATTACCACCAAAATACTTATTTTAAATTAAGATTTCCATAACAAAACGAATTTTTTCACAACAAAATTTGCAAAAAACGTATGAAAAAACCTCTTTCCCGAAGGAAAGAGGAAAAAATTACTTTTTTTGAGGTCTCATACAGCTTCCGATAAGGCAAAGCAGCCAGTTAGGAACTTTTCTTTTTGGCAGCTCGTCAATGTAAATTGAACCGTTATTATCCACCAGAGTATTGTCAGCCACAAACCAGCCGTTGTGCAAAACTTTGACTTTGGTTGAGTTGGTAAACCACAATCGCCTGCCCGTAGCGTCAAACACGCCTGCACAAGTAGCATCGCCATTTTGGTTAACGGACATAAAATACATTCCGTTAGGGTAAACTTTTGCAAAGCGGAGGTTTCCTGCAACACGTTTTCCGGCGGCATCAAACAAAGCGAGCGCTCCGTTTTCCATACATTGATACCATCCGTTAGGGTAGAGCAGGGAATGCTTGTCAAAAGGGGTCAGCTGCTTTCCATCCCGAGCAAAAACGATATTGCCGTTGTGAGTGGTTTTAAGAATGAATTTCCCGTCAAACACTTCTTGGATTTTTTTGACCGATGGCACAGATATACATTCGTGCGCCTTGTGGAGCATAAATGTAAAACCGTTTGAAAGCCACACTGCCTGCCATCCGTTATTAAGCCGTTTTCGACCGCTGATGAAATTGCCGTAGGTATATCTGAAATCTGGCGGCAAATCCCGATACAATAATAATTGGAAAATACTCATAATTTAAATTGTTATAATAATTAATTTGTTATCTGCAACATAGTCCTATAAAAAAACGATGTCAAATAAAAACTTGTCAATTATTTAAAAAACTGCTATACTACCGCTTAACAATACTTAATGTGTCATTGCGAGGAGCCACCCTTTTATCTAGTCATTGCGAGGAGGCAACAGCCGACGAAGCAATCTCAACCAACAGGAGCC
>CAJTWX010000021.1 GCA_910580155.1 uncultured Alphaproteobacteria bacterium
CAATCTCCGGCGACTTAAATGCCGGCACATCCACCGTTTTAGGCGGCAACAAAGACACCTACACTGCCGAATCTGCCCTCAAAACCGAAGATATATCAGGCTTAAACATCACTTCCGAATCTGCAATGTTTAACGCAAAAGTCGAGAAAAACCAGTCCGGCAACGGCTATAACGTAACGCAAGAACGTAAGAACTTTGCCGAATTTGCCCCCAACAGTTCCATTGCCGAATACCTTGAGCAAAACTACAAAGAGGGCTTTTTAGAGGGAATGTTTGATAAGTTTAAGCAATACGGCGACGCAAACTCGCTTTCAGCCAAAGCAGCCAAAGACCTCGGATACGACATTCTGCCGAACTTTGCTGACGAAAACTACACCGTCATCAAGAGCTTAAACCGCAACATTGCAAACACACTCCTTAAACCGACGGATGAAGAAAACCGTGTAGTTGCCGGTTATGACAACATCAACTGGGAAACAGACGGCAAAGGTTTCCTCTCCGGTTCGGATATGCACGCAAACTCGATGTACACCTTTGGTGACAAACGGCTGGATAATCAAAACCGCCTTGGTCTGGGCTTAAGCTTCACCAAGCTCTCGTCCAGCTATGACACCGGCGGCGACCGTGACTTAAACATTGCCAGCATCTTTGTGCCATATGTCCACAAATTTACCGACAATCTGCGTCTGGCAACCGTTGCAAGCGTTGGCTACGGTTATGGCGAATATGACCGCGGCAGCAATCGCGATTCAGACATTTCCGCCATTTTCTACAGCATAACAAATGAGCTGCGCTATACCATAGATTTGAATGGTTTTGCCGAACTTGAACCAGCGCTGATGTTAAACGCTATCGGCTATTCTGAAGATAACTATGACGAAGGCAACGCCGAAGGAGCCATTGAAACCCAAAACCACAACACCCATTCGCTTGAAGCCGGTTTCGGACTCTTCCTCAAAAAGTCTGTCCAAACCGAAAAATACGGCAAATTCGGCTTTAAGGTTGGCGGCATATACTATCGCGAACTCGGCTCGCCATACAAAAGCATTGATGCCCGCGTGAAAAACGGCAACAATCTGTGGTACAGAGTAAACGACTACGCAAACCTTTACAGCCACGACCGTGCAATTATTGAAGCGGCAATAGACTACGAATACAAACAAATCGGCGTCTATCTGAAATATAACCGCCTCATTCAAAAAAATAACCCCGAGTTATTTGACCTCGGTGTTAAATACAACTTCTAACTCCTCCTGCTCCCCCGCCTTAAAACGGGGGAGTTTTTTTAAGCACACATTGTTATTAAATAAACAACACAATAACCTGCCGCCTGCCAATATACACAGATGGCAGTGTTTACCGCATAAATATCTCGCTGAATACAAATAAGGGAGGCATTCCCCTCCCCTGTTTAGTCTTATAATTTGCCTTTAAGATATTTATAAGTGTAACCTTTGGCCTTTTTGACGACTTCTTCCGGCGTTCCCTCAACAACAATGCGCCCGCCACCATCGCCCCCCTCGGGTCCCATATCAATAATGTAGTCAGCAGCCTTAATCACATCAAGGTTATGTTCAATCACAATCACGGTATTCCCTTGGTCAACTAACGCCTGCAACACTTTTAAAAGCTTATTGATGTCTTCAAAATGCAGACCGGTTGTCGGCTCGTCCAAAATATAAACTGTTTTGCCGGTCGCACGTTTTGAAAGCTCTTTCGAAAGCTTGATACGCTGCGCCTCACCACCGGAAAGCGTGGTTGCCTGCTGCCCGAGATGAATATACCCCAGCCCCACTTTTTGCAACAGTTCCAAACGCGAGCGGATAGCTGGAATGCTCTCAAAAAACGTCACAGCTTCATCCACCGTCATATCCAAAACATCGGCAATTGACTTGCCTTTATAGGTCACCTCCAATGTTTCGCGGTTAAAGCGCTTACCGTGACATTGTTCACACTCCACATACACATCGGGCAGAAAATTCATTTCAATCTTCGTCACGCCGTCACCTTTACACGCCTCACATCGCCCGCCCGCAACGTTAAACGAAAACCGCCCCGCCTGATAACCACGCGCCTTGGAAAGCGGCAATTCCGCAAACCAATCACGGATATAGGTAAACAAGCCTGTATACGTTGCCGGATTAGAACGCGGCGTCCGCCCGATTGGCGACTGATCAATATCAATCACTTTATCAATATTTTCCAGCCCCTTGATTTCATCATACGCTCCTGTCGGCTCGCGCGAACCGTTCAGCTCCTTGTTCAAAGCTTTAAATAACGTTTCCAAAATCAAAGACGATTTACCGCCGCCCGATACGCCGGTAACAAGTGTAAGTGTTCCCAAAGGCACTTTCAGTTTCACGTTTTTAAGGTTATGCGTTTTGGCGCCGGTCAATTCCAAAAATTTGCCATTGCCTTTACGGCGCCGGTGCGGAACAGCAATTTCTTTTTGCCCGTTCAAATATTGTGCTGTCAGGCTCTTTTTGTTTTTCAGCACCTCTTCCACTGTTCCGGCAGCCACAACATTGCCGCCGAGCTCGCCGGCCCCCGGTCCCATATCAACCAAAAAATCTGCAGCGCGAATAGCGTCTTCGTCGTGTTCAACCACAATCACCGTGTTGCCAATGTCGCGCAGGCGGTTTAAGGTTTCAAGCAAGCGGTCATTATCGCGCTGGTGCAGTCCGATAGACGGCTCGTCCAACACATACAAAACGCCCGTCAGTCCCGAACCGATTTGCGAAGCAAGACGGATACGCTGCGATTCGCCGCCGGAAAGCCCGCCCGATTGACGTGATAAAGTCAGATAATCCAGCCCGACATTATTCAAAAACTGCAACCGCTCGATAATCTCTTTCAAAATCTTATGCGCAATCTGCTGTTTTTGCGGCGAGAGCTGCTCCTCAACGCCCGAAAACCACTTCAGTGCATCTTTAATTGAAAGATCGGAAACCTCCATAATATCTTTACCGCAGACTTTTACCGCCAGAGCTTCGTTTTTCAAACGTTTGCCATTACAAAATGTGCACGGTGCGGCAGATTGGTAATGCGATAATTCCTCCCGCGACGCTGCCGATTCGGTTTCCAGAAAACGCCGTTCCATATTCGGAATCACCCCTTCAAACGGCTTGTCGGAAACAAATGTCGAATAATAAATCGGTACGCAAACATTACCTGAACCATAAAGAATAATCTTTCGCGCCTGTTCGGGCAGCTCTTGCCACGGTGTGTCCTGCGAGATGTGCAAAAAATCACATAGCGATACTAAAGTCTGCTTGTAAAATGAAGACTTAAACCCGTACCACGGCGCAATCGCCCCCTGTGCAATCGACTTCGCAACATTAGGGATAACCAGCGCCTCATCCATATAAAGCCGTGCTCCCAAACCGTCGCAATGCGGGCACGCGCCCTGCGGGTTATTAAACGAAAACAGCCGCGGCTCAATCTCTTCAATCGTAAAGCCCGAAACAGGACAGGCATATTTTGCCGAGCAGGTAAAACGGCTCTTGTCAGAGAGATTATCCACATACAAAAGCCCGTCTCCGATTTTGAGCGCCGTTTCCACTGACTGTGCCACACGCTCGCCCATATCTTCGGCTTTAATCACCAACCGGTCAACCACCACCTCAATATCGTGCTTAATGTTTTTCTCCAAAGCCGGAACTTCCTCAAGATCATAAACTTCGCCGTCAATCTTTACACGCTGGAATCCTTGCTTCAAAAGCCCGTCAAGTTCTTTTTTAAACTCGCCCTTGCGCCCGCGTACCATCGGCGCCACGAGCATAATTTTTGTCCCCTCCGGCAGGGCTAAAATCTTATCAACCATCTGACTGACGGTCTGTGCCTCAATCGGCAGTCCCGTTGCCGGCGAATACGGCGTTCCCGCCCTTGCCCAGAGCAAACGCATATAGTCATAAATCTCGGTAATCGTCCCCACCGTCGAGCGCGGGTTATGCGACGTTGTTTTCTGCTCAATCGAAATAGCCGGAGCCAAACCTTCAATCGAGTCCATATCCGGCTTTTTCATCAAATCCAGAAACTGCCGCGCATATGCAGACAAACTCTCCACATAGCGTCGCTGCCCTTCGGCATAAATCGTATCAAACGCAAGCGAAGACTTGCCCGAACCGGAAAGTCCGGTTATCACCGTCAGCTTGTCTTTCGGAATAGAAATGTTGATATTTTTAAGATTATGCTCTCTCGCCCCTTTAATGTCAATAAACTTGCTTTCAGCCATTGTCGATATTACCTCCGGTCAATCTTGATATACCACTTTTGTTCTTTTTGCAAGTACTTTTTTAGGCGATATGCTAAAACTTTTCTTTTACCAAATCTTAAACCTTCACTGCTAATATATCGCCATAATCATTATTGCAGGAGAAAAACAATGGTAAAAGCCTCCAAAGAAACTGCCGCCAAACCGGCCAAAAAGACACCCCGCACTGCCACCAAAACAACCAAAACCCGTGCCAAAACAGCTCCGGCTGCCACAACAATTTCCCCCGCCGCAGCTCCCATCGCCGGCTTAACCGCGGCCAATCTGATAAAAACGTGGTTTGACGGCTGGAAACAGACTTTTAACCTCAAAGGCAGAAGCTCGCGTTTTGAACTTTGGGCATTTTTACTGCTTAATTCCATTTTGATGGTCATCATCCAGCTTAAATGCAGCTACACAATGTCCGACCGCTTTTTGCGTGCTGCCAATCAGGCAGGCTATAGCTTAACACAGATTGAAAACCGGATTATTATTGCCGAAATAGTTTTCTACCTCACAATATTCGTACCGCTGTTTCCGATTGTTTCCCTCGTCATCCGCCGGATGCACGATTTGGGCAAACTCGCGTGGGCAAATTATTTTGAACCGGTATTTATGAGTGTTGTTGCAATGAGCCTGTTGTTTTTAACATTGCTTGAGCTGCAAAAAACCGATTACGAATACATTGCAATATTATTAAGCGTCTGCTTTATCACCACGCTT
The DNA here is from genome assembly GCA_910580155.1 of uncultured Alphaproteobacteria bacterium. Classification (GTDB taxonomy): domain Bacteria; phylum Pseudomonadota; class Alphaproteobacteria; order RF32; family CAG-239; genus CAG-267. The sequence goes on from CAJTWX010000021.1 coordinate 4,976, forward strand.
TACGGTGCCGGTTTCTATGCCTTAAAAACGCTGATTACCGCAATGTTTTACCGTGGTGAAACCACAGCCAATGCCTATGGCGCCGCCCGATATAACGATGATGAACACGAAACCCACGCGCTGAATTTAAGCTGCCTGTATTTTCTGTTCATCCTGACCATCGGCATATTATATCTGGCCATTGCGTTTGTATAAACGTTTCCGTATGTTTCTACCCTGTTTGACAGAACAACAGCTTTAAAAACGCCAAAACCCCGAAACATTATTGTTTCGGGGTTTTAGAGAATTCAGTCCAGTGCCATTCCGAGCGTAGCGCCAAGAGCACGACGAATACGGGCAATCGGATAACGCTTAAATTCTATCAGCTCAACATCAACGCCAAGCTCGGTCAGACCGGCTCTTTTAAGTTCACGGCTGTTGTGTGACAACTTGTCGAAAATGCTCTGCCTTTGGGCATAATCCATTTCCGAACCGGTGAGGATGGCAGTCTTGACGCTTTCTTCCGAATAAACAGACAAGCAGCTCCACAGATTTTGGATAAGTTCGCTGATATCAAGCAGGTTAACATCAACATCAAAGTACTTAACACCAAGCAAATCCAAACCTTCTTTACGGGCTTTCCTTCCGTTATTAAGCAGATCATAAAGCCGGCGCTGGTCTTTGAGCGACAAAGCCTGAGCCTGAATAAGCGCGCGCTGATAGCTGTTTTTAAAGCTCATCAGCTTCCCTTTGTCCGGTCCGATACGCAGCACATTTTTGAAGCTTATGCCAAAGCGATGCGATAATCCGCCACACTTTCGGGCATATTCTGTCTTTGCTTCTTTATCAAGCGTTTCTTCCGCTTCGCGACGATGGGTAACTTCTGCTACAACCGATTCCACCAGTTCTTTAACCGGATTTTCCTCGGTAATGAACATACAGTCTCCGGCAAGCATATTGCGGCGCCACGTTCCGAAGTGAAAAGTCTTGAGCGCATATGAGATGCCGTCTGCCTTCCATTCTTTGGTTTCAGCATCAGGGCGGCTGCTTAAAAGCTCGGCCTTGCGCGCAGCATATTCTTCAGCCGTAATCTCACGCAGCGACACAGTGTTCGTATCTTTGCTGCGGTTCGTAACATAGAAGAAGAAAAACTTTTCTTTCACACAGAATATTTCCTTAACCGCAGTATTCGGACCGCGGCGGCATTCAAGCCTGAGAGCTTCGTCAGTCGGAATAACGAAGTTTACAAAAATTTTTTGGTCCATAGTAGTTTATTTTTAATTTATTTGACATATTCTTATAGTAATTGCATAGCAACATACCATATTATTTAGACAAAAACAAGTAAAAAATGCATTCACCCTCTTTTTTTGTTAATTCAGCCGCTCAGCTATCACTTTGGTATTGATATGCTGCTTAAATGCAGCATATTCGATTTCATCCCGACGCGGTACAATATGCCAATATTTAAAAATCTCAGGCGAAAGCATATTGGCAAGGCGGAGTATCTTTTCAGTCGCATCATTGTCATAAAACTCGCAAAAACCGGCAAATACCAGCCCATATACCACCGCACGGTCAATAATCAGCTGCTGCATTGCTGGCTTTACCGAAGAAACCTGATTCAAGGTCTGGTTAATTTTTTGTTCCAGATACAAAAGTGTTGTCCGCACACGGTTATGGTTCAAATCGCGCAGAAGCTCCTTCTGCCTGCCGTCCCGCGCACTAATGTTCAAAAACACCTTAAACGAATGCAAAATCGCATAAAGGTGCGAAGTGGCACACGAGGGCAGATAATGCCGCAAAATCTTAATAATTTTCGCCTCCTCGGCATTATTTTTAATCAGCGAAAAGACCAGCTGAAACAAATGAAATCCGCGGATATCTTCTTTATTAAGCTTGATATAGGCCGCAACCGTGTTGGTTTTGGTATTTTTAAGCTCTTTTTGCAAAGTATCAATTTGCGCAGATTTATGATTATTTTCCAACAACTTATTAAGCCGGTTTTCCAGTTCGTGCATATCCGGCTTTTTTTCCTTTTGCACCAAAACGTCCTGCTGCCGCCGGCTGCCTTTCAGCGACACGTCAAACAACAAAAGAAACGGTATCAGCAATAAAGCCAATGGAATAAGATGCAAGAGGACAATAAGCAAAAAATGCGACACGGTAACATTCCTTTCTTATCTGTTTATAAATATTAAGCATAGTTGGGCGATATAGAAAAAATATAAACGTAGTCAAGCGGTTTTAAAGCTAATCTCAAGTTTATTTCAGCTTGGCTTTCAGATAGGCGGCTAGTTCTTTGTCTTCAATATTTTCAGCGTATGCAAGTGCTTGTCTTAAATAAGTTTCTGCCTCCGCATCATTACCTTCGCGATAAGCAATTTCCGCAAGATTGTTATAATCCGCCACAGCCCCTTTAAGCCGGTTTTTACCAAATTCCAAATCCGCCGCCTGTTTAAACAGTGTTTTGGCAAGTTCCAGCTCGTTTCTCTCAAGCTTGATAATCCCCAACAGCGTATAAGCATTCGCCGGATAAAAAGTTGTTGTCGGCGGATATTTTTTGCGAATAAGGTTGGTTAAGATTTGTGCGCTTTGCCCGTTTTTTTGCAACCGATGCAAAATCTCTGCTTTAAGATAGAGGTTTTCCGGTTCTGCCGTTTTGTCGCTGATATTTTTACCGATGTTCAGCGCCTTATTAACATAGTGCAGCGCCTCGTCAAATTTGCCGGTTTTAAACATTACGCGCGCAAGCATTTCCCCCGCATACGCCTGCCCTTCCCGCGAGGGAATAATTTTATATGCGGTTTTAAAGCAATCCTCCGCCTGTTGCATCTCGCCGGATAAATAATGCGCCAGCCCCTGCCAGTTGGTAATATCGCCACGGGTGCGTATCAAACCGTTTTTTTGCGCAATTTCAGCAGCTTCATCAAGCGTTTTAACCGCCGCCTTAAAATTCTCCCGATTAAGCTCCAGCAACCCCGTATATGCCGTTGCCTCAGCAATTTTAGCAGAAAACCCCACCTCCGAATAACACTTTTTTGCTTCCCTGAGCATCGTTTCTGCCACATCATAAACGCCGGTAATCCGATAAATCTGGAAAAGCAGCAAATACGTCTCTCCCTGTTCATACACAAACCCGAGCTTTTGGTATAAGTCCAACGCTTTAGAAGCATAAATCGAGGCGCTTTTCATATCTGTTTCATACAATCTCGCCTGTGCCAAAAGGTAGTAATACAGCGCCCGATAAAACCTCGGGGCAAACAGCGGCAGCTTGTAATGGTTAATATGATACCTTGACATTTCCCGCCCGGATGTTTCCAAGCTTAAAAGATACGCCTGAAGTAACATTTCATAACGATTTCTAAACGAATAACTGTTGGTTTTTCGAAGAGCTGGCACAATATCTCCGCTCTCCAATATATTTTTAAGAGGATTGCAAACCCCGAAAAATTTACGCACACACTCTTGTTTTACGGCGTAAGAAGAATAATAAAAAGGGATGTCTTTGGTTTTAAAAGGTTCCAGACTTTTTACAGCGGCAATCTGGCAACACCTGAGTAGCCGGAAACGAACGATAAACCCCGCCGCAACGACAATACCGGTAACTATTCCTGCAAAAAAGAGCCAGCCCAAACCAAAATCTTTCAAAATCTTTACTCTATGTTAGTTATTTAAACCTATAATGCGACAAAGATATGTTCTAACCATATTATATAGGGGATATTTTCTGAAATGGCTATTACAAAATTAACTTCCGCGCAACTTTATCGCAAATGCGATGCGGCAAAATTTGAGTTCACAACCACGGCAGATTTGGAAGAACGCCTTTCCGCTTTGGGGCAGGACCGCGCTATCAGCGCCGTCGAGTTGGGAATAAACATTAAATCCCGCGGCTACAACCTGTTTTGTTTAGGCCCTGAGGGAACCGGCAAAACCAGCCTTGTCAAACGTATTCTCGAAAAAGAAGGCAAAGAGCGCAAAACCCCCGACGATTGGGCGTATGTCTACAATTTTGACGAGCCGCACAAACCGGTTGCTATCAACTTTGCTGCCGGCGAAGCGTCCGGTTTTGCCAAAGCAATGGAAGAATTTGCCGACTTTGCCGAACACGACCTCCCCGAAGTGGTTAAAAACGAGCTTTATGAAGAGCAGCTGCGCCTGATTCGTGAAAAATATCAGGAAAAGCGCAACGACTATATCAAAGTACTGCAAAAAAAAGCCAAAGGCAAAAAAGTATCTCTCCTGCATATGCCGATGGGTGTTGTGGTTGCGCCGATGAAAAATGGCGAGATTATCAGCCCCGATGTGTTTGACACACTCTCAGACGAAGAAAAAGACGAGATTATGGCAGACTTGAACGCAATGCAGGAAGAAATCGCCCTGCATCAGGATAATGCGCCGCAGTGGGAAGAAAAACAATCCGAAGAAATCAAGAAACTTCAGGAAAAGCTTGTTAAAGAAGCAATTAAACGCCCGTTGGACGAGATTAAGCAAAACTATAAAGGCAACCGCAAAGCAGCAGATTATCTCAAAACCGTGCGCAATTATATCTTGGATAACATCACAACCTATGTTCCGAACTATGACCAAGACAGCAAGCCGCAAACCGAAGAAGAACCGATGGCTGGCCTTTTAAGCCAGTTCAAAACCCAACAGGAAGAAGATAAATACAGCAAGTTTAAGGTTAACGTTGTGGTTAAAAACGTTCCCGACAGCGGCGCGCCAATTGTGCTTTTAGACCACCCGACACAAGGCAACCTTGTCGGCAAAGTCGAGCGCATTCAACAATTTGGGGCGTTAATTACCGATTTCAGCTTAATTAAAGGCGGTGCCCTGCATCGTGCCAACGGCGGCTTTTTGCTAATTGACGCGCGCAAGCTTTTAACCCAACCCTATTCGTGGGATTCACTCAAACGCGCGCTTGCCTCCAAAGAAATCAAAATCGAGGCGCCAAGCGAAGACACAAGTTTCGCAACCATCTCGCTTGATCCGCAGCCGATTCCTTTAGATGTCAAAGTCGTATTGACCGGCGATACCGAATTGTATGAACTGTTAAGCGAACGCGACCCTGATTTTAAAGATTATTTCAAAGTCGAAGCAGATTTCGGCGGCGTGATTGACCGCACCGAAGAAAACGAAGTCGAATACGCCAAACTCATCGGCTCACTTTCTAAAAAGAAAAACCTGCGTTCGTTAAACAAACAGGCCGTTGCAAAAATTATCGAATATTCTTCCCGTTTGGCAGATGATACCGAAAAGCTGACCGCACACGTTGCCTCCATCGGCGATTTATTGAAAGAAGCCGACTACTGGGCACGCAAATCCAAAGCCAGCCAAATCGGCAAAACCCATATCGAACAGGCAATAAAATCGCAGATTTACCGCGCCGACCGCATTAACCGCGCAATGCTCGAGCAAATAGATAAAGGGACAATCCTGATGGATGTCAAAGGCGAACGCGTCGGGCAGATTAACGGGCTTGTGGTTTATAATTTCACACGCAATTCATTCGGCAAGCCGGCTCGCATCACGACGCAGGTTCGTCTGGGACGCGGCGAGTTTATCAACATTGAGCGAGAAGTCGAAATGAGTGGTCCGATACATTCCAAAGGCGTATTAATTTTGCAGGCGTTGATTTCCAACCGTTTTGCCAAACATTCGCCGTTGTCGCTTTCCGCCTCTATCGTGTTTGAGCAGTCCTACGGCGGCGTAGATGGGGACTCTGCCTCCTCAACCGAATATTACTGTATGCTTTCTGCCATCTCCGGCCTGCCGATTAAGCAGTCAATGGCCGTCACCGGTTCAATTAACCAATTTGGCGAAATTCAGCCCATCGGCGGTGTTAATGAAAAGATTGAAGGCTTTTTCGAGGTCTGCAAATATAACGGCTTAACCGGCACGCAGGGCGTGATTATTCCGCGCACGAATGTTGTGAACCTTATGCTCCGCGAAGACGTGGTCGAGGCAGTCGAAAACGGCCAGTTCCATATTTACGCAATTGATACTGTCGACGACGGCATTGAATTGTTAACCGGCGTTCCGGCAGGCAAACCCGACAAACGCGGCCGTTTCCCAAAAGGCACAGTCAATTATCAAGTGCAGCAATGTCTTGATGAATATTACAAAGACTACGTCCGCTGTGCCCGCGAAACCCACGGCGCATTATAATTTAGATAACATATTATCCCCCTCTCCCATCCTCTCATCTCGGAGGGGGAAGCTAGGAGAGGGGGAAAACAAACCATCAAAATTAACTTGACATTAACCCCGCACCCTTTATACTCCCCAATGTCGGTAGAGATACCGTCAGGGCTGTCGTAGGCTCTCTACAATAAATTTATCCTTGATGTAAGTCAGGGAGCTTGCAGCTATATATTGAAAGCTACAAGAGTCATATTGTAGTGATTTACGAACTCCCTGGCGCTGGATTTATTCAGTGCCATTTGTTTTAACTATTTAACAAAATGGAGTTTAAAATGATAATGACAAAAGAAGAACACAATAAATACAGCCGGTGTGGCAGGTTTTTGCAGCTGGAGGTCGAGAAAGATATCGGCAGGCTGCTGTTAGACGAGCGCCTGAAACGTGGGCTGCAGGTGGATGAAATCTGCAATTATACCAAGATAAAGCAGCTGACCGTTGAAAGCACGGAGCTGGGCAGATGCCGGCTTCGCTGGTGTGCGGTTGCGTGGCTGCTAATGTATTATCGTAAAAAGCTGGAGATAAGGCTGGTTGATGTGAAGTAGGAGGTGTCAGTGCCCGCTGTCTTTAGACGGCGGGCTTTTTTGTACCCTGAAAATCCTCTCCCCCTCCTCGCAATAACTTATGGAAAAAGAAGGCGGGAATTACGCCTTATGTCACATCTCCAGTTTTTCTTTCAGCTCATAGAGCTTATCCAGCGCCTCACGCGGAGAAAGGCTGTCAACATCAATAACGCGCAGTTCTTCCTCAACCGCACTTTTCGGCTGTTCTATCGTTGCCTCGGCAACGCTGGATTTCAACACGTTAAACAGCGGCAGCTCATCCTCAACCGCGGTCAATATCTTGCTCTGTTTCTCTTCTTCAAGCAATTCCAACACCTGCTCGGCTCGTTTGACTGTCAGTTCCGGAAGCCCCGCAATCTTGGCAACGTGTATACCATACGAGCGGTCTGCAGCGCCGTCCAAAACCTCGTGCATAAACAAAACATCGCCGTTAAATTCTTTGATTTTCATACAATGCAGACTCAAGCCCTCAAGACGGTTATGGAGCTTGGTCAGCTCGTGATAGTGCGTGGCAAAAATCGTACGGCATTTATTAACCTCAGCCAGCTGTTCAACCACCGCCCAGGCAATTGACAAGCCGTCAAAAGTTGCTGTTCCGCGCCCGATTTCATCCAATATCACAAACGAACGCGCTCCGGCACGATTCAAAATCGCCGCGGTTTCCACCATCTCGACCATAAAGGTAGACCGCCCGCGAGCCAAATCATCGCTAGCCCCCACGCGGGAGAAAACTTTGTCCACCACGCCGATTTTCGCGCTCTTTGCCGGCACAAACGACCCCATCTGCGCCATAATCGCAATCAATGCATTCTGCCTTAAAAAGGTTGATTTACCAGCCATATTCGGGCCGGTCAAAAGCCAGATCCGATCCGTTTCGACGTTTAACACACACGAGTTGCCGACAAACTTGCCGTTGCCGTCTTTTTTTAACACGCTTTCCACCACCGGATGCCGTCCCTCGATAATCTCAAAATCAAGGCTGTCATCCACCACCGGACGGACAAAATTATTTTCAGCAGCAAGTTCTGCCAACGCCGCCGCCACATCCAGCGCGGCAATGCGTTCGGCAGAACAGCGGATAGCATCGGCCTGCGCCATCGCGTGTTCGGTCAGCTCGGTAAATATCTGCTGCTCCATCTCAAGCGCACGCTCAACTGCGCTGTTAACCTCGTTTTCAAGTTCCGACAACTCAGCCGTGGTAAAACGAACGGCGTTTAACACCGACTGCCGGTGAATAAAGTTTTTATCTTCTAAAAGTTTATCCGCATTTTTGCTCGGCACTTCCACAAAATAGCCGATAACCGAATTATTTTTAACCTTTAAGCCGGAAACGCCGGTTATATCCGAATACTTTTGCTGCAATTCAATACATTTTTTCTCGCTTTCGTCACGGATATCACGCAGATAATCAAGCGGCGGATACGCTCCTTTGCGGATAAAACCGCCATTACGCGCCAAAACCGGCAGTTTGTCACGCTCTTCAAGCAACACGCCCGCGATGCTTTCAGCTAACAACGAGTGGTCAAAAAAGCCCTCGGCAATCTGCAACAGCGCCTGCGGCGGCATCGCATACACACTATCCGGCTGATGGTTGGCAAATAAAGTCACCGCTGTCTGAATCCGCGGAATAATTTTTAAGCTCTCTGCCAAATCAAATAAATCCCGCGGGCCGCCGCGCCCCAGACACAGCCGCTGCACTGCACGCTCCATATCCAGACATTTGCGCATCGCCTCGCGGATTTCCTGCCGCACCTGCGGATTATCCATAAAAAAGGCCACACAGTCCAGCCGGTCATTGATTTCGCGAATATTCATCACCGGCGCAGCCAAACGCTTGGCCAGCAAACGCCCGCCAATACCGGTCACGGTCTTGTCCATTACTTTCAAAAGGCTGATACCGCCGGCACTCGTTGGCTCAAGCAGCTCCAGACTGCGGCGGGTGGCTGCATCAATTTCCATCAAATCCTCGCCGATAATACGCTCCGGCATTTCAAGGCGTGGGAATTTGCCCTTTTGCGTGCTTTCCACATAACCGAGCAACACGCCCGCCGCAATCAGCTCCACCTTCGAAAAATCGCCAAACGCATCCATCGTCTTAACATTGTAGGCTTTAAGCAATGTTGCGGTAGCACTGTTTAAATTATACAAAGCGTGCGGACGCACCGAAAGCTGGTCGCGGTAATCGCCAAACAGCTCAAAATAAGCCGGATACTCAAGCAAACGGTCATCAATCAACAGTTCCACAGGGTTAAGCCGTCCCAACGCATTGGATAGCATAGTATGCGCAGGAATTTTATCCACGGTAATATTCTGCATATAAAACGCACCGGTCGAGATATCCAGCCACGCCAGCCCGATTTCCGTCGCACGCACATAACAAGCTGCAATATAGTTGTTGCGCTTTGCCTCCAAAAGCGTTTCCTCTGTGAGCGTTCCTGCCGTAACCAGCCGAACCACCTCACGACGCACCACAGCTTTATAACCTCGTTTTTTAGCTTCCTTCGGGTCTTCCATCTGCTCGCATATAGCCACTTTGTAACCCATCTTAATAAGCCGCGCCATATAGATTTCATACGCGTGAAACGGCACGCCGCACATCGGAATATCTTTATCACCGGTTTTGGAACGGCTGGTCAACGTCAGCCCCAACGCGCCCGAAGCTGTCACCGCATCTTCAAAAAACAACTCATAAAAATCACCCATCCGGTAAAACAGCAGATATTCGGGGTGTTCTTTCTTAATTTCCAGATATTGCCCCATTGCCGGAGTCATTGTCTTGTTTTCCATATCTTTAAAAGTAGCAGTGGCGCTGTTTTTGGAAGCGTCGGCGTTGTTTACTGTGTTGTCGTCCATTGCAATCCTCAATATTAACTAAATCTAAACTTCGTTTCACTATACTCTCTTATATTTGATAGTCCACGATAATTTTAGAGATATACTAATGATAAATCAGGATAAGGAATTTTTGGGCATTGATAAAGACTCGGGCTTTTCGCTGCGCGTGTTAATTTTATCGGTGCCGGCGGGGCTGATTTTTTTGATTTTGGCACTGTTTGATATTCTTTCGCCTTTTTTGGCCGCCGTGTCATACATCTGCATTTTGTTTTTTAACACCGTCTTTCTTATGCCTATTTCCGTTGAGATTCAACAAGTTAAAAAATACATTCAAAGCTTATCCTCAGGAACGGCAGAAGAAAGCCTGCTAAAGAATATGACCGAAAAGGAAACCCGCGATTTAACAGAAGCAGTCAACTCAATGCACAAATTCTGGATTGACAAAGCCGAAATGCTTGAAAACCGTACATTGTCTGACGCCGCGGTTTTAGACACGCTGCCCGATCCTCTGGTAATGATAAACCAAGACGGAATCGTCATCGGTGCAAACCTTGCGGCCCGAATGCTCTTCTCGGCAGATTTAAATAATAAGCCGTTCGGGTCATTTGTCGGCGATGTTAAATTTGACACCGCCTTAAAACAGGTTCTCGGGCAGAAAACGCGTTATGCTGATTTAAATGTCTGTCTCACCGAGCTTAAAAATAAACCAAAGTTTTATGTGCGCCTCTCGACACTGCCGTGGTTTGCCAAAGGCGAAGTGGTCGCTGTCAGTGCGTTTTATGATTTGAACAAAGCGCTGAAGTTTGAACAAATGCAGCAAGACTTTGTGGCCAATGCCAGCCACGAATTGCGCACGCCGCTCTCCATCATTTCCGGTTTTGTGGAAACACTGCAAACCTCAGCCAAAGACGATGAAAAAGCACGCGATAAGTTTTTAAAAGTAATGGGAGAGCAAGCCTCCTATATGTCTGCTTTAATAGAAAACCTGCTCTCGCTTTCCAAAATCGAGCTGACCGTCAACACCCTGCCGGATGAAAAAGTGAATATCAATGCCGTTATCCGTGAGATTAAAAACGCGCTGGAACTTAAAATCAAAGAACATCAGCTAACACTGGAAACACATTTTGCCCGTTTGCCGCAAATCACCGCTGATGCCGCCCAAATTACTCAGGTTCTGCAAAACCTGATGGACAATGCCGTTAAATATGCCACACCCGAAACGACAGTATCGGTATCTACGGCAAAAGTAGAGGCAATTCCCTCCCATCATTATTATGATGTAGCCGGAGGCGCCGCCGTTGAAATCAGTATTGCCAACCACGGCGTTACCATCGCACCGGCAGATTTGGAACGGCTGACCGAGCGTTTTTACCGCCTGCAGCAGCATAAAAATAAAAATATTAAGGGAACAGGTCTGGGGCTTTCGATTGCCGCACAGATTATCAAACGCCACAAAGGTAATCTGTTGATTACTTCCGAAAACGGATTAACCACCTTCAAAGTCTACCTGCCGCTGCACTTGGACGCATAAAAAAACACCCCGTAACCGAGGTGTTAAAAGGTTGGTTCAGTTCCGATTTTTTCTTTTATCCCACCATCGCTTGAGATAATAAAACGGAAATTGCATTACAAATATCCCAAAACAAAAAAACAGCGTAGATTTCAGCCATATTTCCGGATAAGTCTGCGAAGCCGCAATTGCCTGCTTGTTAAGCTCCCGTGAGCTGAAAAATATTTTCCTGCTGTCAACATATGTTATGGAATAAAGTATAACCTCCTGCCCGACTTTTACCGGCTGGTGCGTTTTAAGGTCTGCAAGCGTGGCATACGAAACCATACGGTTTGAATCTAAAGCCACATAGTCTGCCGTTATTTTGGTTATTTTCCCAACTCCTGACGGCACTGCTTCCAGCTGTCCGGAAAATCCGGTAAGCCCGAGCGTCAAAAAAAATCCGATAACAAGTGCAAAAGCACACAAGAAATCTCCTTTTATAACATCAGCCATAAACAAAGCGATAATCCCAAAAATCAGCAAAAACCAATACCATTTTTCCGCAATGTTCTGCCAATAATACGAGCAAAGCGATTTGTTTAAATCTTTAACATCGGCAAGAGAGCATCTGCTGGCAAATATTTCTCCGCCATCGCGATAAACATAAACTGTATCGCCGGTAGCAATAGTTTCACAATACCCAACACCGCGTAAAGATAAAAGATCTGTAAACAGCTGGTCCACATACCATATCCGAACACTGTCTGTTGCCAGAGAGCGGACTGTCAGGTTGTAACCTACACTGTCAACCGCTGTTATCATCCCGTGTTGCATAACCTCATAATCCGTGCTGACCATTCTGCTGCACGAAGCCGAAAGCACTGTAAACAGCGCTAAAAAGCATAATTGTTTTAATTTTCCCATAATGATAGTTTTTAAATTCATAATAATTATTGATTGAGCAGAAAATAACATCATTTATTTAAATTGCAATCAGAAAATAAGAATAAAAAAGCAACCCCGCCAAACGGCGGGGGTTTTCTTATTCGCTTTCTTCTTCGTCTATCGGGGCTTTTCCCTCAATAACATAGCCTTCGCCAAACCAATTGCCAAGGTCAATATCGGCACAGCGCTTACAGCAAAACGGACGATATTTTGCATTGTCCGTCAGCTTGCCGCAAATCGGGCATTTATGGACTTTCACCACATCTGCCGCCGTTACTGCTGCTGATGATTTTTCTTCGCTCATCTTACGGCTCCACACGCCCCGTTCCGCCGCAGGTCGGACATTCGGCAGAAAAACGTTCCAGCAAAGTCGGTTGTTTGCGACGACGCAAAATCTCAACATTGCCGGCTTTGGATAATCCCAAAACGTGCGCCCCCTGCGGGTCACCGGCCAATTCTTCACAAAGTGTATCCATCACGCCGCGCATAAAGCGGTACTCGGTCGAACCGGCAAAATCAATGATAATTTTTCCCGCCAGACTACGCAAAACAATTTGACGCGCAATCTCTTTGGCAGCTTCCTGATTAAGCGTATCTATCTGTCCGCGGGCAACCAAACCGGCACTGTCAACATCTATTGCCACAAAAGCAGACGTTTCCTCAATATGAATCTCACCGCCAGACGGCAGTTTCACCGTCTTTTCCATCGCCGTCTGCAGCATATCCTGAATACCGAAAGTTTCCGACGGGTCTTTATCAAATTTCACCTCACCCGAAAAGATGGCTTTAACCTTATCTTCAAGGTTATGGTCGTTCACAACCACAGTCTGCAATGTCTCTCTGTAACGGCGGATAAGCTCAAACAGCGGATTTTCTTTTGCAAACAACAATGCCGGCGCTGAAGCAGAACGGGCTTTAACGCGAATATTGTCATACACACCGCGCAACTCGTTCATTTCTTCAACCACAACATTAGTATCCACATCTGCCGCAGCCGTACGCACAACCCAGCCTTCCTGTCCCGCACCAACATTTTGCATAACGGCACGACGCAGCTCTTCGGCTTTTTCCTCGTCGGCAATTTTGGTTGAAACGTCAATATAGCTGCCAAACGGACGATAAACCAGATATGTGCCGGGAATTTGAATCGCGCGGACAAGCTTTGCGCCCTTGTCGGCACGCGCTTCTTTCTGCACCTGCACAACAACGCACTGCCCTTCGGTCATATTCACTTCTAAAAGCCCTTTTTCCTGCGCGTTCATAAACGCCTCTTTATCATCGCCGATATTAACCATAAAACCGGTTTTGTCTTCAGATAAATTGATTTTTTTCTCAATTCGCCCGAGATAAACATTACCTTCGGCTGCACCGTTTTCATTAAACACGGTAAATTCGCTGAGTTGTCCGTTATCAAGTAAGGCCAGACAGGCATCATTGCCTGATTTTTCGTACACGATAGTATCTGCTTTTATCATTTTTGGTTGCTCCTTTTAACTAAGGTTGCTTAAATAACCGGCGTGTTTAATTTATGCCGATTCCGTTTAACATATTTTTGGTCTCATACAAAGGCAGACCGATAACGCCCGTATATGACCCGATAATCTTTTTAACAAAACCGCCGAGCATTCCCTCAATCTTGTAGCCGGCAACACCAACCCACTCGCCCGAAGCAATATAGTTGCTGATTTCGCTTTCGGTTAAGTGTTTCATTGCGATTTTGGTAGTAACTGTCCGTTGGCTTATCCGTCCGGTTTTGCTGATAAGGCAGACTGAAGTAATAACGCGGTGGGTGCGCCCCGAGAGCAAACGCATCACATTGGTTTGCGCTTCCGCATCTGCAGATTTTTGGATAATCTTCTGCCCCGCAACAATCACCGTATCAGCACTCAGAATATTTTCCTCCGGAAAAACAGCAGCAACCGCCAGCGCCTTGGCACGCGCAATCCGCCGGATATATCTGAGCGGCGTTTCTCCTTTTAAAACTTGTTCATCAATGTCTGCCGGATGAATATCTTTTGGCGTATAACCGATTTGCTCCAAAAGCCGGCGGCGCTGCGGCGAACCGGAAGCCAAAATAAAATCTTTGTCCGGAGAGCTTTCGTTAGGCTTCATCATCGTAAGTTTTTTCCATACGCTCGTGACGCTCCTGCGCTTCAACACAGAGGGTAGCAATCGGGCGAGCCATCAAACGGCCGATACCGATTTCTTCACCGGTTTCCTCGCAATAACCATATGAACCATCCTCAATGCGTTCCAATGCCGCATCAATTTTCAAAATCAGTTTTCTGGCACGATCCTTGGTACGCAGGTCAATAGATTTATCAGTTTCCAAAGAAGCGCGGTCTACATCATCAGGCTGGTTTAAACCGCCTTGACGCAAATCATCCAGCGTGTCACTGGACTGGGCTAACAGCTCTTTTTTCCATTCCAGCAATTTCAAGCGAAAATATTCCAACTGCATTTCGTTCATATATTCTTCTTTTTGTGTCGGAACATAATCCGGCGGCAGAATAACAGAATTTACCATTGCTTTTCTCCTTTTGTCGGCTCATTTGTTGTTCTTAAAAAATATTTTACGCATAAGATAGCAACAGAATTATTAACTGCAAGTAAAAAAATCAGTAATTAACTATTTTAACTGAAAATCCACGTAATTTCATTATTTTCTTTTTTGGAGCAGGCTTGTACGGCTTTGGCAACCGTAACTTCAATAGCAGCACTGGTCTGATTAGCCTTCAAAGAAACGGTTTCAACATTTTTTAATCCCGAAGTTGCCCCCGTGTTATAGAGAGAATATTGATACCGCCACGCGTGCGTACCGTTAACAAGAATGGTGTCAATATCCGTACCGCCGCCATAAAACTGCCCCTGAGACAACAATTCCACACAACTAGCCATCGGCAGATTTCCAAACGTGATATAAAACATATAATTGTCATTAATAACAGGAGTTGCCATCAACTCGCTGACAGGCCCCAGCTTAATAACACCCCCTAAAGCGCTTCTTTTGGAAAGCAGATCATAGGGCAAAGCGCGCTTTTCAACCATTTCATCAAGCGTCAGCCTACTGTAATCTTCATCCGCAGCGGTAAAAAACGTCACAGCTTTTTTAATATCCACCACCTGCTGTGAAACGCGTCCGGTTTTATAGCGTTGAAACACACTGTGAACATATTTTGCCAACACCGTTCCCAACACCATCATGATGCTGATATACATAATCGCTTCAAGCATAGTATAGCCGTTTTCATTGCTGTGTGAGCGCATTGGCATTTTCTCCCTTAAAAACATTGCCCATTATAGCAGAAAATCTTAAAAACCGCAACAGAATTATTTGATAATCGCTATATTTTTCTATACTTTTAAAATAATTTGGTTAAAAATATGCTTAAATTTTGAGCATTATTAAAAAAAGGAGTTTTCACAATGCGGAGAGTGGTTATTTTGGGTGCGTTTACCGGCATTTTTGCATTAGCGCTATACAGCATTTTTGTACTGCGGGGAAAGAGCACACCGGTACTGGAACAACCGGTACTGACAGAACAAAAGGTTATCAGCGACTCGGTACATTCATATACGGCAGCAGACATTAAAGGCGGCTGCTCGGCTGAAGACAAGATTTTTTGCGCCGTAGAACTGGCTGTTAAGTGCACGCTGACACCGGAAATTGACGGCTGCGCCAAAGAAAGCGTGCCGGCATTTATACTCGGTCGTCCGGATGTAACCGAACGCCCGACAGAAATGTCCTTTGCAATTACAAAAATTAAGCCGGTTACCGGTAGTTCGGAGATTTATGTTTATACAAACTCCTCCTGTAATGCCGTATGGTTCGGCCTGTGTCAGGGAACAGTCGTTTATGCGCTTTCTCCGGCAGCAAACAGCTGGACAGTTACAAATATTTACGCGCTGGAAAACTAAACACCTAAACATTCCCCGCCTCATTCGGTCTTTCCTGTAATGAGGCGGGGAATAAATTTTAAATATATTTACGCTTCAACCAGAGCTTCCAGCTCATCCAGATAATGCGCAATTAAATTCAGCCCGCCCTGCCAAAACTCTTTGCTCTCAGGGTTCAGCCCGAACGGTGCAAAAATCTCTTTATAATCACCGATAGCCGTCTGGGAAAGAAGTTTCAGATATTTATCTTCAAAGTCCTCAACCTTGCCCTCAAGCTTGAGCCAATATAGCGAATTAACCACACAATCCGCAAACGAATATGCATACACATAAAACGGCAAAAAGAAGAAATGCCCGATTTGTTCCCAGATGTGTGACGAGTGCTCGTCCACCACAACCGATGGCCCCAGACTTGCACGCATTTCTTCCAGCCAGATTTCATTCAGACGCTCCACTGTCAGCTCGCCCGCTTTTCGTTCGTTGTGCGCACGGGTCTCAAAAAAGTGAAAGGCAATCTGCCGAATGGCTGTGTTAATCATATCGTTGACTTTCATCGCAAGCAGTGAGATTTTTTCCTCTTTGCTTTGCGCGTTATTCAACATCGATTGAAAAACCAGCATCTCACCAAACACCGATGCCACCTCTTCGGTTGTCATACGCGTCGTTTCGTTCAAAAGCCCGTTACCGCGCCGGAGCTGATGGTGGCAGCCGTGCCCGAGTTCGTGAGCCAAAGTCAGCACGTCATTACGTTTGCCGACAAAGTTCAAAAGCAAAAACGGATGTTCGTCCACCAGCGGTCCCGAACAAAATGCGCCGCCCCGCTTACCGTCTTTCGGCGCCACATCAATCCACGGCTTGTCAAAAAAATCACGTGCCACGGCGTGAAGCTTCGGCGAAAATTCGTTATATGCATTAAGAACGGTCTGCACCGCCTCTTCCCAGCCGTATTCTTTATCGTCCTCAAACGGCAGCGGCGCGTTTCTGTCCCAATACTGTATTTTCTCCACATTAAGCAGTTTGGCTTTCAGCTTATAAAACCGCCAGGCAATATTTTTATAATTATCCCGCACCGTCTGAGCCAGATTTTCTACCGTTTCATCGCTCACTTCTTCTGCCAGATTGCGTGAAGACATCGGCAGCTTAAACCCGCGTTTTTCATCCTCAACCGCTTTGTCTTTCATTATCATATTGTAGATATATGCCACCTGAAAACTGTTTTCCTGCGACACGCGGTTAATTTCTTTGCCGGCTTTCTCGCGCACTGCCGCATCCGGATGAACGCACAGTTTGCCGATTTCCGCATCATTATAGGTCTTTCCGTCCACCTCATATGACAAACGCGACATAGACTCTTCATAAAAACGCACCCACGCAGAACCGGAAGTCACATCTTTCTCAAGCAGCGTCTGCTCCACCTCTTCAGAAAGCTCATACGGCTTATATTTGCGCAGCCTTTTAAGATACGGTTTGTAAAAAGCCACCCGCTCATCGGCAAAGAGTTTTTCCTCCTGCTCTGCCGAAAGCTGGTTATATTCCAACCCGAAAAACACCAAATTCGTTCCTGCCGCATTCAGCGCCTCCACAACACGCTGATATAGCGCCGAGGCTTTCGGATTAGTTAATTGCGTCGTAGAGTTCAGGCTTGCAAAACCACCCAACTTGGCAGCAATTCTGTCAAGCTCTTCCACATCTTTCAACGCTTCCAAAAATTCATTAGCATCAAGTCCGGCCACACGTCCGCGGTATTTTGCCGCAAACTCTTCGGCCTTTTGGGCATACAGGGCAATATCTTCGTCAATTTTCTTATCTTCCATTCCCGCATAATATTCGCTCAAATCCCATTCGGGCAGTTTTTTATTTTCCGCCATCACTGTTCTCCTTATTATTTTCATTATCACCAAAAGTTGTGTTCTCTTCCTCATCAAGCATATTTGCTTTTAATAAATCTTCTGAAAACGGTTCGCTTTCATCCGGCGCGGCAACATACGTCTCGGGCTTAAACAAATAGTTTGCCCACGGCGTAGATTGTTTGCCTTCTGCCCAGAGTTCCGCCCCCTGCCGCATCACGCCCGCATAGCACAGATACCCTTTGCCGATAACTGTCATCACTTCCCAGACTTTATGTTCGCCGGCTGCGGCATTTAACTCTTCGGCCATAACAAACGTACACGGCGCAAACCCGCGCATTCCCGCATCATTATGCGGCGCAGAGGCAACCACCCCCACAAACAGCATAAACAACAGCACAAACAACGCCATCACCCCGCCAAACCAATAATCTCTGATTCCTCTTAACGCCAATTTTCTCTTTCCTTGTAAAATGTTTCAAGCTCTGCCAGCTCCTCACGCGTGTTGGCACTTGCCACTTCTTTCGGGTCACCTTCAATAGCCGTACATTTAAGTCCCATCTCCCGCGCAATTTTCACCGCATCAGTAAGATAATACTCACCGGCGGCATTTTCATTGCCGATTCTCTCTAAAATCTCAAATAAATATTTTCCGTCAAACCCCATACAGCCCGAATTGCAAAAATCAATCTGCCGTTCTTCGTCCGTTGCGTCTTTATATTCCACAATTCCCGTAAGCTCTGCTCCGTTCATCTTGAGTCTGCCGTAGCGCGCCGCATCTTTCGGACGGAACCCGAGCACCGCCACCGCATATCCCTCACGGATTTTCTCAGCTGCTTTTAAAAACGTATTTTTCGTAATCAGCGGCGTATCACCAAAGATAACGAGCACAGCCCCGTCAAAACCTGTTAACGCCTCTTTGGCACACAAAACAGCGTGTCCTGTCCCCAGCTGCTTATCCTGCACGGCGGTTTTATAGGGCGCAGTTTCGTTTTTCACCAGTCCGCCATCAGGCGCAATAATCGTCACAATCTCTTTTGTTCCCATCTCTTCAAGCGTATTGATAATGTGCTTAATCATCGTTTTTCCGCACACCGGCATCATCACTTTCGGCAAATCAGACTTCATCCGCGTCCCCTTGCCTGCCCCCAAAATGATTGCCGCAATATTTTCTTTATTCATAGTTATCCTCTTAAAAAAACTTTAACCT
>CAJTWX010000022.1 GCA_910580155.1 uncultured Alphaproteobacteria bacterium
GTCCTTGTCGCCCCGTTTGTAATTATTAGCCATAATTTTTAGTCCTTTTTTTATTTTTTATACGGCGGTTTATCCAGCCCCCGAGGAGAATATGTAAACACTTCACAGCCATCTTTGGTCACACCCAGCGAGTGTTCAAACTGGGCAGAAAGTGTGCGATCTTTGGTGACGGCTGTCCAGCCATTCGGGAGAATCGTGCCAAATTTCTTGCCAATATTTATCATCGGCTCTATCGTAAAGAACATCCCTTCTTTTATCAGAGGACCGGTTCCTTTGCGACCGAAGTGCAAAACATTCGGCTCGTCGTGAAAAACACGCCCCAAACCGTGCCCGCAAAACATTTCGACAACAGAATACCCATATTTGTGTGCATACTCCTCAATTACGGCTCCGATGTCACCGAATCGGGCTCCGGGGCGGACAACATCTATACCGCGCATCAGGCACTCATAGGTTACATCACATAAGCGCGTTGCCTTAAGTTTGGATTTGCCGACATAATACATACGGGAAGTATCACCAAACCAGCCGTCCAATATGACCGTGACGTCAATATTAACGATATCGCCATCTTCAAGCTTGCGGTCATCGGGAATGCCGTGACAAATAACGTGGTTTATGGAGGTACAGATAGTTTTGGGATAGCCGTGATACCCCAAACAAGCGGGAATAGCTTTATGCGATTTGATAAATTCACGACATAAGTCGTCCAGATATTCCGTTGTAACGCCGACATCCACAAAATCCGTAATATAATCCAGACACTCGGCTGCTAATTTACCGGCTTTGCGCATTCCTTCAAAATCAGCCGGTTCGTAAATTTTTATCCCGTTATCATCCGTTATTGCCAATTTTTTTACTCCTTTATCATTTTGTTCTAGTTTTGTTTATATACCATTTATTTAAAAATGCAAATTTTTTATTATATTTTTTTGCATTTTTTCGGGATGTAATTTTGCTTATAACATATATATAGAGGAAATTCAGGAATATGGAGGTATAAATGACACTGAAAATGATGCAGGCGCTGTATAGTTTTGTTTTGGTTTTTGTGACGGCGTGGATTTCCAAATATATTGTAGATCTCGGGCTTATCCCTTATTATGATATGCTTGACAAGCCGGCTTTTACTCCGGATAAGAAATATTTTTCATACGCGTGGTGGCTTATATACTTTTTGCAATTTGTGAGTTTTTATCTGGTGCTTTCGTCGCGCAAAACTTTAGAACAATTTGATGATGCAAATGCGCTGTTTACAAGCCAATTATTTTTGCAGATTGTCTGGGTATTCAGCTTTTTCTATATGCAGCAGCTGGGAGCTTCGGCAATTGTTATTATTTTTCTGGATATGGTGGCAGCGCTGATGATGCATACATTTATCTTCATTAACCTATGGTCGTTTATTCTTTTATTGCCGTATTTGGCGTGGCTGATGTTTGCGACAGTGTTGAATATTTACATTTATTTTATGAATTAACGGACACGAATCGCTCTTTCCGCTAAATTTAAACTTTACATACAAAAAAAACTGCTTTATTTTAGGCGGGTTAAAAAGTTTAATTTAATTTTTTGGGAAGAAAAAATGACTAGCGTTAATCAAATAAGAAAAACTTTCTTGAATTATTTTGAGAAGAACGGACATAAAATTGTGCCGGCGTCTTCTCTTGTTCCGGATAATGACCCGACGTTGATGTTTACAAACTCGGGTATGGTGCAATTTAAAAACATTTTAGCAGGAAACGAGACCAGAGAATATACGCGAGCCGCAACTTCCCAAAAAAGCGTTCGAGCCGGCGGCAAGCACAATGATTTGGACAGCGTGGGTTATGATGTGCGCCACCATACTTTTTTTGAAATGCTCGGCAACTTTTCGTTCGGCGACTATTTTAAAGAGGAAGCTATTTACTATGCGTGGGAGTTACTCACAAAAGAATTTATGATTCCGAAGGAAAAGCTTGCAGTTACCATTTACCACACAGATGATGAAGCTTATAACATCTGGAAAAAGGTTTCGGGGCTGGCTGACGAGCGGATTATCCGCATTGCGACTAAAGACAACTTCTGGCAGATGGGAGATACGGGGCCTTGCGGACCTTGCTCGGAGATTTTTTATGACCACGGGCCTGAGGTTTGGGGCGGGCTTCCGGGGACACCCGAAGAAGACGGCGACAGATTTATTGAAATCTGGAACTTGGTGTTTGACCAATTTGAGGATTTGCCGGACGGTTCACGCATTAACTTAAAAAAGCCATCAATTGATACGGGGATGGGGTTAGAGCGAATCGCTGCTATTTTGCAAGGCGTACACTCCAACTTTGATACAGATACGTTCAAACACCTGATTGAGGCAATTGCGAATATTGCGAACACGAATCCCAAAGGCGAGCTGCAAGCCTCACACAATGTAATTGCCGACCACCTGCGGGCAATGAGCTTTTTGATTGCCGACGGCGTGCTGCCCTCAAACGAAGGACGCGGCTATGTTTTGCGCCGCATTATGCGCAGAGCTATGCGCCACGCTTATCTTTTGGGCGTTAAAGAGCCGATGATGTATAAGCTTTTGCCTACCTTACAAAAAGAAATGGGCGAAGCTTATCCGGAGCTTTACCGCTTTGAAAAACTTATCAGCGAAACAATTAAGGCCGAAGAAACGCGTTTTGGCAGAACGCTTGATAAAGGTATGCGTTTGCTTGATGACGAAACGGCTCACCTTGGCAAAGGGGATACTCTTAACGGCGAAACGGCGTTTAAACTGTATGACACTTATGGTTTTCCGCTTGATTTGACACAAGATGCTTTGAAGAACAAAGGAATCGAAGTTGATGTGAACGGGTTTGACGCTGCAATGGCAAAACAAAAAGAAGAGGCGCGCAAAAACTGGGCGGGGTCTGGCGATGCCGGAACAGAGAAAATCTGGTTTGAAGTTAAGGAAAAAATCGGTGGAACAGAGTTTTTAGGTTATACAACGACTAAAAGTGATGGCATTGTTAAAACTCTGGTGCAGGACAATAAAATTGTTGAAAGTGTTAAAGGCGGCGAGTTTTATCTGGTTGCCAACCAGTCTCCTTTTTACGGAGAATGCGGCGGTCAGGTTGGTGACACCGGCGTTATCTCCGGCAAAGGGTTTAGGGCGGAAGTGTTTGACACCAAACGCAAGCTTGATACCGTGTTTGTGCATTGCTGCCGGATGATTGAGGGAGAAGTTAAAGTTGAAGACTTTGCAAACTTTGAGGTTAATGCGGAGAATCGGAAATGCATTTGCGCCAACCACTCGGTAACGCACTTAGCGCATAAGGCTTTGCGGACAATTTTAGGCGAACACGTAACGCAAAAAGGCTCTATGGTGGCTGCTGACAGAATGCGCTTTGACATTTCACACCATCAGCAGATTACTGCGGAAGAATTGAAACAGGCTGAAGATATGGTCAACGCGGCAATCCGCCAAAACTATACGGTCAACACGGTTTTGATGAACCAAGACGAGGCCGTCAAAACAGGGGCGATGGCGTTATTTGGCGAGAAATACGGTGAAGAAGTTCGCGTGGTAACAATGGAAAAAGACGGCGAAGTTTATTCTCGCGAACTTTGCGGCGGTACGCACGTTTGCAACACCGGCGAAATCGGCTACTTCAATATTATCGGCGAATCGGCGGTTTCAGCCGGCGTGCGCCGTATTGAGTGTGTGACAGGCAAAGGCGCGGAAGAATATGTGGAAGATGTGGAATGCAAACTGCACGCTGTTTGCAACACGCTTAAAACCAATGTGAACGATTTGGAAGCGCGTATCAACAACTTACTTACCGAACGCAAAAAGATGGAAGCTGAAATCTTTAATTTGAAAAAATCGCTTGCCGGCGGTGGCGCTGCTAAAAACAGCGAAGCAGAAGTTGTCAACGGCGTGAAATTTATCGGCAAGGTTATTCCCGATGTTCACCCGAAAGAGCTGAAAGCTTTTATTGATGAAATGAGCCAGAACATTGGCTCTGGTGTTATGGTTCTGGCGACAGATAAAGATGGCAAAGCCTCGATTGTGGTTGGCGTTACCAAGGATTTAACAGACAAATATTCGGCTGTTGATTTGGTGCGCATCGCATCGGCTGCTGTTGGCGGACAAGGCGGTGGCGGAAGGCCTGATATGGCGCAAGCCGGCGGACCTGACGCAGGTAAATTGCCACAAGCCTTTGAAGAAGTCAAAAAAGCAATGTAACAGAAAAGCCCTCCAACCGGAGGGCTTTTTCTTCTTTGGGATTATCGTTCATTTGCTTCTCAATAAATGACCGGTGCCAGCGGCACTTGCAACACTTCATTTATTCTCCACAAACGACCGTTTAATTTATATATTCTTCGTATAAGATATTAAGCAATAATAAGCAAGTCAAGCGTTTTTTTAAGTCTTGGAAATTAAAGTAATTTTTCTTCTATTTTTATATTAAGTTAAATGTATAAGCTCAGCTCTCCATAAACGGTCGTTTATGAAGAGACTTGGACAGTATGATTATTGGTTATTTAGATACGAATACTAAAAATATTTCTTTAAATGAACAAAGAGATATTCTCGGGCAATATGCGATAGCACACAAATGTTCTATTGATATATTCCTTGAGCATAACAACATCTTGAATATTTTAGACAACATTCAAAGCTCTGACTGCACATTACTTTTAGCAAATGCCGTTTGTTTGGGAAACTCTTTGCTTAATGTTAAAGAAAAGCTAAACCTGATTCTTCGCAAAGTTTCTAAAATTGTTTTAATCAGTGAAAATATTGAACTTTCGCAAAGTTCAAAAAGCCAAATTCTTATGGAGGGGCTTGAACTTTCCATCCAAATCAGAAACAGCCTGATTTCCATTACTACAAAAAAGGCCTTAGCCGCCAAAAAAGTAACAGCAAAATCCGCTGAACGTAAAACAAGAAATAAAAAACGAATCTTGGATGGCAAAAACGATGAAATCATTTTGCGGAAGCTAAAAGGCGAAACCAATGCCCATATTGCGGCGGCCTTAGGCGTTCACGAGGTTACGCTTTATACATATATGCGCCAAAATCCCGAGCTTAAAAACAAATTGCGGGAGGCGGTTAATGGCTAAAGTTTCTGTGATTATGCCGGTATATAATACTAATGAAAATTATTTACGCGAGGCTATTGGGAGCATCTTGGCGCAAACGTTCACTGATTTTGAATTTTTGATAATTGATAACGGCTCTCGCGAATATATCAAAG
Organism: uncultured Alphaproteobacteria bacterium; assembly: GCA_910580155.1. GTDB lineage: Bacteria > Pseudomonadota > Alphaproteobacteria > RF32 > CAG-239 > CAG-267. The sequence continues at coordinate 5,223 of CAJTWX010000022.1, forward strand.
AGATTATTGCATCGTATAAAGACTCGAGAATTACTTATTATCGGATAGAAACCAATTGCGGACCTGCCGGTGCAAGAAACTATGGAATTGAACGCTGTAATGGCAAATATATAGCTTTTTTTGATTCTGATGATATTGCCTTGCCTGAGCGGCTGGAAAAACAAGTTGCCTATTTAGAACAACATCCGGAAACCGGCTGTTTGGGAACAAGTGCCGAATTTTTTGGCGAAAACAGCAAAGGAATGCATTTTTGTGACGCAAAAAAACACAAAGATATTGAACTGCACTTGATTTTAGGTGGGTGCGTCTTTTGCCAATCTTCGGTTATGGTACGAAAATATGTGTTGGATACATACCATATCCGATACCGCGATGACTGCGTACCGGCTGAAGACTACGGATTTTATGTGGATTTAATCGGCAAAACAGAATTCAGAGTTTTGGAAGACGTGCTTACATATTACAGGTTTTATAATGCCAATACATCCAATCAACGCAAGCTTGAACAGGCTGCAAAGAGTCTGTTTGTCCGGCATACGGCGCTAACCTCTTTTGCCGGACAGCTTAATGGCAAAGCAGAATTAGTTTTTAAACTTATGCAGAATATGCCGTTTACAGCGGATGAACTAAAGAATCTGGGAACTGCCATAACTGAATTGACAGATGTTTTAGCGGTTCGCGGACATTCAAAAGAAGATGTTTTACAGATTTTGAAAAGAGATTTCAGAAAAATGTATTACCACACCCGCACACTTTGCGGACAGTGGAACTTGTTGACATCGCCTTTAAACAAAATTTTTAATTTGCCATTAGGTTGGCGCTTAATGTGTTTAATAACCAGAGGGATATTATAATGAAAGTACTCATATTAGCAGGCGGACTCGGGACGAGGCTCGGCGAAGAAACAAATGTTAAACCCAAACCGATGGTCGGAATCGGCGGTTTTCCGATTTTGTGGCACATTATGAAGATTTACTCGCACTACGGGTTTAATGAATTTGTGGTACTGACCGGATATAAGCAAGAAGTGATTAAAGATTACTTTGTTAACTACTATATGAACAACTCCGACGTGACGGTTGATTTATCTACGAATGCCGTAGAAGTGCATCAGAACAGGTGTGAACCTTTTAAGGTGACTATGCTATATACGGGGCGCAACACCAAAACTGCCGGACGTATCAAAAAAGCACAAAAATATATCGGCAACGAACCATTTATGCTGACATACGGCGATGGCGTGGGCGATGTAGATATTCCGGCTTTGATTGAAAGCCATAAAAAATCCGGCAAGCTTTGCACACTGACCGCTTATCAGCCGGAGGGGCGTTTTGGCGCATTGGGAATTGAAAACGATGGCACAATTTCCAAATTTCAGGAGAAGCCCAAAGAAAGCGGCGCGTGGATTAACGCGGGGTTCTTTGTCTGCGAACCGGAAGCCCTGAACTATATCCCCGAAGACTGCGAAGAGCTGATGTGGGAAGATTTACCCTTAAAGAATCTGGCACGCGACGGCAATCTTAACTCCTATAAGCACACAGGATTTTGGCACGCGATGGATATGCTTAAAGACAAAGAAGATTTAAACAAAATGTGGGCAAACAATACTGCCCCGTGGAAACTGTGGGAATAAGATATGAAAAAAGTATTGCTTACCGGCGCAACCGGATTTATCGGCTCTCAGGTAACGGCAGAATTGCTGCGCCGCGGATATGAAGTGCACGCTTTAGTATACCCTGCCCCTGTTGCTGAACAGCCGAATTTTATTCAGCATACAATGAACTTGATGGATAAGGCAGCAGTATCTCGTTTTTTGGCAGAGCATCGGTTTGAAAATTTGATTCACCTTGCGTGGTATGTGGGACCAAAGTGCCACATTCACAACCTTAATATGGACTGGGTGGCTGCAACGCTCAACTTATTGCAAAGTTTTGCCGAAAATGGCGGGAAAACTTTTGCCGGAGCCGGTACTTGCTCGGAATATGAGTATAAATACGGCTACTTATTGGAAGACTCTACGCCGACCGACCCGCAAACGCTTTATGGCAACGGGAAAAATGCTGTTTACAATATAGCCAAAGTTTTTTGCAAACAAAACGGTATAGCTTTTAAATGGCCGCGGATTTTTAATCTTTATGGCCCAAACGAAAAGCCGCAGCGCCTTATGCCATCGGTTATCAACGCCTGCCTTAACGGGAAAGACGTGTTGGTTAGCGATTGCTTGAAATTTCAAGACTATCTACACGTTGAAGACACGGCGCGCGGGATTATGGATGTGTTTGAGAGCAATCTTGAAGGCGCAGTCAATATCTCTTCGGGCAAACCGGTGCAACTGCGGGAGATTGTCTGCAAAATCGCAGAACTGACCGACTTTAAAGGCAAAATTATATGGGGCGCTGTTCCGGCGGCGTTTGGCGATGATTTGGTAGTCGGCAATAATGATAAATTAAAATCTATCGGGTGGACACCCAAATATTCTTTGGAAGACGGACTGAAACAAACTATTAACTGGTGGAAGGAACATCAAAATGTATAATGACGCATATAAAGGCAAAACAGTATTAGTAACTGGGCATACGGGCTTTAAGGGTTCTTGGCTTTCGATTTGGCTGACGATGATGGGAGCCAAAGTGGTTGGCTATTCGCTTGACCCTTATTCTGATAAAGGCAACTTTGAAGCCTGCCATTTGCACGACAAACTTTTTGCCGATGTGCGCGGCGATACGAGAGATTTTGAAAAGCTAAACGAAACGGTCAAAAAGTATCAGCCGGAAATTATTTTCCACCTCGCGGCGCAGGCTTTGGTACGCACGGCATATGAGCAGCCGAAAGAAACTTACGAAACCAACCTGATGGGGTCGCTCAATATTTTGGAAGCGGTACGAGCGAATGATTGTATTAAATACGCGGTGATGATTACCTCTGACAAATGCTATGAAAATGTGGAGCAGATTTGGGGATATAAAGAAACTGACCGTATGGGCGGATATGACCCGTATTCTTCTTCCAAAGGCTGCACGGAATTGATGATTTCTTCTTATCGCAATTCTTATTTCAACCCTAAAGATTTTGCCAAGCACGGCAAGGCGATTGCCGTTGTGCGCGCGGGCAATGTTATTGGCGGGGGAGATTGGTCGGATAATCGCTTAATTCCGGATTGCATCCGCTATATTGAGGCGGGCAAAGACATTGAAATCCGCAATCCGATTGCCACACGCCCGTGGGAACACGTTTTAGAGCCGTTGTCCGGTTATCTTAAAGTCGGGCAGAAACTGATGGAAGACCCGATAATTTATGCGACCGGATTTAACTTCGGGCCGCATATTTCTGCCAACAAGCCGGTTTTAGAAGTGGTGCGCCGTTTGGTGGACTATTATGGCAAAGGAAAAGTGGTGGACGCTTCCGACCCGAACGCCGTACACGAGAATACCCTTTTAAACCTTGATGTAACCAAAGCGTACGTTATGTTGCAGTGGGAAGCCAAATGGGGCTTGCAGGAAGCAGTTGAGAAAACGGTTGACTGGTATAAGGAAGCTTTAAACAGCAACGATATGTATGATTTCTGCGTGAAACAAATTTTAGACCACGGAGAACACAATGTTAAATAATTTACCTATATTTTCTGTATTGTTTTGTATAAATTCCTTTTATGTAAGGCAGTTAGTTGTTTTAATTACTTCAATTCAAAAAAACAATCCAAACAAAAATTTTAATTTCTATATTTTTCATACAGATTTATCCAAACACGATGAGGTGTTTCTAAAAGAATTGGAAAATCAAAAATGTAAGCTTATTTTCAAAAAAGTTGACAATACGTTTTTAAGTAATTTTAAAATCTCTGATTCAGCACGGCAAGACATATCTCTTGATACGTACTCCCGTTATTTAGCCGCAGATTTATTGCCTGAGCTTGATAAGATTTTATATCTGGATACAGATACTATTGTTAATGGGGATTTAAGCCCACTATATGAAATTGATTTAGATACTAATTGGGTTGGAGGAATAGAAGAACGTTGTTTATATAAGGATAAGTATGTTTTTGATAAATTAAATTTTTCTAAAAATGAAATTTATATCAATGCCGGTGTTTTGTTGATGAATCTCAAAAAGATGAGAGAGGATCATTTTTTTGAGATTTTTTCCACTATATCCGAAAAATGTTGTTCTCTTATTACTTATTCTGACCAAGATATTTTAAATCTTACAGCAAGAGGAAAAATCAAAAAATTAGATTGTATTTATAATATGACACCTGCTCATATTAACGACTTACCTTCTAAAAAAGTTTCAGCTGTTATTGTTCATTATACGGGAAAGTACAAACCTTGGACATTAGGAACATATTGCAATGATTTAAATTCTTTATGGCTTAAATATTACAATCAATCATTTTTAGCTAAAAGGCAAAAAGTTAAAGTATTTTGTATTTATCATACTTCAGCATATCGATTTGAAAACGATATGATTAGCCCTATCCAAACTGGAAATTATGGTTTATATAACGGAATGGATATGTTACAATCTTGTGACGGTATACAAATTGATAATAAGAATAAAAATTACGGAGAACTAACGGCCTGGTATTGGGTATGGAAAAATTATTTACAAAATCATCCCGATTTAGAGTATGTCGGCTTTTGTCATTATAGGAGAATGCTTGATTACACTACATTTACTCAAAAATCCCCTTTTTTACAAGGAATTTCCATACAACAATTTATAGATTCTTTCAATAATAAATACAGTTCAGATTTAGTGTATAATGCAATTAAGGATTATGACATAGTTTTACCTAGAAAGTATAGTATAGTTCCAGAAGCAACTATTGAAGAGCAATACCTAGAATTTCATCCTCAAAAAGATTTAGAAATTCTCAAACAGATTATAATTGAAGATTATCCAGATTACATACCGGCTATGAATAAAGTAATGAATAGCAAAAGCGCATATTTCTGTTTACTATTCACAATGAAAAAAGATATTTTCATTCAATTTATGGAGTGGTCTTTTGACATTTTATCAAAATTAGAAAGTAAATCAGATTGGTCAAAGTATACTTCTTATTTCCATATAAGAGTACCGGCATTTTTAATTGAACGCTTTTTTAATGTGTGGTTATTACATAATTCCCCCAAATATGGTTGGAAAATATTAGAACGTGATGGTTATATTTTTTATGAATATTTTGAATTGCTCTTATTATCATTTAAATATTCATAAGAGCAATTCAAAATATGAATTAAAGCTTTTTAATTGTTTACCAATATTTAAGAAAAATAATAGAGGCAAAAACATAAAATTTTATATATTGGGTCTTCCTTTATTTAAGAAGAAAATCACTTCCAATAAAATCAAATATGACTTCTTTGGCCTTCCTTGTTGGAAAACACGTATAAAAGGAAACATTAAAAGAAGTTATTTATTCGGTTTTATACCGTTGTTTAAACGTATCAAAAAATAAGGAGAACTATGATGGAAAATGCACATACCCAAAACTATTCGAATTTAAATAGTTACAAAGACCCCTAAGAATACATTTTAAAACATTATAAAGAATGGTCTTTTAAAAATTTTCTTGAACAGGATAATTTACAAGGAAATGCATTATATTTTTTAGTATTTGATACGAATTTTGGCTGTATTACTTTGGATTTTAGTGATACTTCTTTATTTTTGAATGAAAAAGAGAAATGCTATTTATGTAAAGATGGTGTAATCAGATTATTATCACCTAAAGATCTTTCTGTGGCTTATTGTGTTTCTGATCGTGAGAAAATGATTAGAACAATGAATGCTTGCCAAAAATATATAGATAATATCTGTAAAAATAATGGATTTGATACCATCATCACAAAAATATTGGAAATAGAATTAAAACAAAATAAAAAACCAATGTATCTTTTTACAGAAGAAGAAATTTCTCTTTTATTAAAAAATGGTGATGATCAACAAAATAATATTTTAGTCGTGGACGAATATGGATATGTTAATTTAATTCAAGATATATCTATTGCATATACCTATCCTGTACGTTATGAAACTTTTATAGCTAGAAATGGTTATGTTGGTGAAAATTCAGGTGAAGAAACTGCATATAATTCTTACTTATCGCTTCTTTATGGATGGTTCAATTATTTGAAAACAAATGTTTCTCAATTTATTGATTATCCGATAAGTGAGAATAAAGATATTTTAGTTAAAAATATAAAAAAATACTATGACTAATAATTGTGATTTTTTATTATCTATATAGGCTGTTACCGGATTAAGAAGCTTAGCGGTTCATACATTCTTTCGGATAATCCTGTTTTACATCCCAAATTGTCTTATTGGTATTGTTGGAGATTAAGTGAGATAACTTTTGGCAAGGTCAAAAAGCAATATAAAAAACGTAAAGAGTTAAAAGTCGTTCTTAAACATTATTCTTTTTAACCTTGCCTACCACTTTTTTTAAAAGAAATAATATCTGACGCCGATGGTAAGTTCCTGTACATTTTTCTTGAAGAAATTGTCTTCGGGGAAGATATAGCGGTACATTGCGCGGATGCCGATATTGCTTGTCGGGTTCAGCTGGGCACCAAAACCTGCGCGGTAAGTTTTATCTTCAAAACCTTCCATTTTGGAACTTAATTTACCACCATCCAATGAATATTTACCATATCCGACGGTTGTCAGCAGCTCAACAACTCCTAAATTCAAGGTATCAAAAACGGCATCTACGCCATAAGCTGCCGGTTTGGTTTTGGAACCGTGCGCGGCATCGGTTGAGAAATATTTTTGATAATATCCCTCCAATGACACAAACCCGAGAGCTTTTACGCCGACACTTAAAGCGCCACCGTTTAAGCTGTCGATATTGCCGTAGCCGTTTGGCGTTGCAGATACATAGTCAAGCCCTACGTGCGGGGAAACAATAAATGCGTGTGCATTAAACGACAGCATTGTTGCGGCAAGTACGGGATAAATTGTTTTCATAATTCAGCTCCTTAAAGTTCTTTAATGTTAATGTCACGGGTTTGCGGATTATACATCAATCCTAGTTTTCCGCGGCGGAAGTCTTCGGCTGTTTTGCCAAATACGCCATAGCGCCAGCCGGTGAGAATCTGATTTTTCGCTTTGGGATTTTTGATGTATTCACGGAGATTTTTTTCCGAACTTATCAAGTGAGAAACGACTCCGTATTCATTGCTTTTAATTTTTAAGAGCAAGCGCAAAATTTCATATAATGACTGCTGGCTTGGCGGCAGGGTTACATCACGTTCGCGGTCAAGCTTGCCAAGCGAACGGTCCAAACCTCTTTCAGCAAGAGCAGACAGTACTTCTATCATTTCTTTAGCTAATACGCTTTTAGCAATATCCGTACGCATTCCGCGGACTTGTTTCATTTCTTCGAGAGTTTTCGGAAATGCTGATGCAATATTGATTAAAAAATCATCTTTGATAATATTCTGCCGCGATACGTTTTGCCGCATTGCCCGTTCCTCACGCCAAGCAGCAAGCGCTTTTAAGGCATTCACAAAAGCAACGGAGTGCCCGTTATGGCGAATTCTGAGCCACGCATCCTGCGGTTCAATTTTATAATGGCTTATATCAACTAAATCCGCCATATCTTCCTCAACCCAATTTTCGCGGTTGTTTTCTTTCAGATACAAGGCAATTTGATGATAGCAGGGCAACAGATGAGTTACGTCGCCTGCTGCATATTCCATCTGTTCGTCTGTCAGCGGACGCAGTTGCCAGTTAGTCAAACGGCAAGATTTATCCAATTCTTTATCACAATACACCCTGACCAGATTTTCATAACTGACGCAATCGCCCAGCCCGCACGCTTGTGCTGCTATCTGTGTATCAAAAACAGGGATTGGTATGGCTCCTGACAAGTTATAAATAATTTCTATATCCTGCCGGCCGGAGTGAAAAACTTTCAGAACTTTTTTATTTTGCATCAGCTCAAAAAAGGGCGTAAAATCCATCTCTTTCGCCAGTGGATCGAGCAAAAAAGCCCCCTCGTCATAGCCGACTTGTATCAGACAGGGGATGGAATAATAGGTTTTCTCGCGCAAAAATTCACAGTCTATCGCAATTACCTTTTGTTTTTTGAGGATTTTGCAGGCATCTTCCAGCTCTTTAGTATTATCAATCAAATTCATCGGGCTTGTTCCTTATTGTTTTTTTATCACAATATAGGGGATTGTTTAAGATTTTTTTAATTTTAGCTTGCATTTATGCCAAATAAGGGATTTAATGCGGATATTAGTGTTAACACCATATTTTGAGGTATTTATGATTGAATACAGAACGCATACCTGCGGCGAGTTAAGAGCCGGAGACGCAGGAAAAAATGTTAAGCTTTCCGGCTGGATTCACCGCAAACGCAATTTGGGCAACTTATGCTTTATTGACCTTCGCGACCATTATGGCATTACGCAATGTGTGGTGGATAGCTCCAGCGATTTATTTAAGAAGTTTGAAGATATCCGCGTTGAAAGTGTGATTACCGTGGATGGAAAAGCCGTTTTGCGTGAAAGCGTGAATAAAAATATGCCGACCGGAGATATTGAGGTTTTGGTCGAATCGGTTGAACTGCACTCTATGGCAGATGTACTGCCAATTCAGGTTTTCGGCGAAGATAATTCTCCCGAAGATATGCGTTTGAAATACAGATTTTTAGATTTGCGCCGCGAGAAAATTCATAATAATATTATTTTGCGCTGCCAAGTTATCAAAAGAATGCGCGAACTGATGGGTGAACAGGGCTTTCTGGAATATCAGACACCGATTTTGACAGCTTCTTCCCCAGAAGGGGCGCGGGACTTTTTGGTTCCGTCACGTTTGAATCCGGGGAAATTTTATGCGCTACCGCAATCTCCGCAGCAGTTTAAACAGCTGTTGATGGTTTCGGGGTTTGACAGATATTTCCAGATTGCACCGTGTTTTCGCGATGAAGACCCGCGCGCTGACCGCTCCCCCGGCGAGTTTTACCAACTTGATATGGAGATGTCTTTTGCTACGCAGGAAGATGTGTTTGGCGTCATAGAAAAGACGATGGGAAGTATTTTTAACGAGTTTGCCAACGGGAAGACAGTTGACCAAGCGCCGTTTCAGCGAATCGCATTTAGAGAGGCTATGCTGAAATACGGTTCTGATAAACCGGATTTACGCAATCCGCTTTACATTCAGGATGCAACTGCATTCTTTAACAATTCCGGTTTTGGCGTTTATGACAGCAAAGCGGCAAATGGCGAAGAACTGCGCGCGATTGTTATTCCGCAAGCCGGCGAAAAACCACGTTCGTTTTTTGACAAGCTGGACGGCTTTGCCAAAGAAGAAGGTTTCGGCGGGATGGCTTATGTTGCGTTATCTTCTGCCGGAGCGAAAGGCATTGCCAAATTCTTTTCCGAAGAAAAAATGGCAGAGCTTAAAAATATGTTCGGCGTTAAAGAAGGCGATGCGATTGTCTTTATGGGCGGCAATAAAAAGCTTATCAATAAATTTGCCGGCAAAGTTCGCACCAAGTTGGGCGAAGAGCTGGATCTGATTGAGAAAAACGCATTCAGAATCTGCTGGATTGTCGATTTCCCGTTTTATGAAGAAAATGAAGAAACCGGCGCGGTTGAATTTTCTCATAACCCGTTCTCTATGCCACAGGGCGGAATGGACTCACTTTTAAATAAAGACCCGTTGGAGATTTTGGCATATCAATTTGATATGGTTTGCAACGGCGTAGAACTGGCTTCTGGCGCAGTGCGCAACCACAAGCCGGAGATTATGTATAAAGCATTTGAAATTGCCGGTTATGACAACAGTGTGGTTGATAATAAATTCGGCGGTATGATTAACGCGTTTAAATATGGCGCTCCACCGCACGCAGGGTGTGCTCCCGGGGTTGACAGAACGGTTATGCTGCTCTTGGATGAGCCGATTATCCGTGATGTTATTCTCTTCCCCTTAAACGGCAAAGCGCAAGACTTGCTGATGCAGGCTCCTAATACGGTCAACCAGCAGCAGATTGACGATTTGCATATTAAAATCGTGGAAGACAAAGAATAAAATTGAAAGGAGCTGTGAGGCTCCTTTTTTAATAAAAATCTTAATTTTAAATTAAAAAAATGCTTTACAATTTAAAAATCTAGTGTATAAATATGGGGCGAATGACGGTCAGGGCTAATGGCATGCCTAACTGTTATCTTAATCCAACTTAAATTTTGAAAGGGATTGAAATGCCTAAATTAAAAACAAAAAGTTCGGCTAAAAAACGCTTCAGCGTTACCGGAACCGGCAAATTGAAAAGAAATTTTGCCAACAAGAGACACTGCCTCTTCTGCAAGAGTCAGAAAATGAAAAGACAAGCCCGTGGCACAACTTTGCTTGCTGAAGTTGATGTTCAGATTGTTAAGAAATTTTTACCGTATTTGTAATAGTGGAGGATATATAGATGTCTCGTGTTAAAAGAGGTGTAACAGCACACGCCCGCCATAAAAAAGTTTTGGATATGGCGAAAGGCTACAGAGGACGCAATAAAAACGTTTTCAGAGTAGCTGTTGAAAAAGTTGAAAAAGGTTTGCAGTATGCTTACCGCGACAGAAGAGCAAAGAAGAGAAACTTCCGTTCTTTGTGGATTCAGCGCATTAACGCTGCAACTCGTTTGAACGATATGACTTATTCCCGATTTATCAGCGGGCTTGCGAAAGCTGGTGTTGAGCTTGACCGCAAAGTTCTGGCTGATATCGCTTTCAAAGAGCCCCAAGCTTTTGCTAAGTTAGTAGAAACTGCCAAAGCGGCTCTGGCTAAATAAGATTTTAGTATAGTTTATATCAGTAAATAAAGAGTCGTCTTGGGCAACCAAGAGGACTCTTTTATGTTTAAAACATAAGCGTTTAGCTGTTTGGAGAGAAGAGAAAACAGTTTTTTAATATATTAAGGTGATACGATGAGTGATATTGAAAATATAAAAACAGAAATTGAGACGCAGATTGCCGGCGCTCAAGACATTAAGGCGCTTGATGAGGTACGCGTGGCTGCACTTGGCAAAAAGGGACGAATTACGGAACTTTTGAAAACGCTCGGGGCAATGCCGATAGAAGAAAGAATCGAGTTCGGTAAAAAAATCAATGTTATCAAAGCTGCATTAGAAGCAACCATTGCCGATAAAAAACAAGAACTTGAAACAAAGCTTTTGAATGAAAAATTAAAAAATGAAGTGATTGACGTGACGCTGCCGTGCCGGCCGGAAGTTCAGGGGCGGATTCATCCGGTTTCCAAAGTATATGAAGAGCTAGTTGCGATTTTTGCCGAGATGGGCTTTGAAGTTGCGGAAGGACCGGACATTGAAGACCAGTTTCATAACTTTAACGCACTCAACACACCACCGAATCACCCTGCCCGACAAATGCAGGATACGTTTTATGTCAACAATGATGTCACCAAAGAGTTTGACTTGGACAATGCTTATGTTGTGCGCACACAAACCTCAAGCGTGCAAATCCGTACGATGGAAAAGAAACAGCCACCTATCCGCATTATTGCGCCGGGGCGGACATATCGTTCGGACTATGACGCAACGCATACACCGATGTTTCATCAGATTGAGGGCTTGGTGGTGGATAAGACAACAACGCTTGCACATCTTAAAGGCTGTTTATATGATGTGATGAAAGCGTTTTTTGAAGTGGACGAACTGCCGGTTCGTTTCCGTCCGTCTTACTTCCCGTTTACCGAACCATCGGCGGAGATGGATATAGGTTGCTTAAAGACAAAGACTGAGCTTAAAATCGGTGCGGGCACTGACTGGCTGGAGATTTTGGGCTGCGGAATGGTACATCCGAACGTTTTACGCTCTTGCGGCATTGATCCTGAAGAATATCAGGGCTTTGCGTTTGGGATGGGAATGGACAGGCTCGCAATGCTCAAATACGGTATTCCGGACTTGAGAACGTTTTTTGAATCTGACGTTCGCTGGCTTAAAAACTATGGATTTACGGCGCTTGATTTTTCTTCAATGACAAGCGGATTGAGCAATAACGGAGGATTGGCACGATGAAATTTACTTTATCTTGGTTAAAAGAACATCTGGACACAGAAGCGTCCGTTGATGAGATTGTGGAAACATTAACACGAATCGGTTTGGAAGTCGAGGAAGTTATCAATCCGGCAGCGGTGCTTGAGGGCTTTAATACCGCTAAAATCGAAACGGTTGAGATGCACCCTGACTCTGACCACCTGCATATTCTGCGGGTTAATACCGGTAAAGAAACGCTACAGGTTGTGTGCGGTGCGCCGAATGTTCACGAAGGGCTTATCGGCATTTATGCGCCGACGGGAGCGCTTATTCCTTGTTATGGAGAACGCTTAAAGGTTGCCAAAATCCGCGGCGTTGAGAGTATGGGGATGATGTGCTCCGAAAAAGAGCTGATGGTCGGCGATGATCACAATGGCATTATTGAACTGCCAGCTGATACGGCTATCGGTAAGCCTGCAGCAGAAATTTTGAACATCGACCCCGTTATTGAAGTTTCAATTACGCCAAATCGGGCGGAATGCTTGGGCGTGCGCGGTATTGCACGTGATTTGGCAGCTGCGGGGCTTGGCACTTTAAAACCACTTAATGTTCAAGAAATTAAAGGTTCCTTTAAAAGCCCTATTTCTGTTAACGTAACCTGCAAGGACGCCTGCCCGACTTATACCGCGCGTTATATCAAAGGCGTGAACAACAAGGCAGAAACGCCGAAATGGATGAAAGACCGCCTGACAGCTATTGGCTTACGTCCGATTTCCGCCCTTGTCGACATCACAAACTATATTAACTATGATTTGGCACGTCCGCTACACGTTTTTGACGCGGATAAGCTTGCCGGTAACGTGACAGTGCGGATGGCTGCAAACGGCGAAGAGTTTGTGGCTTTGAATGAAAAGAGCTATGTGTTGGATGACAAGGCTTTGGGGATATGCGACGACGAGGGCGTGCAGTGTTTGGGCGGCATTATGGGCGGTTTGAACAAAGGCAGCTTTGAAGACACAACGAATGTTTTGCTTGAATGCGCTTTATTTAATCCGGTTTGTATTGCCCGCACGGGACGCAAGCTGCAGCTTGATTCCGACTCTCGTGCACGTTATGAACGCTGGGTTGACCCGATGTCCAACATCTCGGGCAATAACTATGCGACACAAATGATTCTAGACATTTGCGGCGGCGAGGCTTCAGAGATTGAGATTGCCGGTGAAGAAAAATTTGAGGCAAAACCGGTTCAGCTCCGGATGGCAAAAATGAAAAGTTTTGTCGGGATGGAAATTGAGCAAGAAAAATGCGCGTCTATTTTGCGCAATCTCGGTTTTAAGGTCAGCGAAAGCGAAGGCGTGATTACGGCTGTTTCCCCGTCTTGGCGCGGCGATATTGAATGCGAACAAGATTTGATTGAGGAAGTCGTGCGGATGGTCGGGCTGGACAATATTCCGGCAGTTTCAATGAAAACGGCGGATTTTCCGAGACCGGTTTTGACAACATTGCAAAACAATGTGATGATGGTCAAACACGAGCTTGCGTTGCGCGGAATGTATGAAACGGTCACATTCAGCTTTACAGACAGCTCGATTGCGAAATATTTCCGCAGAGGGCACGCACCGGTTGACATTCAAAACCCGATTATTACAGAGCTTGACGAGATGCGTCCGTCTTTGTTGCCAAACCTTTTAATCGGTGCGAAAAACAACATTGCGCGCGGTTATGCGGATATGGCAATCTTTGAGGTTGCACCGGAATTTTTCGGGCGTAATCCTGGTGAACAGCAGACTGCGGCCAGCGGTATATTCGTTGGTAAAACATCTAAAAAAGACTGGAGCGGGGCTAGCCGTGCTTACGATGTATTTGATGCAAAGTCGGCGGCACTGGCTGCTATTGCCGCGGCAAAAGGCCCGATTGAGGCACCGCAGATTACAACCGATGCACCGGATTATTATCATCCGGGGCGCAGCGGAGCTATTAGATTGGGTAAGAATGTTCTTGCCTACTTTGGTGAGCTGCATCCTGCAGTTTTGAAAACCTTGGACATTAAAACCAACGTGATGGCGTTTGAGGTATTTTTAGAGAATATCCCTGCCCCGCGTGACGGCAAGTCCAAGGCGAAGAAAAAGCTTGAACTTTCCGCGTTGCAACCGGTGGAGAAAGACTTGGCATTTGTTTGCAACAAGAGCGTTTCTGCCATCAGCATTATCGGAGCTGCAAAAACAGCTGACCGCGAGAATATCAGCGATGTACGGATTTTTGACGTATACGAGGGTGACAATTTACCCGCAGATAAAAAATCCATCGCGATTACAGTTACATTCCAACCGAAAGAAAAGTCTTATACCGACGCCGAACTTGACGCGCTGATGAATAAGGTTATCAACGAGGTTGGCAAAAAGACAGGTGCAGCGTTACGCTGATTGAAACTTTATCTAGCAAAGGAAAACAGCCGCAGTTTTTTCTGCGGCTGTTTTTGGGTGGCTTTTTTTCAATTTAAAGACTAATTTTTTGCCTCTTCATATTTCAGAGTAACACCATCACCATTGAGTTCCAAGCTTTTATCGCTTAGCGTGTAGGTTTTGATTTTGCCTAAATTTTGAAAATATTCCATTTCCTTTTTCATTTCAGGCTCGGGAGCTGCCATCATTGTGCTGCCGATGAGGGTTAAGGTTATGTTATTCTTTTCAATTTTATATTCACCGAAATAGTTGTTTACGGCCTTACCATAAAAACGGTTTTCTTTGGCGTCAAAGGCCAGTGTAATGTTTTTTTCCGGCAAAAGCGAATACGTTTTGCCGACCACGGTTTGTTCGGTCTCTGAACAAGCGGTGAGAGCCAGTACAGCGATAAGTGCGGATAACTGTTTTTTCATTTCATTCTCCTAAATATGTTTGTTTTAAGTCTATATAGCAAAGCTTTTTGGAGAATACAACAAAATTTACATATTTTTAAAAAATATATATTGACTTTCCAATATATATTATTTACGCTATGTATTATATTTAATATGTATTTAGGAGCAAAAAAATGAAAAAAGCAGCAAACGTCAAAGAATTTGTAGAACGCATAGATGCAACG
>CAJTWX010000023.1 GCA_910580155.1 uncultured Alphaproteobacteria bacterium
GCCGCGGATGCCCCCCAAGGAGCACGAGTGTACATAAACGTACACGACGCGACGAAGTGGGGCTTCCATCCGCGAGCTAGTTCACAAAATTTTCCCGTTAAAACATCCCGCGGCGGCGGAAGTAGATAATAGTCCCAATGGTCGCAATTGCGGAAAGCCCCATTACCCACCAAAACCCGTTCGGGTCACCGGCAAAGGCAACAGGAACGTTCATCCCCCAGAAAGAGGCCAGCATCGTCGGGATGGAAAGGATAATTGTAATTGCGGCCAAAAATTTCATCACAAGGTTAACATTGTTGTTGATAATGCTTGCAAACCCGTCCATCATCCCCTCAAGAATAGAACGGTGCATATCAACCATCTCAATCGCCTGCTTGTTCTCAATAATCACATCGTCGAGCAAATCGACATCATCGGCAGAGAAGTTAACAAGCTTCACCACTGCCGGATTTTTAACCATCCGCAAGAGTTTTAAGAGGACGAGATGATTGTCTTTAAGCGCGGTCGTGAAGTAAACAAGCGATTTTTGAATTTCCATCAGCTGAAACAGCTCTTTGTTAGAGGTTGTTTTGCGGAGCGCATATTCAATCTGCTCGGTGCGCCGGTTAATAATGTTAAGATAACGCAAATAAAACTGCGTACAGCGATAAAGGATATTAAGGAGAAAACGCGCCCGATTCCGCGTATCAAACGTATGCGCGGTCGAGCGGTTAAACGAGTTCAAAACGCGGTTGTCGCGCGCACAAATCGTAATCAGGTTTTTCGCCGTCAGCACAATCCCGCACGGCAGCGTGTCAAAATTATCTTCATCATCTAAAAGCGGCAAGTTGATAATAATGGCAAGCGAGTTTTTCTCCTGCTCAATACGCGAGCGTTCATCCGCATCCAGCGAGTTACTGAGCAAATCATAGTCCACACGCAAAAAACTCGACACCTGCAAAAGCTCCTCCTCATTCGGGTTAATGAGCGAGCACCAAGTTGCGGGAATGATTTTATTTTTCTTGAGTTTGGCGAGTTTTCCAGAATCTTCGGTTTTATAAATCCTTAACATCGCCCGCCTCCTCATCATATACACAAAAAAATGGTGCGGCCAAGAAGACTTGAACTTCCACGGGCTTAGCCCATAACGACCTCAACGTTACGCGTCTACCAATTCCGCCATGGCCGCACAAACGTGCAAAACAATAATCTGATATAATATATTTTTTAAATAATCAAGCAATTTTTTTCACATTGTGCATTTTTTCTTCAGTCCCACGCTTTAACCCTTCTCCTCTGCCACTTCCCACATCATATCAGGCACACAAGCTTCGTTACACTGCCTCCAATCCACAAAGGTGACACAAACACAACAAAACCCTCTCCTAAGAGAGGGTTTGTAACTGGTGCACTCTGGCTCGGTTGACGACGCTTTGCTCCGCCGCACTGGCGCTCATCAGCTTGCAGCTGACCGGCGTTCTCTCGCCCGCCTTTCGCTGGTAGTCGAACTCACTTTATTGCCCGTGGCGCTGCCACTGAGTTCAAACCCTACTCTAGTTCAGATATAACAAAACCCTCTCCTAAGAGAGGGTTTGTAACTGGTGCACTCGGCGGGGTTCGAACTCACAACCTTCTGATCCGTAGTCAGAAGTTCAAAAACAACATTTCAAACATTTAAAGCTGTTTATGAACAAACTGTGTCAAAAATGTGCAAATTTAACCTAATACCTCACCTTATACTCTCCCAAACAATTTGCCATATCAAGCGGAGTTTTAATCCGGCCAATGCAGGTTATCGGCTCTCGCGGCATTTCCAAATAAATATACTCAACGCGACTGCAAGCGCAAGATAACAGGAGAGTGGCTAATATCATAGCCCCAATCAAAACCCGATTTATCTTCCTTAACTGCCTTCTCCAGCTCCTCTCTTCGCTTATCGGCTTCCATCTTGTCCGCATAATTCTTTTTCAACCTCCCAAGCAAAACTTCATTATTCCCGCGATATAGTGCCAAACTCGCCCGCACCTGCCGGCTGTCTTCCCGATAATACCACGCCGCCGCAACCGCCACACATAGCAACAGTATGGAAATTCCGAATAGTTTATTCATACGGTACCTCAATTTTAGAACAGCAAACTTTTTTATCCCTTTCTTCTTTCATCTTACCATATTTTTCTTGCAACGCCTTTGTTCGGTCTAAAACATCAAAATACCTTTCATTATCTGCATTAAATACAAAATGAGGATTTATCTTGCGCGCTTGAGCTTCAATATCCGGCCTGTAAATCCAAATTCTCAATCCCTTAACCACATTCCCTCCCTAATCACTCTCGCGATTCGTTTTGCCCGTGCCGGCGTCTGCTTGGCATAGTCTGACAATAAGCACTCCTCTGCTGCCGCTTTCCACTGTTTCGCCCGCATCCACTTAATCATCTTTCGAAACCCCTTTAACTTACCAATTCCCAACTGGAAACACATATCCAACAGCGCATACTGCCGCTCAATATCCAATGTCACATAAAAGTCGAACGCCCTCGTCAGCTCCACAATACAACGCTTAACATCATTTCGCAACAGCATATACGCCGCATTTTCGGTAATTCCGTGTTGCCAGTCGCCAACCGCTTTCTTCTCTTCAGGCGTAAACGGATTGTCCTCGATATTCCGCCCCACACCGATGGTAAGTTTCCCCGCCGAACACCGATACGGCCTCAGCCGCATCCCTTCGTGAAATACCAATCTCCTAATAATAAAATCATATCCATTATCACCAATCATCATTTAACCCCTTTGTTAACTAAAGCTTGTTGTATTGTCCTGACACCTTCGCGCACTTCCAGCAAAATAGCGCGGTTCACCTGCGAATCTTGCTTATTCTCTGCAATTCCCTTGCGAAATTCCTTGTGTTCCTCTTCCATATCTTTCTTAAACTCATTAAACTCCCGTTTAAAATCTGCAATATTTCCCGGATTCGCACGCGCCTCAATCACAAACTCGCATACCCCGTAAACAATCCCTGCAATTGTACTACCAACCGCTACCACCGTACCACCGATTTTGCACCAATCTTTAATCGTCATAAGCACAACACCTCAAAAAAAGCCGGAAGACTCTCCGGCGCAAATAAACAAACCAATACCAACCCAAACGCCAAAAACAAAACCCATATCAAACACAAGACAAACACTTGTTTTCGGCTCAGTTTTTTAATCACATCATTCTTTACCCCGTTCATATCCCTCCTAAATAAAAAAAGAGAGCTTTGCAGCTCTCTAAAGTTAAAAATTAACGGCTTCGGTGAACAAACCTACCGGTACGGGCAGATCTCCCGCGGTAATTGTAAGTCGTTGTGTCCCCGCCGCGGTTCGGTGCTTGATAACGATACTCGTTGTAATTATCCCCTCGCCCCCGAACATAGTCATTATACTCCTGTTCTTCGCTAGGGTCATAATCAAAATCAACGTCCATTCCGCTCATATTGCTGAATACCTGCATCATCAGCCAAGCCACAGCTGCTAAAATCGCATATTTCTTCATCACTTATCTCCTCTCGTTTGATAGGTTGCCGCCAAGATATAAGTTGCTGCCTCTTCAGCGCATTCAGGGTCTTTGTTCATCCCAAACCGCGCCAAAAGCCAACTTGCGTTCCCTGCACATTTCTTTGGGTCACATTTCTTTTCCACAATCTTGCGGACTTCTTCCTTAATCCTGCGGAAATATTTGTTAAATTTTTCTTCCATTTCAGGCGTCATTGTCTGTTCTTGTTCCATTGTTTATCTCCCCTTCCGGATATGGTTTAATATCATACATTTTGTTTTCTTCCTGACCTTTACCTAAAAACGCTTCGGTAAAATCTTTGGCAAACTCACCCATCTCTGCTTTATAAATCGAGCAGGTCTTTAAGTGCTCCAGCATCAGATACTGCTGCATCACCGGTGTTCGTGAAAATCCGATAAATGCAAGCCTTTTCGGCTGTTCCAAACTGCCCTTTGCCGGTGTCACCACCCCAACCACAAGCATCCGATAAAGTCCGTCACGAATTTGCTGGCAGTCAAAGTCAAGAGGTTTCACCCGTTCAAACGGAAAACCGACAGACGGGTCATTGGCGTTTTTAACCAGTTCCCAGTCCTCGCCGCGAACATTTAATCTCTGCGGAAGATTATAATTTGTCATTACACCCTCCCCGGATTTGCTCCATCAAAAGGATAGCTGCCGCTGCAATATGCTTTGCTGCTTTGTAAAACTCTTTAGCCCCAACGGTTTTATCGTCAAGTTTTTCGCGAAGCTGCTTAAATTCCTTAATTTCCATATCAAGAATTTTAAGTTTTCCCTCTTCGAGATGTTCGTATTTTTCCCATTTTGCGGGTTTGTCTTCGAGTGTTTTCTCGATGCGCCGAAGGTCTTTCCAGCGCGGATTGTACAGAATATACTTCATTGGTTTCCCTTTCAGATAGGGGGCTTTCGCCCCCGGTTGCTATGCCGCGGGCGTTGCCGTCCCTGCCGTTGTAGGGCGCAGTCTTTCAATTGCTCCCATCAGAACAGCCGTCTGACCGTTGACAACGTTTGTGGTATAAAGCTGCGATTTCAAAGCTGCATTCTCGGCTTTTTGGTCGCAAAGCTTGGTCTGCAAATCAGTAATCAAATTGCTTTGAATGAGCTGACGTGTTGCACATCCCTCATCGCGAATCGCATTCTGAGTTTTGCAGCAACATTCGGCAAGCTGAAAACCAACGCCGTTCACTGCTGATACAATGTTGTTAGTGTTCTGGCAATTGTCGTGCCCCAAAGCCGAAAAGCCCTGCATCATTGCCAAGTTAGTACGCGAAGACTGGTCAAGCGTCTGATAACCGATGTTGCACAAACCGCTGGATAAATTCATATTCATCCCGTTAATCGAGTTTTGAATAGAATTGATGCCATCGTTTAAAATACCGGTGGAAAAACCATCCGCAGCAATTGCCGCTGCTGCACCATTGCCACAGCCACAACCGCAACCACAATTGCCTCCGCGACCGTTTCCGCCCCAGCCATCACCAAACCAAGAGCCAAACAAGGCTCCAGCAAATGCACCGGCAGCAGAACCCCAGCCGCCATTATCGCCACCAAAGCCGCCAACAGGTAAAATATCTGTCATTTTTTTTCTCCATTAAAATTAAATTTAACGAAGAAAGCGGGAAAATAATAACCCCCGAACTTTCTTCAGGTTCAGGGTATGAAACATATAAATAAGATAAAACGTCCCGATTCCTACGAATTGGGAACGTTCAAAACCCTTGATATATAAGCAATTAAAAATAATGCGGATTTTCCCAGCGCTTTATTATACCGTTTTGAAATGGTGTTAATCTCGACATTATCGCGATATGCCGCCTGTTTTTGCCAACCGCGGCACGCTTTATAAGTCACAAAACAATCAATTAAAATATCCTTTTCTTCTTGTTTGAGCGCAAAAGAGTTTACAAGTTCTCTCACTCTCTCCGGTTGTAAACGGGAGAACAAATAAACCGCAAACTCTTTTTCCATCTTAATTTTCTTTCTTTAAATATACCATCGTAAGGGCGTTAGCCTATGGCAATCTCAATCGGCAAAACAAAACCTTAATTCCTCTACCTCTGGCAATACCGTACTAACCTGAACATCCGCCCCTTCAGCCCCACCGGATGCCACAACGCCGGTTAAAGCATAAGAGTTAACCCTTGAATAAGGCACCGCATAATATTTCCCTGCCGTTTCAAAAAGTTTATAGGCTTCTAATCCGTTATAATTCCCGTCTTTCCAAGCCAAAAAGACCTCGGTCAAATCCGGACTTACTGTCAAACTAAGCTCGGTTTTTGTTTTAAGTGCATCCGGCCAATCTATTTCGAAAACCACCTCTTCAAACGCCCCGCTCACCCATTTATACACCCGCGCATCGTGTATCTCATCGCAGGCAATCGCCAAAATGCCTGCATCGTTATTATACTTTACACAGCATTCTTTGCCAATAAAAGCCTGCAAACTTGCCGGCAAGTCTTCCGCCGGCGCAAAGACGGAACCATCTTCAAAAGCACTTCCCGTAAATTTATAAATACAGAAATAATAAAGTGATACTCCACCTCCGCTTATATCGTTGCCACCAATCGCATAGCTGCCGTCATTCCAGTCGTTTGTGAAATAAATAAAGGAATAGTCACTTGGCAACGCAAACGTCCGCATTGTTGCATTATCCCGTATATCACTCCAAACCCTTAATTTATTCTGATATACGTTACTGGCCGCATAACTTTCTTCGTCATCCCTCATATAGCAGATGTTATTCTGTATAGTTCCCAACTTCGCTACCGCTTCCGTAAAATCAGCTATCGCTCCGGTCGTTTTGTCATAAGGCAAAAGATAAGTCGCACGGTCTGAGCTGTTAAATTTAACCACATACCGACCGTTGCAAATATAATAAACATCAAGAGTAATTCCCGTTCCCCAAGCAGTCGCAATAGATTCTTTATTAAAGCACATTCCGTTGCGAAAATATACAAAATGCACATAAGTGCTTATCAGATTCCACGACGGCACACTCTCCAACACCGCGCCGTTCCACCTGTAATAACGAGCACTGTATCTGTCAAAATAAACCCCGTCATACCACTGACCTAACCCCGGAGAACCCCTTGTTCCTGCAATCCCTTGCCGTACAACATTCGTTTTTAAAACCCATATCTTATCCCCTTTGGCAACCGCTCCTCCAGTCTCATTTATAGCCGTCACCACATCCATGCCGGCACTCCCCGCCACAGCATTTGTTCTTCCAAGCATTTCTTTCTCCTAGTAAATCACCACTACATCAACATACAATTGTTTTTCTGGAATTTTTTTTGCATAGATATACGCAAATAATCTCCCGCTGGAAGTTGTTTCTCCATTGCACGTCGGAGAATAATTACCGCTTACAGCTTCTTCTTCCCGAAAAATAAGTTCAATACTCTTCGGAACAATTCCCACTTTGTTTTCCCATACTTTAAATGCAGCTTCGTATTGATACGCCCCGTCATAATTCAAACGCCGATACCACGAATTATTAGAAATCTCAAAACTCAGTCGTACAACACCGGCCTTTTCAGAAATCTTAGCATCAACCTCCGACTTTGTGTAAACATCTGTAAACTCTTCCAATCTGTCAAACTCTGCTTGCAATCTTGTAACATATTCGTCATATTTTGTTTGCAGCTCGCTTAACGCCTCGTTTAACTGAGTTGCCAGAGCATCCACATCAAAACGTGATATTTCAGCTGTGTTATTAACGACTTGTAAATAACAATAAATTCGCACAGCTGCTGGTTGTACCGTATTACTATTGCCATATACACTATTACTTTTAGAAGCATCTAAACTTATTTCAATATTATGATGCCTTCCGCCACTTCCTCCTGCTCCTGACTGTCCATTATAGATGGCTTTTAAAGCACCGTTAGAACTTGGTGGCGTCTGCACGGATTCCAAATATTTAATATTTCCTGTAATATTCGGCAAACCGGCATTAACTTCCCCAACTTCGTTTAGATCAGCAATGCTTGAGATAAACCTTGTCACCTTTGGCAGCCGAATGTGCCCATTAAGCTTGTCAATATAAAACGCCGCACACTGCCCGAATTGTTCAAGTTTAGTCTCGTATGCTGCATTGTCTGCTACAGTCTTAACCTGCCCTTTGTCCGCCATATCATTAAGCTTTTTCCAAAATTCCGGATAAAGCGTTTTGGCATTGGTTAAAGTCTGCCCCGTCCAGAGCGGAAAAGCCCCCGTCGGAGCTACAGCCTCAAAACGATAAAGAATGCTCATCATTTCGCTTGTCGGCTTTTCTTTAAGCTCGGTCAAAACTTTAGTTAAATTGTTAATCTCGGTATTAACCCCCGCCATCGCCGTTTGAATAGCATAAAAATTACCCATAACCTCCGAGGCAACAGCCTTTGTACCGCCTACCAGCTCATACGGATAAACTAACGTCGTCCCTGCCATATTTTTTTTACTCCCTTTAATTTTCGTTTGCAAACATTGCCGCAAGATAATTTGCGAGCGTCGGATATTGTTCTGCCCAAATATTATCTTCAACACCGACAAAGTTTGGATTTAATAAGTTTTGCGCTGCTTTTTCATAAGCACTTCCCCGAAGTTTTTGATTAAGCCAATCTAAAGCAGCCCCTTTTGCTGCTCCGGGGGTTTCCCCTTGTTCTCTTAAAAACAATTTTTCTGCTTCCGGCGTTACCAGCTTATTTTCCGCTTTTTCACCCAGTTTTCCCAAACGCCCGTAACGCACATTTTGTCGGTTTAATCCTTCCATCAGTGTATTATATCTGTTTTGCGGTAAAACTTCGGCAAGTGTATTTTCATATTTAAGAGCATTTTTCGCCAAATTACGCCCCGTTAACGGATTATTTGTCATTCGATTAAACACCCCTTGTGTAAAAGCATTTTGCTCCAGTGGCGCAAGACCTGAAATAAGCGCATCATTCCCGACAGCATCAGGATTATACCGCCGTCCCTGATTATATGCTTCTTCCATACGTTTAGCTTTGGCATATCCTCTGTCTCGTCCCTTTAAAGCAGCTCCAAGCTCTTTATCCACCCGTTTTTTCACCTCACGCAACGCAACTGTATCTTTCGTATCAAGCGAACTTAGCCGATTATTCGGGTTAGGCATCTGCGATCCGATAATTTTATCGTTCAATTCGCCTTTAATGCTGTTCAAACTCCCTAAAGACCCAAGCTTTTGATTAGTTTTCTTCGCCCCGCTGATAATAGCCGCATCCAAAGCCTCTGCCTGATACGGTGTCAATCCTTCATAAAGTTTGGAAATATGCGGAAGTTCAGGGTTGACAACTAAACCGTTACGTGTTATATTACCATTATTGGCAGCAGTTTCCAAGAGACGCCGTGAACTTGTCTCACCTCCGAAATCGCTTGGAAACTTCCTATGTAGAGACAAGTTCTGCATAGGAGCCGAAAACTGATTCGCTACATAATTTTCATTGGTATTAAATTTTCCATAAACTTTTCCATCAGGTTTTTGATATGCAAAATCATAAAAAGATTTGCCTGTTTGATTATCTATATATTTTTTTATAGAGTAATTATGTATATCGCCTCTAGGATTAACCTGCGTATATGTGATATCAGGTTTAACTAACGTATTATGCAAAGTCCGAACATAAGGAGCTCTACTGCGTTTTAGAAAATGCCCCAACTCCCCTGTTAATTCAGTTCCTGCATCTTCTGCTCTTTTCTGTAATATATCCAAATAATTATCAGCTGAACGCCCTAAACTTGGATTATACGAACTCTCTGCCTGAATAGCTTCTAACTGCGCCCTTGGCGAAAAATCCAACACTTCTTGCCCGGCATTTGCTTCCATAAAGTCGTGATACTTCTGTTTTTGGTTAGCAACCGTCTTTGGCACATCAATTCGCCGACTAAGCGAATTGTTAATTATACCCGCTGTTTCAGTGTTGATGTTTCGTGCCGTCTGCGGCGCTTTTTGCATAAATTCTGTTGCCACATCATCGCTCGCACCAATCCCACGATGCATAACTTTCACAGCATCCGGATTATCCACCACATTCTCTAATCCGCCTTTAAGCCCTTTTGTCATTGATTTTGGTGAAAATTTAGAAACCGCCCAACCTATAGGAGCACCGGCAAGCCCCAAAGCTCCGCCAATTGCCCCGCCCAAAGCCGCATTATTAGCAATATCTCCTGAATTAGAAAAATCATTGTCAAAAGCCGATTGTATACCCGCATCTGCCGCACCGCCTGCCACAGCAGAGGGCACACCTAATAGTCGCGGACCTAACATTTTAGCTCCAAGTCCTGCTGTTAATTTCGGTATACCCCGATAAGCCCCATAAAGACCGGACGCAAAGTTAGCAGCTTTGTTGTAGTTGCCTAGCCCCTCATTTTCAGCTAATGTTTGTAATTCTTTCTGTCGCTCGTCTGCTCCCAAACCAAGTTTACGCGCCGCCCAGCCGTATCCACCCAATGTTGCTCCGTTAAGCCCGCTTTCAAGGCCACCAAGTAAACCCGCGCCTAGTCCTCTTAATCCGGCAGATAGGACGCCGCTCGTATAATTTCCCGAAGGCTGCGCTCTTAATTCTGGTGATAATGATTGTAATTTCGGCAACGTTTGAGTTTCTGATTCCGGTGATGTAGAGTGATACCCTATCTTTTGCACAAAACTGTCAAAAGGCATATCCGAATAATACTTTTTGTGCAATGCCCCTACTAACTGTTCATCTGAAAGACTGTCATATTGCGGATATTTAGCTCTAATTTCTGATATATTCATCTAAAACTCCTACAAAATCCCCAGCGGGTCATTATCGCTTAGAGTGTAAGTTTGTAAATTGCGTGCTGCCTGCGCCATCTCATCATATTTCGTATTCAGATAATTCTGTAATTGCGCCTTTCTTTCTTCAGGTGTTCTGTTAGGATCCATAATAGTCTGTTTAACCCTTTCTCCCTCACGTTCTGTAAATTGAGCACCAAGTAAAGCACGTAATTGAGGCAATACGTTATTTTCTATAATATTTTCCATTTCAGCTCTGGCCACAGCACCCTCTGTAGCAGGAAGCCCAAGCTGTTTACGCCCCTCATTATATAGACCTCCCGCCCACGTATAGGTTGCCTTATCAGATAAATCCATTAACTTATTAACGTTTTTTTCTATCAACGGCATAGATGCTTTAAAATTACGCAACTTCTCTTCCTGTTCGGAGTAAGCCTTTGCACGATTTTCTTCAACTTTTTTATCAAAAGTGCTTTGTTGCGGTTTTAAGCTGTTTTGATAATAAAGTTTTGCAAATTCATTATCCATATTTTCTTTCCGTACCCTGTCTTCATAAGCTCTCTGTTGGTCTAACAATCCTTGTTCATATTCTCTGCTATCATTAAGCATTTGTTGACTATAAGTTCTTTCATCAGCCAACCTTTGATTATAAATATCATTAGCTCTTTGTTCAGCTTCCAAAGTTGCCTTTTGATTACGTAACCAATCATTCTGCGCTCTTTGATATGCTATATCAGATAAATCAGTCCTTAAGTTTCTCTCAAACTCTCTTTGCTGATTAGAATTTGCCATCTGTTCCCGATTCCAATCAAGCATCGCCTGTCTGGATATAGCATCTTGTTTAGCCTGATTTTGCCAATTTTCCCTTGTAAAATCCTGATTTAATCCTAAAATCTCTTTATTACGATTAAATGCTTCTTCGGCAAGAGCGCGCTGAAAACCTTGATTAGCATTTCTATCTTCAAGAGCATATTGCCTTTTTTCTTTTGCTAATTCCCTCTGAAATTCTCTATTACTTCTTAATTCCGCCAATCTTCGTTCATAATCTAATTGTGCATCTTCCCGTGCTACCTGCAATCTCTTATCCCACAGTTCCGCCTGTTGCTGTCGATTCTTCTCGGCGTTCTGCCAATACATCACATTTTTGGCATATTCCTGTGCCAGCCGGTTCTGGTCTTGCTCTTTGTTGTAAATTCCTCTGGCCGTATTTCCTGCTCCGACAATACCATACCCCAACGCATCTTTTAACCCGCCGCCGGTAAGCCCCACACTGAGCGCAGTACCTAAGCCCCCGAGTGTCATCCGGCCGCCTTTTGAGCCCGCCCAGTTTTTAAAACTCCCCCAAAGGCTATTATCCTGCGGTTGCTGTTCTCCCAAGTTCACCTGCGCCATAATATTTGAAATAGGGTCGCCATACCGGACGTTAATGTCAGAGATTTTATGCTTAAAGAAAAAGCCGAGAATATCCGTTATATCCCCGATTGGAAAACCCTTGATAAAATAGTTAATGCAGCTGCCGCACATTTACAGCCGATTATCCTCTTTGCAGTTTTAACCGGTTTAAGGAAATCTAACATCTTAAATTTAAAATGGAGCAATATCATCGGCGACCAAATTGTAATCAGCGTCAAAGACTGCCAACACGAAGATGGTAAAGATATATATAAAGACCTCTTCCCCGCCTTAAAAGAAATCATATCCGCGCAACCGAAAGTCAGCCCGTATATATTCACCTATAAAGGCGAAAGGATAAAGGATATCAAGACAGCATGGCATAGTGCGTTAAAAAAATCCGGTTTACCATATATAAACTTCCATACATTACGCCACACACACGCCACATGGCTGTTACGAGGAACAGGAAACTTGAAGCTTGTGCAACAATCACTTGGTCATTCAGATATTAAAATTACCACAAAATACGCCCATTCCGAGCCGATAGGAAGTACATTGGAAAAAATCTTCACCCGTTTCCCGGAAGAAAAAACACCTAACGACTATCCTTATTTAAAAGCAATATGAGAATCGCCAATAAGAGTGTGTCAAAAGTGTGTCAAAACAACATCACGAATCGCTTAAAAGCAGCATATTTCGGCATTAAACAGCAACAAAAAAAGCTCTTGATATTTACCAAAAAAGCCGCAAAACCTTTGGAAAATCAGGAGCTTGTAACTGGTGCACTCGGCGGGGTTCGAACTCACAACCTTCTGATCCGTAGTCAGATGCTCTATCCAGTTGAGCTACGAGTGCGTAACTGAGAGTGTTTTTAACCCATCAAATTTGAAATGTAAAGCATTTTTTTCATTTTTTTTGATTTTTTTTCACTTTTTTTAATAACCGGCTCAACTGCCGTCATTTTTTTTAAGATAGTCCCCCCTTTTTTTACCGTTATCACGCAGCTTGCCTGCAAGCCGTCAGGAAAACTCATATCGCAAAAGCCGCTGCTCTCAAACACGCACTTGCAACACTTTACCGTCCATCACGGCTTAAAAATTTACTCCGCCCCAAAAACGCCAGCGAGTCCGCTACCATATTGTTTGCCGCATCTTTGTCATAATGCCGCTTATGCGCTTTCACTTTCACCACCGTTACCCCTTTGCAACGTTTAATCTGATATGCCCGATATTTGCATTCCAAGTGGTTAAGATACTGCTCGTGCGTGCGTTTTTTTTCCGACACACCATTTATTATATATTGATAAGCAGTTTGGCTGTCAGTATAAATTGTCGCCTGTCCGTGGGTTAAAATACACGCCAAATGAATAGCAAACAACTCCCCCGCATTCGCCGTCCGACACGGCACAAATAACGCATAGTCTTTGCGCTTGTGCCCGTCAATAATCACAATCCCCACGCCGGCAACGCCGTTATCTTTATCAAAACTCGCATCGGTATATGCCTCAATCATTCTCGTTCTTTCTTCTTAATATTATTAAACCGGACAAAACAATATACCAAATACTAACGTTTCCTCTCTTTTGTTAAACTACGTCTGCCCAAACACAGAGAGAATACTCAAAAATTCACACTCAGCCAGGTAAAGAGCACATTCCCATCGTTCTTCACCCCCGGAACATACGCCGCATTAAGCGACACGCGCTTTTTATAGCTGATACCCGCCATCGGCAGCGGCAGAGGAACCGGAATATACGAATACTCGTGACGCTGCGTCAGCCCCAGTGTATAGCCATATCCCGCAAGCCAGTCCTCATTACAGTCAAGCGCCGTATTATAAAGCCGCGCATAGCCAAACATCGTCTGCATATAGCGATTCGAGTCTTTAAATGCCATCGCATAAAGCCCGTGCCAGTCGTTTCCCTCATAGCGGGAAAGCCCTAACCCGAAGCCCCAAGGCTCTTCGTTATACTTTTTAATATGCTCCCTGTCATATGTCAGCCTATTGTGCCACACGCGAAGAGGAATCATTGCACTCCAACGCCCCTCGTCATAGGTCTGTGCCACATCGGCCTTCAAACCATCCACATAATCCCCGATAACGCCGGCTTTTGCCCCCGACATCATCACCGCCATAAAAAATAACACTGCGCCCAAACGCATAAACATAGTCCAAGTCCCTAAAATAGTTCCAAAACAATAAAACTTTCGGCGCACGCCGCCAAAAATTAAGCTTTTATTTACATTTTGGCATTACTTTATAGAAAATAACCAAGATTGCAAGGAAAAAATGCGCCTGTTTCTAATTTTTTGTCTATGTCTGATGTTAAGCGCCTGCCAAGCCAGCGGCAGTGCCAACGGTCACGGTCATTCCGCAAGCATAATGGCAGATATTTTAAGCCTTGAATTCTAAAAGCCGCTTGCATTTCCAAAAAGAAAATCTTACATATATCCTATAAGGAGCACAATATGAAAATTGAATACATCTACCCCGACGACGAAAACAAAGACCTCACCGCAGAGTTAAAACAAATGCAAAAGGAAAACACGCTTGGCTGCCTGATTGCAGCGCTCGTATTATTAAGCGGGTTGTTTATCCTGCTTGCCGTCATCCCGATTCTTCTAACCATCCTCGGTTGGTCGATTCTCGTCTTGAGCGTTTACATCGTTTACAAAGCCTACCTCGAAGAACCGGTGCAAAAACTAATACAAAAACTCAAATCCCGCCACAGAGGATAACTTTTCCCCCTAGTCATTGCAAAACCTTTCCCTCCTCGTGAGTCATTGCGAGAAGCCACTCTCTCTTTTCGCGAGTCATTGCGAGGCTTGCCCTGCAAGCCGTGGCAATCTCCCCCTTTTTTAGTCATTGCGAGGTAAGCCGTAAGGCAATAACCGAAGCAATCCACATCTATGCGCAGCATTCCTTACCATCCCATACTCTCCAAAGATTGCTTCATCACTCCGTTCCTCGCAATGACTATTTAAGCCAAAATCTGCTCGTTAAAAATCACACACTCTCCCCGCCGCAGCCCCATCGTTGCAGGTGGCGCTGCCACAATTTTGCGAAGTGACCAGAGATGTCCTGCAAGGGAGGGGAGCATACATAGAGGTATGTGACCCGACCGAAGACAGGCTTCCATCTCTGAGTCAATTCACAAATTTACCCTTTTATCACCGCGCGCACCTTCAGGCAATAAACCCCTTCGCTCATCTCCCCGAGCTTCACAAAGTCCTTTTCAGTCGTAATAAGCGCCAGCCCGTCCGCTGCCGCCATCCGCCGCAATTCTTCAATATCCGCCGCCGAATAAGCATAATGGTCAGGAAAATCTTTTGTCCGCACCACCTCAACCCCCTGCCCGCGCAGCGTTTCATAAAACTTCTCCGGATGCCCGATTCCCGCAAACGCCAACACCCGCCGCGTGGGAATTTCGCAAGCCTCCGCCTCCAGCCGCCCGAAATACACCGGCAGCGAACATTTTTCCGCCAATCCGGTCTTATCTTCGCCCATAATGATAATGCGTTGCGCCCGCTTCTCGCCATTAGCAAGCGATTCGCGCAAAGGTCCTGCGGGAATAATCCGTCCGTTGCCAACCCCAACCGTCCCGTCAAACACAAGCCAGCTCTCATCTTTATAAAGCCTCGGATTCTGAAAACCATCATCCATAATGATAACCTCCGCTCCGGCTTTAACCGCCATCTTCGCACCGATATCGCGTTTCGGCGCAATAATCGTCGGCGCAACGCGGGCAAGCAAACGCGCCTCGTCGCCGGTTTCCTCTGGCGAGTGTTTGTTCAAGTTGACCAAGATATTTTTAAGCTTACCTTTATAGCCGCGCGTCACAAAAAACACTTTTTTACCCGCCGCAATTTCTTTCTCCGCCAGAGCAATCGCCACCGGCGTTTTTCCGACACCTCCCGCCGTGATGTTTCCCACACAGATAACCTTAACGCCGCACCGGTATGGCACACCGTGCCTAATCCGCCATTGTGTCGCCAAACCGTAAATCCACCCCAAAGGCATAAGCACCCGCGGCAAAATCCCGTCCGTCATCCAAAACTTCGGCGTTTTCATTGTTTAAGCTCCCGTTTAAGCGCCGCGCAAATCCCGTCCAGCACCGCCGCTTCTTTGACCGTCCAAGCATAGGCGTTTTCCTGCCGCTCCCGCAGTTTTTCCGGCTCTTTAAACAGCCCGATAACCTCTTCAATCACATCCGCCGCCGACATCACCTGCCACACCGCGCCCGCCGCTTTTGCCCGCGCCAACATCTCGGCAAAGTTATTCATAAACTGCCCGACAATCACCGCGTTTTTGTCGCGCGCCGGCTCCATAAAGTTCTGCCCACCGTGTTTAATCAGCGACCCGCCGACAAAGCTGATACCCGCCACTGCATACCACAGCCCCATCTCACCGATAGTATCCGCCACATATACCACCGTTTCGGCTGTTAGCGCCTGCCCCGCCGATCTAAGCGCGGTCGCAAATCCTTTGCGCATAAGCATCTCGGCAATTTCCTTGCCCCGATTCGGATGCCGCGGCGCAATAATCACCAGCACATCAGGCACAACCTGTTGCAAGCGCTGAAAATGCACCGCCAGCTGCTCTTCTTCGTTATGATGTGTCGAGCTAATGAAAAACACCGGACGGTTTCCGATTCGCGCCCTCAAATCAGCAAGTTTTGCAGCCTCCACCGGCAGCGGCATCCCTGCATATTTAAGGTTGCCGCAGCATTCCGCCCGCTTTGCGCCCAAATGTTTTAAGCGGGTTTTATCCTGCTCCGACTGCCCGAGGCAAAGATTGAAGCAGCCCAAAATTTCCTTAGCGACAAAATGAAACTTCTGCCAGTTATGAAACGACTTGTCCGAGATGCGCCCGTTGACGAGCATCAAGGGGATTTTCGCTTTATGAATTTCCGAGATAAGCGCCGGCCAGAGTTCAGACTCAAACCACAACACAGCATCAGGCTTAAAATGCGCAATCAAATTGCGAGCAAACCGCGGCACATCAAACGGGATAAACTGATGAAACGCCCGCGCCGGCAACCTTTTTGCCATAATCTCGGCAGATGTAAGCGTTCCAGTCGTCACCATAATCGAAAGCTCGGGGTCGTCTTTTAACAACCGGTCAATCAGCGGCAACATCGACACCGCCTCGCCCACCGACGCCCCGTGCAGCCAATAGAGCTTACCGGCAGGCCGCGGATGTTTATACACCCCCACCCGCTCTGAAAACCGCACCGGATGCTCCTTGCCAATCCGCTGCCGTTTTCTGATATACGTCACCCTCAAGAGCGGAAACGCCATCGTCATCAAAGCTTTATAAATCCCTATCATCATATCGTTCAACTCCAATCAATAAGCAATATAACCTCTTCCTCTTCCACTCCTCCCCCATAGTCATTGCGAGGCGTCCCCTCCCCTCATAGTCATTGCGAGGCGACACCGTCGCCGTGGCAATCTCCCTCTTTTCTAGTCATTGCGAGGAGCGCCAGCAACGAAGCAATCTCCCTCGACAAAGCCCCTCCCCCCTCTTCTCTCTCCTTTTTTACCTCTTCTTTTTCATATGCCCCGGAACAATTCCCTCCACACCACATTCCTTATCAACTTCGGCCGTCAGCGCATTCAACTCCGTCTCAAACGCCAGCCGCAGCCGCTCCATCTCCGCCTCATCGGCATCCGCCGGCACAAACAGTGGCTTTGTACCGCGCACCAGCCCTTCGCCAAACAGCGGCGGAATAAGCATATCATCCCAGTTGCGCCTGAGCACTTTCGCCCCTTTGGCACTATAAGTAAAGCCCATCACCGGCTTGCCGGTTTTCTGTGCAAAATAAATCACGCTTTTGTTTAACCTCATCCCCGGCCCCGTCGGCCCGTCAGAAATTAGCGACACCACCGTACCGGCATTAAGCTCTTTGGCAATCTCCAGCGCCGCCCCGCGCGCATTGCGGTCAGACGAACCATCTATGCTCAAAATATGAAACATCCGGAGTAACCGCGCAATAATCCGCCCATCAGCGTGCGGCGACACCAGCGCCTTCATTTGCCGCAAGTTGCTCCAAAAATAAGGCAGCATCAGTGCCCGCCCGTGCCAGCAAACAAATATCCCGCCGTCATTTTCCTTAATCAGCCGTTCAAATTCTTCAATTCCCCGCACCTTAAAGCGCCCAGTTTTTCCCACGAGCCACACATACGCGCCCGCCACACTGCCGATAAGATTCAAAAACAACGGCAACCGCCCGATATAGCGCAAAAAATGTTTAAACTTTTTCTTCAAATTCATCAATTCGTCTCAAAATACACTCATACGCGCTTAAATTAACCACAAAAATCCGTTTCCGCAAGCATATTTACACATTTATACCCTCCCCAAAAAGTTTGTTTTTGCCCGCAGCCCTTCATCATCCCTCCCCCCTCTCCTAGTCATTGCGAGGCGACATCGTCGCCGTGGCAATCTCATTCGGCAAGAGCATTCTCTTTGTTCGCCGTCCCAACATTCCTCTTTACATTTTCACAATTTGTGCTAAAACAACTCAAAAAGTTTTACATAAAGGAGTCTGAAAATGAAAGCAAGAACGCGTTTTGCCCCGAGCCCCACCGGCTATATGCACATCGGCAATTTAAGAACCGCGCTGTATGAATATTTAATCGCCAAAGCAAGCGGCGGTGACTTTATCCTCCGCATTGAAGAT
This sequence comes from uncultured Alphaproteobacteria bacterium, assembly GCA_910580155.1. Lineage (GTDB taxonomy): Bacteria > Pseudomonadota > Alphaproteobacteria > RF32 > CAG-239 > CAG-267. The sequence goes on from CAJTWX010000023.1 coordinate 18,369, forward strand.
ACGGACCAAAAGCGCTATGTCGAGGGCGCCACCGACATTATTTATAACACCTTAAAAACTGTCGGGATGAACTGGGACGAAGGTCCGGACATCGGCGGCAACTACGGCCCCTACATCCAGTCCGAACGCCTGCCGTTGTATCAGGAATATGCTCACAAATTGGTTGAACTCGGCGGCGCGCACTACTGCTTCTGCTCCAAGTCTGAAGCCGACGAGCAAAAAGACGAAGAAATGAACATCAAGTTCAAAGACCCCTGCCTGCATATATCGCTCGAAGAGGCGAAAAAACGCGTTGCTGCCGGCGAGCCGTATGTTGTCCGCCAGACGATAAACAAAAAGGGCAAAGCCACGTTTAATGACGTTGTATACGGCGATATCGAGATTGATTATGACGAGCTGGACGAGGGGGTACTCTTAAAGTCTGACGGTTTCCCGACTTATAACTTTGCCAATGTGGTAGACGACCACCTGATGAACATCACCCACGTTGTCCGCGGCAATGAGTATATCTCTTCCACCCCGAAATATAACCTGATATATGAAGCCTTCGGGTGGACACCGCCGATTTATGTTCACGTTGCGCAGGTAATGAAAGACGCGCAGCACAAACTCTCCAAACGCAACGGCGACGCTTCGTTCCAAGATTTGGTTGCCAAAGGCTACCTGCCGGAAGCAATTTTGAACTACATCGCGCTGTTAGGCTGGAACCCCGGTACCGAGCAGGAAATTTTCTCGCTCAAAGAATTGGAGCAGGTTTTTGACGAAAAGCGGCTCAACAAATCTCCGGCGATTTTTGATATTACCAAACTCAAATGGATGAACGGCTGCTACATCCGTGCCCTGCCGTTTGAAGAATTTCACCAACTCGCCAACAAAGAATACGACACGTTCTTAACCCGTGAAGTTAACCGCGAAGAGCTGTCAAAAGTCCTCCAGCCGCGTATCGAAACCCTTAAAGACATTGCAGAAACAGCAGCGTTTATCGAAACCTTACCGACATATTCGGACGAACTGTTTATCAATAAAAAAATGAAAACTGATGTCGGTATCGCCAAAAAATCCATCGCGCTAGCCATCCCCGCCTTAGAGGGGTTGAGCGAATGGACGAATGAAAGCATTTTCGAGTGCTTAAAAGCAGTTGCAGTTGAAAACGGGCTGAAAAACGGACAAGTGCTCTATCCGGTACGCATAGCCTTAACTGGGCTTGAAACCACCCCTGGCGGCGCCAGCGAAATCGCCGCAGTCTTGGGCAAACAAGAAACCTTGACCCGCCTAAAGCAAACCGCATAACACACACCAAGGGAGGCGCCAACCTCCCTTTTTTCTTCCTCCTCCCACACGTCATTGCGAGGAGCCGTCCTTTCTCTAGTCATTGCGAGGAGCCGTCCTTTCTCTAGTCATTGCGAGGAGCCACTCTCTCTTTTCGCGAGTCATTGCGAGGCTTGCCTGCAAGCCGTGGCAATCTCCCCCTCCAAGCGCAATCTAAAACACCCCCCTTGCAATCCCCCAAAAAATATGCTACTATACACCTATACGCAACCAACAGGAGCCACTCTCTCTTTTCGCGAGTCATTGCGAGGCTTGCCT
>CAJTWX010000024.1:0-8963 GCA_910580155.1 uncultured Alphaproteobacteria bacterium
TGGCGCCGGAGATTGATGTTTTGATGTTTCCGGCGTGGGATACCGTGCCATATGACAGGGTTTCGCCCAATGCCGTTGTCCTTTCCAAGCGAATCGATACTCTGGCAAAACTGGTGCTTGAGCCGAGCGGCAAAAGGCGGCGCATTGTGTTAACAAGCGTGGGCGCGGCTATTCAGAAACTGCCGCCGAAAAAGATTTTCTTGAATGCGCGCAAAGCCATAAACGTGGGCGGCAAGCTTAATTTTGATAATTTTTTGCATTATGTAACCGTCAATGGCTATACACGGGTTGAACAAGTGATGGAATCGGGCGAATATGCCGTGCGCGGTGATATTATTGACATCTTCCCGAGCGGGGCTGAGCAGCCTTTGCGAATCGATTTGTTTGATGACGAAGTTGAACGGCTGCGACATTTTGAGGTGGAAACACAACGCAGCACTGAAGATTTGAAATTTTATAGTTTTGACAGCGCCAACGAGGTGGTTTTGGATAAAAATACGATTAAGACGTTTCGCTCTAAATATCGTGAGGCGTTTGGCGCAGCGGGGCTTAAAGACGAGCTGTATGAAAGCGTTTCGGCGGGCAAAAAATATCTGGGGATGGAACATTGGCTGCCGTTTTTTTATGAAGATGCCCTGCCCTGTTTGTTTGATTATATGCCTGTGGCAGACGTGATTTTGGGGATTGATGCCGAAAACGCGCTGAAATCTAAGGAAGAAACGATTGCGGATCATTATGACGCAAGAATTGAAGCCCTTAAAATCCGCGATGTTTCGGAAGTTGATAAATATCGCCCGATTGAACCAAACGAGTTATTTTTAGCTCAAAAAGATTTTATCAGCCGAATCCGACAGCACCGGTTTGTTAAGTTTTCAAATCTGGTTATGCCGGAAGGTAAGGATAATATCAGTTTTGGCGCGGTGCCGCAAAAAGTATTCTCTTCCTTAAAAAATATCAATAACCTGACCGTTTATGAAGATTTGTCAAACGAATTTGCTGCAAACAAGCATAAAAAACGCATTATCTGCTGCTATACGGAAGGCTCGCTTGACCGTATGCACAATATTTTGCTGGAAAATGGTTTTAAAAACCTGACAATCTCCCCTAGCTGGAAAGAGGCCGAAAAAGAATCTGCCAAAGGGAAAATTGCGCTCATTCTTTTGGAGATGCAGCACGGGTTTAACTCGGAAGAATATTTTATCGTTACCGAGCAGGACATTTGGGGCGAAAGAAAAAATATCCGCGCGGCAAAAAAAGTTTCAGCAGAGAATTTGATTGCTGATATCTCCTCGCTGAATATCGGCGAGTATGTGGTGCATATTGAGCACGGAATCGGACGGTTTGAGGGACTTGAGAATATTGTCACCGACGGAGCGGCGCACGATTGTTTGAAACTTATTTATGCCAACAACGACAAACTGTATGTTCCGGTGGAAAATATTGATGTTATCAGCCGCTATGGTGCGGAAGACAGCAATGTGACGCTTGATACGCTCGGTGGTTCAGCCTGGGAGGCAAAAAAAGCACGCGTTAAAGAGAAAATCCGCGACATTGCCGAAACACTGATTAAAATTGCTGCACAACGACGGATGAAACAAGCTGAAATATTTATCCCCGAACGCGGGCTTTATGACGAATTTTGCAGCCGATTTCTTTATACGGAAACAGATGACCAGCTTAATGCGGTTAAAGACGTGATTAAAGATTTATCACTCGGAATGCCAATGGACAGGCTTGTTTGCGGGGATGTTGGATTCGGCAAAACGGAAGTTGCTATCCGCGCAGCATTTACGGTTGCTTCCGGCGGGGCACAGGTGGCATTGATTGTGCCGACAACGCTTTTAGCCAGACAACACTATCTTAACTTTAAAGAGCGATTGAAGGGATTTCCGATTAAGGTTAAGATGCTTTCACGCCTTGTGACGCCCAAAGAAGCCAAAGAAATCAAACAGGAACTGAAAGACGGCAGTTTGGAGATTGTTATCGGAACACACGCCCTTTTAGCCAAAGATATTGAATTTTGTAATCTGGGACTTTTAATTATTGATGAAGAGCAGCACTTCGGCGTGGCGCATAAAGAACGGCTTAAGCACCTGAAATCCGACGTGCATATTTTAACCTTAAGCGCTACGCCTATTCCGCGAACGCTGCAGCTTTCTCTTACGGGGGTTAAGCAGTTAAGCATTATTGCCACGCCACCGGTCGACCGGCTGGCGGCCAGAACATTTGTGATGCCGTTTGACACGGTGATGATTAAAGAAGCTATCTATCGTGAGAAATATCGCGGCGGGCAGATTTTCTTTGTGTGCCCGAGAGTCTCCGACATTTTACAGATTGAGCCTAAACTGCGGGAGCTGGTGCCGGATGTTAAAATTGCCGTTGCACACGGGCAGATGTCGCCCTCGCATCTGGAAGATGTGATGTGTGACTTTGCTGATGGGAAAGCGGATATTTTGCTCTCGACTACGATTATCGAATCGGGAATAGATATGCCGAAAGTCAACACGATGATTATTTATCGGGCGGATATGTTCGGCTTGGCACAGCTTTATCAATTACGCGGAAGAATCGGTCGTTCAAAACTGCGCGGGTATTGCTATTTCACTATCCCGAACAAAAAAGTTTTAACACCGATTGCCGAAAAACGACTGAATATTTTGCAGGCTTTAAATCAGCTCGGAGCCGGATTTTCACTTGCAAATCACGATTTGGATATTCGCGGAGCGGGAAATATTCTCGGCGTGGAACAATCCGGACACATCAAAGACGTTGGTATCGCGCTTTATCACCACCTGCTTGAAGAAGAAATCAATCGTTTGAAAGCCGGAGAAAAAGAAGGCAGCAATGCAACACTCAGCACTAAAACGAGTGATTGGAGTGTACAGATTACAACCGGCGTTCCGATTATTATTCCAGAAAAATATGTTGCGGATTTAGGTGTTCGCTTAGGCTTATACAAACGAATCGGCAACCTTAAAACCACTGAAGAAATCAACGATATGCGCGAAGAGTTGATTGACCGTTTTGGTACTATCCCCGATGAAGTAGAGAATCTGCTTAAAACGGTCGAAATTAAACAAATCTGTGCTCTTGCCAACATTGAGCGCATTGATGCGGGGGCAAAAGGAATCCTCCTTTCGTTCCACAACAATACTTTTAAAAACGTTCCGAATCTGATGAATTTTATCAACCAGCAATTAGGAGCCATTAAAATCCGCCCCGACCAAAAGCTATTTATTGAGCGGGATTTAACCGGTTACAAAACACGGCTTGACACTATAAAGAAATATGTACAGAAACTTTATGAACTTTCGCTTTAAGATAGTTTTTCAAGAAGTTTTTTATATGCGGCAGTCAAACGCTTAAACTTTTCTTCTGCTTCTTTATCTTCGGGGTGTAAATCCGGATGACAGGTTTTGGCGAGCTTTTTATATTGTTTTTTGAGCTTATCTATACTGAACTCTTCGCATTTAATATTGAGCTTTTCCATTTCTGTCCGGTCTTCTTTGGAAAAATATAAATTATCCGTCACTTTGTCGTATCCGGAGAAACCGTGCAAAAATTCGAGTTCTTCGTTTAAATCGCAGCCGAATTTATATTTTATTTTTGAATGAAAGCCACTAAACCGCGTTTTTTTACGAAACGTTTCCTGCTCGTGCTCGGATGTTTCATCTTCATCCGTATAGTAATTCCACTTGGCATTATACTGCTGGACGTGTTCAAGGCAAAACCAATAGTAGCTTTTGAGTGTGCGGTCTTTCGGCGCTTTAAACTCCCCTTCTTTATCACACCCCGGATGGTCACACTTGCGGCGCACGCCTTCATTTTGCGGCGCAAAATATTTTCGGGTTCGTTTCGGCGTTTTGGTTCTTATCACCTTTTTTACCTTTTTTAGTTAAAATCCGGATTAGTTTACTATAAATTTAGGCAGTAGTCAAATATAAAACTTTAAAATGGCAGTGTATAAACGCCAGTTTATCATCGCGGCTTCTATTTTTTGTGTTTATGTTAAAGATAAATTCAAAAAAGGAAGTTGCAATGCCCGAATTACCTGAAGTCGAAACCATTAAAGAAGCCCTGAAAAAAACAATTAAAGGCGCTGTTATTCAGTCTGTCACGGTAAGGAAACGGCAATTCAGGGAAATTATACCAGCCGACTTTGAAAGAAGAATCGAAAATACGACGATCTGCCAAATATACAGAAAAGCAAAATATATTATAATTGAACTTAATAATGGTTTGAGCCTTATCTGGCATTTGGGTATGAGCGGTCGTGTCAAAATCTGCGATGCATTGCCGGATGTTTTAGACAAGCACGACCACATTATTTTTCAAACATCCAAAGGCGTGATTATTTATAATGACGCGCGGCGTTTCGGGCTTATGGCTTATTGCGAATCCGATAATCTTAACACACATCATTTATTTGGCCGAACAGGAATCGAGCCATTTGACGATTTGTTAACTCCTCAATACTTCCTTAAACAGATAAAACATAAAAAAATTCCAATAAAAACAGCGTTGCTTGACCAGAGTATTATTAACGGAATTGGTAATATTTATGCTTCCGAATCCTTATATGAGGCAGAGATTTCACCTTTGCGCCCGTGTTGTGATATTTCTGATGATGAAGCCGACAGGCTGATTGCCGCTATAAGAAAGACACTGAACAAGGCTATTGCCGCGGGTGGTTCGACTCTGCGTGATTATCGCCAGCCGGACGGCAGTATGGGATATTTTCAAAATCAGCACTGCGTTTATAATAAAACCGGACAAAGGTGCCCTGATTGCACCTGCGATATTCAAAAGTCAGGCGGCATTAAGCGAATCATTCAGTGCGGACGCTCAACATTTTATTGTGAACAACGGCAAAAATAAGGAGATGGAAATGAAGCGACTCTGTTCATTTATATTTGGACTTTGCATTTTAGCTGCCACTACAACAACGGCAGAATCCAAGAGTTTTATTACAGGTTTTGAAGACATTCCCCTTATAAAAGGGTTTCAGCAGATTGAAAATGACAATTTTTCGTTTGGCAATGAAGAAACACGATATATTGAAGCACAACTTGTCGCCAACAGCAAAAAAGATTTTGCCGCCGTTAAAAAATTCTATCAGGAATCATTGGCACAATTAGGCTGGCGAGAGCTTAAAAGCACAGATTCCGAACTCCGTTTTTATCGCGAAAATGATGTGTTGGAGATAAATAAAATTTCGATATCCCCTTTAAGAATCCGCATCATTTTGAAAAACAGAGTTTAATTTTAATTATTTTTTAAAAAACTTGTTGACTATCACAGATTTTAGAGTATAAGTGTTTCAGAATTTTATTTGTGTTTAACTTAAATTTTAAGACAGGATAATGAATTATGGCCAATCATAAGTCGGCAAAAACAAGAATAAACAGAAACAACAAAAGAAGCGTTATCAACGGTGCACGCAGAAGCAGAGTAAGAACTTTTGTAAAAAAAGTTATTGCTGCTGTTTTGGCTGGTGACAAAGAAAACGCTGCAACAGCTTTGAAAGTTGCAGAAAGTGAAATGATGAGAGCTGCTCAGAAAGGTGTATTCCACAAAAATAAAGCTGCCCGCACAATTTCCCGTTTGAGCCAAAAAGTAAAAGCTTTATAGTTTTTCGTTTATAGTTTTTTAGAACGCAAGCATCATTGCCACATAGCAATGCTTGCGTTTTTTTGTTTGTTTTTCAAGCACTTATTTCGAATCGCTTTAAAACCCGTGTCAAGTGGTTTTATTTAAAAATCGTTAAAAAAAATATTTGTAATTTTGTTTTTAGAGCGGTAAGGTTTCGCTATGTTATGAAATAGGATTGATTGAAGTTTTCTTAAAACATTCGACACAAACGTAACTAAACGCGTTTTTAAGTATAAAGAAACGCATAAGGTTTTGTTTAAGGAATTTAAAATTTCACAATCATTATTTTGAAAAACAAAAGCCTTAGAGCTACAGCATTATTGCTTTAGAGGCGCAATATTATTTTAGGTTGCGAGTATATTAACCGGAAAGCCGCTGAATGTTTGACAAGATGTTTTAAACAAATAACATTACAGGCCATTTTCGGAAAATGTACATAATATATAAATTTGTAAATATCTAACGTGGGAGACAGATATGGCAGAAGAAGCATTTGCAAGCGATGGACGTTCTATTGAAACGCAATGGAGTCAGGTTTGCAGTCAATTAAAAATGGAATTTGGTGAGACTGCATTTGACAGTTGGCTTAAACCACTGACTGTCGGAGATTTTAATAACGGTATAATGAACATCTGCGCACCGACTGCTTTTATGAAAAACTGGGTAGTAACTCATTATTCAGACAGAATTAATAAAATTTGGGAACAACAGAATCCCTGTATTAAGAAAATTAACTTTATTGTTCAGACCGGTTTTGCCGACCGTCGCAGTGTTGACACTTCACTATTAAAGAAAATTTCTTCAACACCGACGCCGCAAAATATTTATGGTTGCAACATTAACAGCAGCTCTTTCGGATTAGTTGCCGGCTCTAACCTTGCCAATGACTCCGCAAAAAATAATAATCTGGCAACACCGCTTAATCCGAATTATACTTTTGAAAACTTTGTTGTCGGCAAAACAAATGAATTTGCCTGCGCGGCTGCAAAAAAAGTTGCCGAAGCAAAAAATGTACCGTTTAACCCGTTATTCCTTTATTCAAGCGTTGGTTTAGGAAAAACACACTTAATGCACTCGATTATCTGGCACATTAAGAAAAATGACCCAACCCGCAATGTTATTTATCTGACAGCCGAACAATTTGTTTATAAATTTGTTAAAGCATTACGCTACAAAGACACAGCCGCTTTCAAAGAACAGTTTCGCTCTGTAGACGTATTGATGGTTGATGACTTCCAGTTTATGGGCAACAAAGGAACAACCCAAGAAGAGTTTTTCCACACATTCAGTTCCTTAGTTGAAGAAGGCAAACAAGTTATTATTTCAGCCGATAAATCCCCGACCGATTTGGACGGCATTGAAGAACGCCTGAAATCCCGTTTGGTTGGCGGATTGGTTGTTGACATTATGCCTACAAATTTTGAGTTAAGAATGGGTATTTTGCAGAAAAAAGCAGAATTAATGGGAATTGAATTACCTCAGAAGGTTGCTGAATTTTTAGCACAAAAAATTACATCTAATGTTCGCGAGCTGGAAGGTTCCTTGAAACGGGTAGCCGCTCATTCCCAGTTACTTTCGGGCAAAGAAATTACTTTGGATATGACGCAGGATGTATTGAAAGATATGCTTCGTTCTATTGACCGCAAGACAACAATTGACGAGATTCAGAAAAAAGTTGCCGAACACTTCAATATTTCGGTTAAAGAACTACAGTCGTCCCGCCGTGCAAGAACTGTTGCAAGACCGCGTCAAGTTGCAATGTATCTTGCCAAACAGCTGACTTCGCGCTCTTTGCCGGAAATCGGCCGCAAGTTTGACCGTGACCACACAACCGTTATGCACGCGGTTCGCAAAGTAGAAGAGTTGATTATCGAAGACCAGAATCTGGCTGAAGATATTGAGATTTTGAGAAGAACTCTCGAAAACTGACTAATATAAAAAAAACTGTTGAAGACTTGTTTTTTGACTTCTGCTTTTATTGAATTGTGATAGAATGCAGGAAAATAGAAACAAGTCTTTATTTATGGGATAAAAACAATGAAATTTACCATTGAACGCGCACACTTTTTGAAGACTCTCAGCCATATTCAGAGTATTGTTGAGAAAAGAAATACAATTCCGGTTTTATCTAATGTCCGTATTGAGGCAAAAGGCTCGGCCATTAACTTTAAAGCGACCGATATGGATATTGAAATTACAGAAATTGTTGAAGCTAAAATCGCAGAAGAAGGCGCCACAACGGCTCCGGCTCATATGCTTTATGATATTGTCAGAAAGCTTTCTGACGGTTCTGACGTTGAACTGACATATCCGGATGAAAAAGGGGCTCTGAGCATTGCTTCTGCCCGCTCTAAATTTTCACTTTCAACTATCGGCGTTGAAGATTTTCCGATTATTTCAGGTGATGATTTGCCGATTAATTTTGAAATCAGCAAAGACGAACTCAAGACTTTGATTGATCGTACGCAATTCTCCGCATCGGTTGAAGAAGCCCGTTATTATTTAAATGGCTTATATGTACACGCTAAGACAGAGGGGGATACGAAAGTTTTGCGTGTTGTTGCTACAGACGGTCACCGTCTGGCTTGCGCAGAATCGCCTCTACCAGAGGGAGCCGAAAAGCTTGAAGGCGTTATTATTCCGAGAAAATCTGTTTTAGAAATCAGAAAATTACTGGATGATGCATCAATTGACAATGTTAAGATGGCTTTATCCGAAAACAAGGTTCGCCTTTCTTTTGAAGATATAACTTTAACTTCAAAATTGATTGACGGTACCTTTCCGGACTATGAACGTGTTATTCCGACGGATAATGACAAAATTTTGGAAGTTAATGTCAAAGAACTGGCTTCTGCTGTTGACCGTGTTTCGGTTGTGACTGAACGGAGCCGCGGCATCCGTTTGATTACAGATACGAATCACGTTACAATTGCTGCGTCTAATGCAGAACTTGGCAATGCTACCGAGGAATTGGAAGCACGCTATGAGAAAGAGCCGATTGATACCGGTTATAACTTCCGTTATCTTTTGGATATTTTAGCGCAAATTAAAGGGGAAGATGTTCGTTTCAGTTTATCCAGCAATGCAACTGCAACGGTAATTAACGACACATCTGACAATAGTGCCATTTATGTTTTAATGCCAATGAGAATCTAAGTGAACACTGCGGCGAACTTTTATTTCAACTCCGATAATGCTAGGGTTAGGTCTGCCATCAGGCGCCTGACCTTAGTTAATTTTCGGAATTATCGTTATTTAAGATTAAATCTGGATAAGCCTTTTATTGTTTTAAGCGGCGAAAATGGCAGCGG
>CAJTWX010000024.1:8973-19832 GCA_910580155.1 uncultured Alphaproteobacteria bacterium
CTGCAATTTCGGCGGCCGGTGACATTTATGGTGGGCGAAAATGGCAGCGGCAAAACAAATGTATTAGAAGCCGTATCCTTTTTATCGCAAGGACGCGGTTTACGCAGCGCCAAACTTTCAGAGATTAAAACATTCGATTTCTTAGCAAATACACAAGATGCTCCAGTATTCATCAACAATAACGGCTGGGCTGTTTCTGCCCAGCTGGACAGCTTTGGTGAAGAATTCACCATTGGTACGGCAGTTGAAAGCTCGCTCAAAGAAATTGCATACAATGAAACCAAAGAAGTTGAGCGGCGAATCGTTCACGTCAACAATCAGAAATTAAGTTCGCAAAATGATTTAGGAAATTTTCTTTCTATCATCTGGGTCACGCCGCAAATGGACAGAATTTTTCAAGGCGGCTCACAGAATCGTCGTTCTTTTCTTGACCGAATCGTTTATGCGTTTGATGTGGAACACGCTAAGCGTTTATCTACTTTCGATAACCTTTACAGACAATGGTTGCAGATTCTAAAAAGCGGAACGCTTAATAATATCTGGCTAGATACATTGGAAGAACAAATTGCCGGAATTGGCGTTGCAATCGCCGCGGCGCGGCGCGAGCAGGTTATCCGCTTAAACACGTTTATTGAAACGAATCCGGATGATACCTTTCCCGATGCCCTGTTAGAGTTGGATGGCACAATTGAAAAGATGGTTGCCGAAAAGCCGGCTGTCTATGTGGAAGATTTTTACCGCGAATCGCTTTTTAACCAGCGGCGCAGTATTTTATATAATGATGCCGGAGCAGGCATCAACAAAACAGATTTAAAAGCTGTTTACAAAAAGAAAAATGTTCCAGCGAATCTCTGTTCTACCGGAGAACAAAAATCATTATTGCTTAATATTATTTTGGCACAAGCCAAAAGCCTGATTGCCTCTAAAAACATTTACCCGATTCTCTTGCTTGATGAAATTACCGCGCATTTGGACGAAGTTAAGAGGGACGCCTTTTTTGCGAAAATAAGAAACCTGAATGTTCAGAGCTGGCTTACCTCTACAACAATGTTTGACTTTACAGGAATTAAAAACGACACACAGTTTTTCGAGGTTAAAGACAACACAATTACTCCGATCGCTTTTTAACTCTGAAGATGCCAGTCAATATTGTACTTTGTTATATGTAAAAACCTCCCTGAAAATCAGGGAGGCTTCTTTTATCTGAATGTCAAAATTGTTCAAACTCGTGTTTCAAATCACGGTCAAACATTGAGCGAATCGTTTGTTTGACATCTGCACCTTCATAAACAGCTTTGTATAAAGCCTGACAAATCGGCATATTGATATTTTCTTTATCGGCAATATTTTTCACGGCTTTTAAGGTATAATAGCCTTCTGCCAGCTTACCAAAGTCTTCACCTTTCGCAAACAGCTCACCAAACATACGGTTATGACTATGTTTCGAGAACAACGTTGCTTCGTAATCTCCCAGATGAGATAAGCCATAGGCCGTCATCGGATTACCGCCAAAATGTTTGATAAATCGGCCAACTTCTATCGGAGCCCTTGCCATCAAGGCTCCTTTTAAGCCGTACCACTCTAAACCGTCCAAAATGCCGGCGGCGATACCGATTACATTTTTAAGAGCAGCACCAATTTGATTACCGATAAAATCTGCACCATAGTAGAATCGGATTAAATCGCTTTGCAACGCGCGTACAACGTTTTCTTTGATTTCTTCTTCATCACTGTCAATTACAGCGCAAGAAGGAACCCCCTTAATATAATCCTGAACGTGACCAGGGCCTCCCAAAGTTGCAATGTGAATCGGCTGGTTAATTTCCTCACGCATAACCGCACTTAAGATTTTGGCCTCCGGCTCTTCAAGCCCTTTCATAGCCAATAAAAATGTTTTTCCGGCAATATTATAACCGTTTAACTCTTTTGCCAAAGAGCGTAAATGTTGACTGCCAATTGAAATAATAATCAAATCATTATCTAGAACATCGACAATTTTCTCATACAAATACATATTGTCGCTTAAGGAGAGATATTGGTTTTTGCGCGTTTCTTTCAACTCAATAAAATCAGGAGAATCCGGACGGCTGTAAATTTTCACCCGTTCCATCTTACAATGATTTGCGGCATACCACGCCAAAAAAGTTCCCCAACGTCCGCTGCCGATAACAGAAATTTCAGCCATATCGTTTTCCTTTTCAATAAATATTATTTTATATATGTAATTTAAGACGCAATTCTTTTCTTGGCAAACCAAGTTTATAAGAAATTAACAGGGAAACGAGGAAAACGAAAAAGAATCTATTTAAGATTTTTCTTCACCCTCTGGCGACCTATAATTGCATTGATATAGTCAAACTTTGCAAATGATTTATATGCATAGTCCAAACTTTGTTTTTCATAGCCGTAGAAGACTTTATTGGCAAGCCCTTTTATGGCGTCATCTATTTTCTTAAATGCTTCGTTATAGTCTTTACTGAAGTTATTTTTAGCTTTCTTTTGGACAAGTTCGTGGTAGGCAGCAATTACCTTTGCTGTTTCATCTGCCGAATTAGTATATCCTTTACGCTCAAACTCGTGCATAATCTGTGCTGTTGTTTGGTAAAAGCACTTATTCGTCAAAATACTTTTCTGCGTTTCATTTTTGCTGTCTATTATCATTACAAGAACGTAAACCTCCAAAAATATAGTTTATGTATAACACAAAAATTTTATTTTTCAAGATATTTTACTCATTACATTCAGTAATATTTTTCATAATTGCTTATATTGTGTCATTTTAACCAATTCAAGCAATTATTTATGCTTAAAAAAATATTGACTTCTTATAAGATTGATTTTATAAAGGGGGCGTAAACCGAGAGGCTGTTTATAAAACAAGCCTTTAAATAAATAACTAATTAACCGGAGATTCATTATGAAACGTACATATCAACCGAGTAAGCTCGTCAGAGCACGCCGTCACGGTTTCCGTACCCGTATGGCAACAGCAGGCGGACGTAAAGTGTTAGCTGCACGTCGTGCAAGAGGTCGTAAAAGACTTTCAGCTTAAGCTTTTAAGCTATGACAAAAATACTTACTTTCAAAAAAAGAAAAGATTTTTTAAGAGTCGCCAAAGGTGCTTATATTGCAACTCACAATATGGTACTGCAGGCGACTCCCAGTTTATCTGAAACCGATAATATTATGGTTGGCTATACGGCTACAAAAAAAATCGGCAATGCTGTTATCCGCAATAAGAGCAAACGCAGATTACGGGCTGTTGTTGCTGCTGTTTTACGCAAATATGCATTAGCACATATTGATTACGTTTTCATTGCACGGGTATCTACAGCTGAATGCGATTTTCAGGAATTGCAGCGCGATACAATTTATGCCATCAAAAAAATCAACAAGAATTTCTTACCCACATCCGTAGATGAGGCTAAACCTGCTGATGAAAAAGATATGTAAATTTTTCACATTTGCGCTTGGCCGGCTGATTATTCTTTTTATCAAATTTTATAAAAAAACAATTTCCCCGTTGCTGCCCACAGCCTGCAGATATACACCAACCTGTTCTGAATATATGATACAAGCCATTACAATACACGGCGTTTGGAAAGGAATTTATCTCGGAACTAAAAGAATATTGCGCTGTCATCCGTGGGGCAGCTGCGGGTATGACCCAGTCCCCCGTTCTGATAAAGATACGGATTAAACCGTTATAACGCTTTACAATGATGCTTTTTTATATTACAAAAAATAAAAAATAACAACTTTACAGTTTTTAGGAGAATTTTAAGGTATGAAAGATGAATTAAAATCTTTATCTCTGGCGATTGTTCTGTCTTTTATCGCAATTTATTCCGTAAATTACTTTTTCGGAATTAACAAGAAAAGCACTATCCAGCCGCAGGTAGCACAAGCCGAACAAGCAGTCGTTGAAAGTATTAAAGAAATAGAGGCTCCGATAACACCTAAAAATACGGATGAAGCATTGGCTGAAGACAAGCGAATCGCCGTACACAATAATTCCGTTAATGGTTCTATCCGCCTGAAAGGCTCAAGATTTGACAATCTTTCTCTCTCCAAATATAATGTTTCTCTGGAAGAAAACAGCCCCAAAGTTGAACTATTAAAACCGCTTCATACACAAAATCAATATTTTGCTGAGCTTGGCTGGCTTTCTTTAGATAAAAATATTTCTTTGCCTTCGGCTAATTCCGTTTGGGAAAGTGCCGGTGGTGAACTTACACCACAAACGCCGGTTACTCTTATCTGGCAAAATAATGAAGGTATTAAAATCATCCGGAAAATATCTATTGACCCTGATTATCTTTTTACAATCGAAGATACTGTTGAAAACAACAGCGGACAAGAAATTGAGGTATTTCCTTATGCGCTTATCAGCAGAAACATTCAGGGGCTTGAAACAACACGCTCGGTTGTTCACGAAGGCGTCAGCGGTATTATTGACGGCACATTGAAAGAATTTAAATATAGTTCTCTTAAAAAGAATGACAGCAAAACTTTTGAAACCAAAGGCGGATGGCTTGGCTTTTCAGACAGATACTGGTTTTCTGCATTTATTTTAGGCAATAAAGATAAAGCTACGGCTACTATTAAAAACAATGATGACACCAATTATCAGGTAGATTACCTCGGCTCAAGAATAGTTATTCCGAATCATAAGGCCGGACAATACACTTATAGGCTCTTTTCAGGTGCTAAGGAGATAAAACTACTTGATAAATATAAAAAAGAAAATGGTTTTCCCAAATTTGATTTGGCGGTCGATTTTGGCTGGTATTACTTTTTAACGAAACCATTCTTTTATATTTTAGATATTTTATATGGCTTTCTTGGCAATATGGGATGGGCTATTCTGTTATTTGCAGCTTTATTAAGGCTGTGTATGTTTCCGATTGCAAACAAATCTTATACCAGTATGGCGAAGATGCGTGCGCTGCAACCGAAAATAAACGATATCAGAAAAAAATATGGCGATAATCAAATGTTGATTCAGCAGGCTACTATGGAGCTTTACAAGCGCGAGAAAATCAATCCGGCCTCAGGATGCTTGCCGCTTCTTATTCAGATTCCTATCTTTTTCTCTTTGTATAAAGTTTTGAATTTTTCGTTGGAAATCAGGCACGCACCGTTTATCGGGTGGATTAAGGATTTATCGGCGCCGGATCCGATGACAATTTCCCAGATGACGCATATTGCTGTTCCTGCGTTTATTGATATTGGTTTATGGCCGATTTTTATGGGCTTTACAATGTGGATGCAACAAAAACTTAATCCAGCTCCTGCAAGCAAAGAGCAAGCGCGTATGTTTGCCTTAATGCCGGTATTCTTTACTTTTATGCTTGGGCATTTTGCTGCCGGTTTGGTTATCTATTGGACGTTGAGCAATGTTCTTTCCATTATTCAGCAGAAAACTATTATGAAAAAAAACGGAGTTGAGTAATGGAAGAAAACCAAGACGAAATGCAGCAATTGCGCCTTAAAAAAGGTAAGGAGCTATTTAACAAGAAATGCGATTTTGTTTTGAGCGTTGCAAATCTTAAGCAACTGCCCGCGGATAATCTTGAAGAAATTGCATTTGCCGGACGTTCTAATGTGGGTAAATCCAGTTTAATCAACGCTCTTTTCGGACAGCGTAAGCTTGCCAAGACGTCATCAACCCCCGGCCGAACACAACAATTGAATTATTTTAACCTTGATAACAGGCTGTATGTTGTTGACTTGCCGGGGTATGGGTTTGCTAAAGCTCCGAAAGATATCGTTCAGAACTGGCAAAAGCTTATCAATACATATCTTGTGGGCAGGGCAAATTTGCGGCGTGATTTTCTTTTGATTGACTCCCGACATGGTATTAAAAAGATTGACGAAGAAATTATGGATATGCTTGATAAAGCGGCCGTCACTTATCAGATTGTCTTAACCAAAATCGATAAAATCAGTGCCAAAGAGCTTGAGAAAGTGCTTAGCGATACGCAGAATATTGTGGCAAAACACACAGCTGCACACGTTTGCATATTAAAAACGAGTTCGGAAAAAAATCTGTATTTGGATGAACTTAAAGCCGAGGTTGCTGATTTAATTTAGGTTATTTCTGTTATGCCACGGATATTTCCATCGCGAACAATCTGGACAACATGCAATTTTTTGCGCATTTCTTCAATGGTTTTTTCAACATCTATATGCGGCTGAGTACGCATTATACGCTTTACAAATGCTTCATAAGCGGCTGTAGAACTTTCGGCGTGAATTGTCGCCAAACAGTTATCGTGTCCGGAACCCATCAATTCCCAAATTGCGGCAGCATTACTGGTGGATATCTCACCGCCGATAATTGCATCCGGCGTAAAACGTACGATTAAGTCAATTACTTTTGAGTAATCCATACTGTTTGTCTGTTCGGTACGGGATAAAACGATGTGTACGTGATTTGGCTGCGGCACGTTCAACTCGCGTGTATCCTCAACAGTGATAACACGTTTGTGAATATCCAGCAATTTAAGAAGATTATTTAACAGGGTGGTTTTACCGGTACCAGTACCTCCGCTGACTAAGATATGGTCACCGCGACGCAATGCCAAAAGTAAACGCTCATAAGCATCTCCGGGGTCTTTGATATTTTTTAAAGGATTAATTTCTTTTAATTCTTTTCCTTGTTCCAAACCATAATCGCCGAAACCAAACGCTACATCGTCTGCGTGCAGACGGATAGTTATGGCAATTCCACCGGCAGCAGCATCATCCAAGTCATATTCAATATTTTTTCCGGCAACTCCGGTAAAACGGTGCCCTCCGGGAATGCGTGCATAAACAACCGGAGAACCGTTTATGGGGTCAAATTCCTGATCATTCAAATTAGCGATAATGTGCAGCAAGTTAGTCAAATATTCGCGGGTAAGTTTCGGGTCTTTATAATTTACCCAAGGGAAGGCTCTTTTCCCGCGCAACCGCAACCATATATCTCCGGGGTGGTTTATTGCCACCTCTTCGATATTTTCCTGCTCATACCAATAGGCAAGTGGTCTTAAAATAGAACTTAAAACCTGATCTTCCAACTTTCCCATTAATATCTCCCTTAAATAATTTCTTATATTTTAACACAATTATCAGCTGCCGTCAATATTTTGCTTTATCTCCGTTAGGTTAGAACAGTTCTATATCTCCGGTCATTTCTTCATCGTCATCCGGAAAATCTGCTACGGTTCCGTCTGCTGCAGGCGGAGGGATTGCTCCGGGAACAGAAGTTCTTTGCTGCTGATTTTGCTGGGGATTGTCATCTCCTATCAGCGGCGAATTTTGCGGTTGATTTTGTGCTCCCTGATTATTCTGGACTCGCTGATTTGTATTGTTATTTGTTTCTACAGATGTGGTTTCATTATCATCAATCAGGATATTTTTATGTCTGGCATCAACAATGGAGGTTTCGCCTTTTTCTATTTCCTTGGTGCTTCGTAACCATAAATCCGTCATTGGATATATAATTATCCTTGTTCCTGCCGGAACAAATGTTACAGGCTCAATCTGCGATTTATTTTCTATAATTTCATCCAAAATATCGTTCATCTTTTCCATAAATTGCTGGCGGGCATCTGATGCAGCCTGCTGCTTGGAAGTTTCCACTTCTCCTGTAGCATCTTGGTCTGCTGCCATCATATAAGTTATGGCAGAAGTCGCCAGTGTTCCCACTAAAGGCATTGTATATTTTTTAACCATTTGCTCATCAACATAGCCTAAAGCACCGCCACCGCGACCTTGCGCATCGCCTGTTTGGCTGCGCGAATCCAAAATAAAGGCTATACCATCAGGACGGATAATGCGCTGCCAAGAAATTTTGAGTTTTACGCCACCGCTGGTTCCATCAAAACGACTCTCAATATCCAAATCTGTTCCATCATTCAACCCGCCAATAATTCTGCTACCGGCCGGAATAATAACATTTCTGCCCATCTCTCCATAAACATTCCGTTCAACAATAGCAGTTATCGGAACATTTCCTAATGATATCAACGAACGTGCCAATACTGCCGGAATCGGTTTATCCGCCGTTATCATATTGCTCATATCAACACGCAACGTCGAAATGGAACGTTCAACGCCATTCCAGCTGTCCTGCCACCCTGTATAGGCCGCAGTGTCAATATTATTAGATATAGATTTTCCAGACATTGACTGCCTTCTGCTGCTCTGCAGCTGGGCAAGAATTGCCGCACGCCGCGGGTCGTACCGCCCTCCGGGGCCGGCGCCGCCAGCCGGTCCGACATTAACCGGTTCATTACCGGTTCCGTGTGCAGGAACAACAACGCCCTGCATTATCGTTTTCCACCAATTTCTGTCTGCCGTTTTATCTTTTGGCTTATTTTCAGCCTGAAAATCACCGATTACTTTGCCGTTTCCATCAATTATTTTTCCATTTTTATCACGACTTCCGACAATCTTTCCACTGCTGTCGATAACATCATCATTACTATTAACATCACCGATATATTTTCCCCCGGGGGTTACAGCTATACCGATGATTTTGTGTTTAACCATCGTATCGCTGCTTTTACCGATATCCGTTTCTGTCTGATTATCATCCAAATCAGCCGGCTGTTCATTTATTTCAATATCCGGATTTTCATTTTTAGCGTCAACCGGCGGAATATCTTTTTCTTTACTTTGCTCTTCGGCGGACGGCTCTAAAACATCCCCTGCACGATGATAATACTGAAGCGGCTCTGCTTCAGCTATGACAGTATTAGACGAATCTATAATTTTTCCGTTATCCCCCAACTGGCCAACCTGTATATTTTTATAATTAATGACACTGCCATCTAAATTCAAATAACCGATAATGTTTTTTTCCGAGTTTCGAATATAATAGTCGCGATTACCACGGGCAATCAGGTTTTGTTTTTTATCTAACACAAAACCTTGATATATTGCACCTCGTATTTCTCCCATAATACTATAAACCATTCCGTTTTTGGCGATGTAGCCTATAGTTTTCCCATCATTGTCATATGCATATAAATCATACAGAGCATATCCGGTTTTGCCATTTTGCAGACGAACAAAACCATTATAGTTTACGTGTCCCAAAATATCTCCTGAATCGGATAAAACATCGCCCCTGGAATTAACACGCCCCAGATACGCATTATTATCATCAAACGCAACTTTATATTTGAATACTACGCCGATATTCTCCCTTGAGCTATCGTAAACACTGCCATCCAAACCGATATACGCAATTTCTTGTCCTGCTTCATTGATAACATTACCCGAAAAATTTGTTTCTCCAATTATTTGACCGCTATAATCCATAATCTGAGCCTGCGGAATAAGCTGACCGACTATTTCATTTTGGGAATTTTTAATATTGCCCCAAATATCCTGACAGCCTAAATTATGATTATCATAATTTAAGACAGTTCCTACCGGTGTTTCAACACCGAGAATATTCCCATTATCACCAAGCACCGCTTGCGGCTGAACTACATAACCTATAACTTCTTCCGTTTCGTTCATTACCTGCTTATTTGCTAAAATCATTCCTATATGGGCACCGGTACCGTTTTTAACATCGCCATTATCTGAAACAACCCCTAAAAACTTACAATCGGATGTTATTGCCGTGCCAAAAGGCTGAGCTAATCCGTAAAGTGCTCCCATATTATCAAGAACATAGCCATCTGAACTTACCTTACCAATAATTTCTCCGGCTTTTCGTATCCGGCCGTTTGGCAAGACTGCACCTAAATAATCTCCGTTTATACTGACGCCCAGTCCTGCCGTTCCGGCTGTCCCTTTTTGTTGTTTGGGATTTCCGGTTATGCTGACAACCTGACCATTGGGCAAAATTTTGGCATCTATCTGATTTTGGCTGTTAATTACCAAATTGCTCGGATTTGTATATCCTATTGCTGTTCCATAAAAATCTGTGGCGTAATCAGATATTGCGGTTTTTCCCAGCAGTTTATTATTTTTATCAATTAAAATTCCAGAACCGGTTATTTGGGACACTTCGTTTAAAGAAGAATTTTCGGTTTTGCCATCATTTGCCACATAGGTCAGGATATTGCCATTTTCAGCAACTATTCCTGCGGGTTTATAGTTTAGACCGCTTATTACCTTCTTTTCATCAAACACATACCCATACGGCGTTATTGTATAATTTTTGCCATTATATGTCATCGGGGTATTTATTCCGGCCTGCCCCATAAACTCATTGTTGCTGCTGTATATTACCCTGTCATTTAAGACGCGCGCAAATTCCCTGCCTTTTTTATCTATTACACTTTGTTTTTGCACATATCCAAGTTCTGCTCCCTCAAGGGATATTGCTTTACCGCCAACAGCTGCATTTCCACGTACTGAACCCAGATAATCAAATACGGGACCTGTGGCATTGATATAGCCGATTACCTGACCTTTGTTATCAATCACGTTTCCGGACGCACCTATTTTACCGATTATTTCCTGCGCTTTGACAACATTGCCGTTTCCAATTAAACGCCCCAGATATTTACCATCTGGCGTATTGGCTGTTGCAGCCTGCCTGATTGTAAACCCGAGTACAGTTCCATCTTTGCCGACAACCCTGTTGCCTACAACAGCCGTTCCGACAACCTTGCCTTTATCTAAAACATCACCATTATAGCTTACTATGCCCAGATAGCCGCCCTCATAATTAAATGCATAGCCGGTTTCAACAATATGCCCAATCGCATTGCCGTCGGCATTATATATAAAACCGTTTGCCCGTACATTGCCGACAACATTCTTATTTATTCCGCTTACCTTGCCATCCGGCGCTATACTGCCAAGAAACTTTCCTGATGGCGTTATAACCATCTTTGATGATATCA
>CAJTWX010000025.1 GCA_910580155.1 uncultured Alphaproteobacteria bacterium
CATACCGCAGTGTTCCCACATCTTGGTGATTTTTTCTACAGCTTCGGGGGTTGAATTTTCATCCGGCGTTAAGATGCTCCAACGCCCTTTAAACAAGGAGGCAAAACCGTTTTCCGGACCGGATTTTTCCGTTCCGGCAACGGGGTGCCCGCCGACAACAACAAAGCCGGCGGATTTATTCAAATGTTTTTCTATCTCTTGCAGGCTGTATTGTTTGACCGAGCCGACATCGGTAATTATCGTGCCTTTTTTGAGGTGCGGCTTAATGGATTGGGCGAGTTCGCCGAACGCACAGACAGGCGTTGCAAAAATGACGACATCTGCGTCGGCAACAGCGGTTTGGAGGTTATCGGTTATGACATCCGCAAGGTTTAAGGTGCGGGCAATGTTTAGATTATCGGCGTTTTTATCATATATTGCAAGCGTTTGCACATCGTTATTTTGCTTTAGGTTACGCGCCAAAGAGGAGCCAATAAGCCCGATGCCCAGAATGGCAGCTTTGTTGAATATCATTGTTTTGTTCCTTTTGTGACTTTTCGGGTGAGTGTAGCGGAGTTTTGTGTGGTTGTCAAGGTGTTAGCGGCAGATGCAACGATTGGGTTGTGGCGCGTGGAGAGAATGTGCCGTTACGCGCGCTTTTTATACGTCATTGCGAGGAGCTGGGCGAAGTGGCAATCTCACGAGAGTATGGCGTATTTGCGTGACGATGTCACCGGTTTGTGGATTGCCACGTGCTTATGCCTTACGGCTGCACTCGCAATGACTAGGAGAGCTGGCATACAAATTTAACTTGACATTAACCCCATCTCTTTTATACTCTCCCTTGTCGGGAGAGATACCGGCAGGGCTGTCGAAAGCTCTCCAAAATAATTTATCCTTGATTAAAGTCAGGGAGCTTATGGTTATATATTGAAGACCATAAGAGTCATATTTTGGTGATTTTCGAACTCCCTGGCGCTGAATTTTTCAGTGCCAGTTTTGTTTTAACATTTATTGGAGTTTACATTATGGAACAAGCATACGAAACTTATTTAAAAAACGGACATAAGCTACGGCTATGTTTCCGAAAAGAGTTAGGACTGTTGCTTAAGCTTGAGCGTGAGAAACTTGGGCTGACTGAAAGCGAATTATCTCATCAGATACAAGTTAAAATTAAGACCATTATACGAATGGAAAATGGTTTAAAACGGATTGATTATCCTGCTCTATGCCGAATGCTGCAATTATATGACAAATGGTTTGAGATACGGCTTAGACCTGTATTTCATCCGACAGATTTTGATTAACAAAAACACCCCCAACCATTTGGTTGGGGGTGTTTCTTAATGCTTTATCCGAAGATTACTAAGCGGATTTGCCGAGCTGGGCGGCAACTTCTGCAGCAAAGTCATCTTCTTTTTTCTGCAAGCCTTCGCCTAACTTGAAGCATACAAAACCAGAAAGCTTAACTTCTGCATTGTTTTCTTTGGCAAAGTCTGCAACAACTGCTTTAACTTTTTTATCCGAATCCATAATATAAGCCTGTTCTTCGAGAACAACTTCTTCATAATATTTGCGGATACGGCCTTCAACCATTTTCTCAACAATATTTGCCGGTTTGCCGGAAGCCAGAGCCTGCTCGGAGAAAATTGCTTTTTCACGTTCAACAGATTCAGCCGGAACTTCGGCAATGGTCATCGAAATCGGGTTTGTTGCTGCGATATGCATTGCGATATGCTTACCGAGTTCCTGCATTTTAGCTTTGTCAGCATTACCCTCTATTGCAACCAAAACGCCGATTTTACCCAAATTCGGGCGAACGGCATTGTGAATGTATGAACAAACAACGCCATTTTCAGCACTCAAGTAAGCAGCGCGGCGGATATTCATATTTTCACCGATTTTAGCAATCATATCTGTTAAGATTGTGCCCATATCTTTGCCGGTTACCGGACAAACAAAAGATTTCAGACCTTCAACATCGCCTTTAACAGCCAGAGCTGCTTTAGCGGCATTTTCAACATATTCCTGAAAGATGTCATTTTTAGCAACGAAGTCTGTTTCAGAGTTAACCTCGACAACAGCACCGGCATTGCCGTCTACATATACAGAAACCAGACCTTCAGCGGCGATACGGCTTGCCTTTTTAGCGGCAGATGCCAAACCTTTTTTACGGAGCCAGTCGATTGCTTCTTCCATATTGCCGTTGGTTTCAACCAAAGCCTTTTTACAATCCAACATTCCGGCGCCGGATGTTTCTCTTAAACTTTTTACCAAAGCTGCGGTAATTTCAGCCATTATTTTATTCCCCTTGTCTATAAAAGATAATCAACAGGGCGGCAGCATAACCGCCGCCCCTTCATATAGCGTTTAATTTAAATTAAGCGTTTTCTTCGTTTTGTTCGAAGGTTTCAGCCTCAACTTTTACGCCTTGAGCTGCAACTTCTTGCGACATACCATCAAGAACAGCAGAAGAAACCAGTTCGCAGTACAACTGAATGGCGCGGATAGCGTCATCATTGCCCGGAACCGGATAATCTACATCATACGGATTAGCGTTTGTATCGGTGATGCCGATAACCGGAATACCCAGTTTTTTAGCTTCTTTGATTGCCAAAGATTCTTTCGGGGTGTCGATTACAAACAATAAATCCGGCTGACCGCCCATATTTTTAATACCATCCAAAGACATTGCCAATTTGCCCTGTTCTTTTTTGATATTTTGCATTTCTTTTTTGGTGTATCCGTCATAGGCGTTCTTTTCTTCCATTTCGTTTAATTTAACAAGACGGTTGATAGACTTGTTAACTGTTTTCCAGTTTGTGAGCATACCGCCCAACCAACGATAGTTAACATAGTATTGTCCGCATCTTTCTGCGCTTTCTTTAACAATATCCTGAGCCTGACGCTTGGTAGCAACGAAAAGAACCTTGCCGCCTTTTGCAGCAACATCGCGAGCTACTGCCAATGCAGAATAAAGCATCGGGTAAGTCTTTTGCAAATCAATGATGTGAACATTGTCTTTTTTGCCGTAAATATACGGTGCCATTTGCGGATTCCAACGACGGGCGTGGTGTCCGAAGTGTACGCCTGCTTCAACGAGCTGACGCAAAGTAAATGTAGGAAGTGCCATATTTATTTTTCCTTATTTTCCAGTTAAACCTCCGCAGACCCAAACAACTTAAATTTCTTTAAGCACCGGAGCGTGAAGCCTTAAACTCTAAGACCGACGCACTGGCCTGCGTGTGAATTATGAATCGGCGGAATTGCCAAATTCGCGAGTCTTATATGCTTAAAATATTTATTTTGCAAGAGTTTTTTTTGAATATGCTGCTTTTTTTGTTTTTGCGGCCAAATATCCTTTCGGGCTTAACCGCGTTGTATTTTAGTAAAAAAAATATTGACACTGCTTTCCTGTTCTCAATATTATTAACCAAATATTTAATTTATTGCAAATATTATACTGTAAAAACAATTATAATCTAACGTATATAGAGAGCATTTATGAAAATTAACAATTTGTATGCAATGATGTTTTTAGCCGGTAACGCAGCTGTGGCACCGGCACAGGCCGAAACCATCAATACCGGAAGCGAATTGCTTTCAGCAATTCGTAACAACGGCGCAGGAAATACCGCCTCATTAACCTTAGGACAAGATATTGTTTTGGATGAAAACGGAGGAAATGTTTCCGGAATAGTGGTTATTGACGGAACAGAAAATAACTATGCCATTGACGGACAGCAGCATTTAGGATTTGCTCTTCCGTCCAATACGAACAATCTGACTATTCAGAATGCCACGTTAAAAAACTTTGGCGGCGTTAACAGCAACACCGGCATAATTAATAATAATGCGGGCGGAACCGTGACTCTTAAAAATGTCATTATTCAGGATAATACGTTTCAAGCCACCCACCCCGGGGAAACGTATGCCGCATCGCCGGCTCATATTAACAACGCCGGAGAGATGTCTATTAACGGCAAGTTCATTAACAACCAATCCAAATCAAATAATGACGCTCGTGCAAACGGTGGTATTATTGCCAATTCGGGCGGGCATATCAGTAATATAAGCGGCGAATTTACAAATAATAATATTGAACGCACTTATTCCGGCGGCTCTTATATTCACGGCGGAATATTGTGGGTTGGCGGGTCAGCCGCTACATCGCTGGTTGACAATATTGACGCCGTGTTTACAGATAACCGTGCCTATACTTCAAATAACTCGTCATACGGCAGCGTTTTATATGTCAATACCGGAAAGGTCGGCAGCATTAACGGAACTTTTACAAACAATATTGCGTTAAGCGGTTCTGCCGATGCAGCCGGCGGGGTTATTTATAATGCTTCCAATATAGACAATATCAGCGGCATATTTAAAGATAATAAGGCGCAAAGCGACGGCAAACTGACATTTAATAAAGTTTATGGCGGGGCTATTTATGCAAATGATTCTATTGCAAAACTTTCCAATGCTTTATTTGAAAACAACAGCGCTATCGGCCCGAAAGGAAAAGGCGGCGCCATCTATTTGGACGGCACAACGCGTGAACCGGGGAAAATTGAAGAGATTGTCAATACCTCTTTTAAAAACAATCAGGCTGTTAATACGGCTCATAAGACAGATTTAGCTGAAGGCGGTGCCATTTATAACGGAACGGGAACACTGACGATTAAAGCTAACGAGGGTGGCACATCCGAATTTACCGGAAATACGGTCAAGCAATTTGACGGCACGATTACCAGTAATGCTATATATATGGCAAAAGATGCACGCAATGTTGACTCGGTTTTGGCACTAGAAGCAACAACCGGCGGACAGATTATCTTTAATGACGGTATTGACGGCGATACAGATTACAGCATTACCGTTACCGGCGACGAAACCGGACGCGTGGCGTTTAATAATAAAATTTCTAATGCTTCGGGGATTGTTTCGGAAAACGTTACTTTAGGATTGGGCGCAACAGAAAACGGACAGGCTGATCTGGAAAACGTTAAGCTGACATTAAAAAGCGGTACACTTGATATGCAGGATGATGAAATACGCACAGTCAAAACCGGAGAGTTCTCTTCTACGGCTGATGTCAAATTAAATATTGATGCGGATTTAAAAGCCGGCGAAGCGGATAAAATCGAAGCATCTTCTGTGGCAGCCGGTTCGGAAATTTCACTGGGTTCGGTTAATATTTTGGAAGACGGGCTGGAAAGCATTACCGTTTTTGCTAACGGAAACTCGCCTCAATTTGTTAACCTTGATAATTTTGCAGCCTTCAGCAAAGACTATAAATATACGTTTTCGGAAGGCGGCTCCGGCATTTTGGATGTTGCTTCCCAAGGGCAGACTTTAACAGGACTTAACGGCGCGATTAAAGACAATACGGAAACAAAGTCTTACAGCGTTGCTGAAAATGACACGGTTTCCGGAGATTTGGGCAAGCTTGAAGGCTCTGCTCTTACCATTGAAGGAAACAACAACACTCTTAACGGTGACGGATATGCCGGTATGGAGCTAGGCACAGGACAAGAAGTTACTTTTAATAATGTGGAAAACGTCAGCGGTTTTGACGGAACATTGGGCGGCGTTATTAACAACGAGGGCGGCACGGTCAATATTAACAATACGGACTTTACAAACAACACCGGCGATAAGGGCGGTGCGATTTATACGACCGGAGATGTCAACATTACGGCCAACGGAAAAGACGTATTGTTTGCGGGCAATACTTCAACTGCTGATTCTCAAAACAACGCAATTTATGTTGCAGACAAAGATGCAGAGATTAACCTTACGGCAAATAGCGGTAAAATCCGTTTTGAAGACGGCATTAACGGGGTTGACGGATACAAAATCACGGCTGACGGAACGGCTGCGGATAACAGCGGGATTGAATTTGCCGGCAAGCTTGAAAACTTAGGAGAGCTGCAGATAAACACCACAACGGTTAAGCTTGCAGATGAAAACCTGATTGACAACGCAAACGTTACCTTAAACGGCGGAACACTTGATTTGAACAACGGCAAAACCGGTGAGCTGAATGTGGCCGACTATAAGAGCAACGGCGGTTTGCTGAGCATTGATGTTGACCCTTCTGCGGGCAAAGCTGACGAACTGCATATCCACGGCGATGCTAGCGGGCACACAAAACTGCTGGTGCACGCCGAAGATGCCTCCAAACCGGAACAAGACATTTTGTTTGCAAAAGTTGACGGCAAAGTAAATGACGCGACTTTTGATGTTTGGCGCGTTTACGGCAGCCCGTACGACTGGGAAACGTCTTATAATTCCGACGCGCAGGAATGGTATTTGAACACTGCAAAAGAAAACCCTGCCCTTGCGGCTGAAATGATGGGATATATCGGCTTGCAGTCTGCGGGATTTGAAGTGAACCGTAATTTGCTCAGCAATGTTCAGAACAAAGTAGCTGCAAATACATTGAGACAGAGATATTATCGCGGCGGATATACACGCAACTGCATCCGCCATTACAAATACAGCGATGTTTACGTTGATGAAAACTACAGATGCGACAATGTTTATAATGCGTGGGTATCACCGATATACAGCAATGTCAAAGTTCGTGATAAAGCAGATTATAATGCAGACATCCGCGGGCTTGAGGCCGGAGCAGATTTGGTTTCAAACCTGCATAATAGGTTTGGATTCTTCCTATCATTCCGTAACGGCGATTTTGACTTTACAGGAAACGGCGATGATTATTTTGCAAACGGCAGTACGGATGTTGATATTGACAGCTATGCCGCCGGTTTATACTACAGCTATCAGATGCATAATTTCTGGACTTGGAGCAGCATCTATGGCAGCTATTTAAATGTTGACCTTCGCACTCATGACGGCGTTAAGGCTGATACAGACGGTTATCAATTCGGTTCAAGATTTGCAACGGGGTATAATTTCTATTTCACTCCGGGGCTGACTCTTTCGCCGGTTGCTGCTTTATCTTACAGTCTGCTTCATTATGATGACTTTGAGGACAATGCCGGGAAAACCGTGGAATACGGCGATTTGTCGGTTTTGGAACTGGAGCTTGCCGCAAGGCTTGAAAAACAGTATAACTTTAATGACAGACTGTTAAAACTCTATATCCAGCCGGGGATTATCCGTGATATGAACTTTAACAATAAAGTACAAATCAGCAACTTTGCCAAAACCAAGATGCCGACAGACAAGACACTCGGCAAGATGGAACTGGGAGCACGGCTGAGCCTGTATCAAAAGTGGATGATGTTTGTGAATACCGAGCATTTGTTTGGCAGCGGATATTCCAACACCTCTTTCCGAGCAGGAATAAACTATTCCTGGTAAACAGGAAAGTGCTTAAAAACTGCGGTTAACCCCGCAGTTTTTTTGTTTGTTTACAGGAAATTCCGACATTTGCCGTAAAAAAATGTAAAAAAGTTATTTTTTTCTTGTTTTTATTGGGGAAAAGCCTTGTTTCAAAATTGACTTCTTTATTTTTAACCGCTTAAACTTAGGTTAATCAAGATATTCTTGAGAAAACTTTATTAAGGAGATATTCGATGAATAAGAACGAATTAGTTGCTGCCGTTGCTGAAGAAGCCGGTTTGACCAAAGTTGATGCTGCTAAAGCTGTTGATGCATTTGTTGCTTCTGTTACAGCTGCTTTGAAAAAAGGCGAAGAAATCCGCTTAATCGGTTTTGGTACTTTTGCTGTTAGCAAACGCGCTGCTACAACTGCACGCAATCCGCGTACTGGCGAAACAGTTAAAGTTCCGGCTAAAAAGCAGGCTAAATTCAAAGCCGGCAAAACTTTGCAGGATGCTTTGAACTAATTCATCCTCAGAAAAGGCAAAAAAATGAAGGCGGGTTATTTACCTGCCTTTGTTTTTATATTGTGTGCTATCGCACGGTTTATGGATTGCCACGCGCTTGTGCCTTACGGCGGCGCTCGCAATGACTCAAGATAGAGATGGGAGATTGCCGCGCTTGTGCCTTACGGCGGCGCTCGCAATGACGCAAGATAGAGATGGGAGATTGCCGCGCTTGTGCCTTACGGCGGCGCTCGCAATGACGCGTATGACGATATGAGAGTTACTCGACCTCATAAACCATAAAATCTGCAAAGCGCTTGAGGGCGGCATCGCTGATTTGGTGTGCCATTCCGCGGATGATTTGCAGTTCGGAAGGGATGTTGAGCGCATTTAGCGTTTCGATAGTCATTTTGAAACTGTCTGCCGGAATAACAGTATCATTATCACCCTGAATAATCAGGATCTGCGGAGCTGAAATGATTTTGCGGGCGGTCAGATCTTTGGTCTGCAGAAGCGGGACGCCAGAGAATGACACGGCTTTATGCAGACTGTGCGGGTTTGTCAAACCGGTTAAAAGCGCCATCAGTCCACCCTGCGAGAATCCGGCAACAGAGATATTTTCATAGGGTATTCCCTCGGTTTGGTGGATATCATCAACCAGATTATGCAGGTGTTTTACATTTTTTAGTGCATCTTTCATCATTTTTTCATACATCGCTTTATCCGCCATTTCTGTCGCGGCGAGCGGGATATTAAACCACTGATAACCGCCCCACGGCCCATTATCGGGAGCGGTCGGGAAATAGAGCGCCGTATTTGGCAGTACCTTTTTGAGCTGATGCTCCATTCCTTTCATCCGCGAGCCGCTCTGCCCGTAACCGTGAATCATCACGAGCGCATATTCGGGATTTTCAGGAATGTAGGATAAGGTTTCTGCAGCTTTTGCTGTAACATTGATGATAAGGGTCAGCACCAGAGTAACGGCGGCAAGCAGTTTTTTCATTTGTTTCTCCATAGGTTGAGTTATGGGAAGAGTATAGCAGAAAATGATTAACGGATGGTTTATAGGCGGGGGCGGAATTATTTTGGCAGAAAGAGATTGCCACGGGCTAACGCCCTCGCAATGACTAGGGGGAGAGATTGCTACGGCGACGGTGTCACAATGACGATTAACTTTTTACTTGATTTTAAGATTTCTCTTTTATATAGTTTTATCAGATTAGTTCGGGCATATGCCGCTCTGATTGAGCACTGGAGACAGTGCGGGTCTTCAAAAACTTTTTATTTTTCTTGCGCGGTGCCTGATTGCTTCACCGTGATTTGTTATATCCAAAATATGACGAAAAAGTATCTCCGATTATGGAACGTAGTCGGGGTGCTTTGTGTTATAAGAAGTCTCCGACTTCGAAGGCCAAAGGGTCAACTCGCAAGGATGATATTTTGAACGCCCCGGCATCTTGGCATAAATGCCAACGTAAAATTCATAATCTTCAAAATATTTGTTGCAATTAAAAAGAACCCCATATATAGTATATGCAGGTTGTTTTGGTTTATCTGGAACAACTGAGCCAGAGATGGCGAAGAGGTCTTCAAAAGCCTCCTTCTTGCGCGGCGTTAGGATATGACGTCGTGACATTGTAACCTGTTAAGCGAGGGTTATAATGGATATATCCCCAATCAGAAATGGTTGGGGAGGCGTTAATGTATGTCCAGGGCTCCGGCCTAAAGATTATCGCGGCGAAATCGCAAGAATAAGCTTTTGAACTCTCCGACCACCTCTCGTATATGGTGGTTTTTTTATTGAGGGTTTAAGAATGTTTTTAGCAAGTGGTATTGTTGTTCGATATTGTAAAGAATGCGGTCGAATGTCTTGGCGGATAATGAAAGTTCCGTATGCGTATTCGTTCGAAGAATATGCTGAGTTTGAATTTTTATTAAATGAACAGACCCAATGCCCTTATTGCGGCGGAAAGACAAGAAAATTTCGAGACGTCTCAAAACCTATAAAGAAAATTCCAATAAACAAAGCTATTTACAAAGGAGAGCCTTTTTTTAATATTGATGACCTCCCTG
This sequence comes from uncultured Alphaproteobacteria bacterium, assembly GCA_910580155.1. Taxonomy (GTDB): domain Bacteria; phylum Pseudomonadota; class Alphaproteobacteria; order RF32; family CAG-239; genus CAG-267. The sequence goes on from CAJTWX010000025.1 coordinate 9,852, forward strand.
CCCGCTACCGATAGTGCGACCGATGGAAAGGATTTTTTGGGCGATTGCGGTTTGAGTGTGTGCGGGTGTGGCAGACGGACAGGTTTTGTTAGGATATAGCTCGTAGAGTTTGCAATATTCGCGGTCGGTCACATTCGGCATAACGACATTTGCACCCGCTTTGAGCGCTTGGATGCGCCCGTCTGGCGCAAGGCTTTCCATTGCCGTGGTGGCGGGGATGTTGATATCCGGCAGCAGCAGGCGCATAACCGCCATTGTGCGCAGGGCAAGGTTCAGTGTGCCGCCCTGTTCTTGGGCAAGCGGTGTTTCGGGGTGAGGGATAAACGGTCCGATGCCGGCCATATCAACGCCTAATTCTTTTAAAAATAACAAATCTTCGGCAATACTCTCTATGCTCTGCTCCGGCAGCCCGACCATTATGCCCGAGCCTAATTCATACCCGAGTTCTTTAATTGCGAGCAAGCATTCGTTGCGATGCTGCCAGCTCATATCAGGGTCAAGCTTATGATATAAATCTTTATCGGTCGTTTCAATCCGCATCAGATAGCGGTCTGCGCCGGCCGTGCGAAAGGCTTGGTATTCTGCGTATGTCCGCTCGCCGATGCTCAATGTGACGGCGACATCAAACTTTTTTATTGCCTCAATAATGCGGCACATCCGGCCGGTATCATAATACATATCTTCACCGGACTGCATTACGATGGTTTTAAAACCGAGATTAGCGGCACGGCGGGCGGTTGCGATAATTTCCTCTTCGCTCATCCGATAACGGCAGGCATTTGTATTGCCGCGGCGAATTCCGCAATAAAGGCAATTGTTGCGGCAGATGTTGGAAAACTCTATCAGCCCGCGGAGGTGTACTTCATCACCGACGTATTGCTTGCGCACGAAGTCTGCTTTATCAAACAAGGTTTGCTGATGTTCTTCATCTTTGAGCAGAGCGACAATCTCGCCTTTAGTCAGCGGCATTTTGCGTTCCCTCGATAATTCCACCGCCCAAGACAAAGTCATTTTCATCATAAAATACGACAGACTGTCCGGCTGCTACCGCCTTTTGCTTTTCAAAAAAGCGGATAGTTGCGGTGTTATCATCTTTTGGCGCATAAACCGCGGGAATCGGCATTTGCGACGAGCGCAGCTTGACAAATATTTCTTTTTCGGCTTTAAACGGCGGCACAGACAACCACGTTAAATCTTTGGCGGTCAGTGCGGATTTCATCCCTTCTTCAGCATAGCCCAACACAACTTCATTTTTATCCTTATTCAGCCCTATAACATATAGCGGACGGTCAGCGCTAATCCCCAAGCCGCGACGCTGACCTATAGTGAAATTCCATATTCCCTGATGTTTACCGAGAATCCTGCCATTTTTATCAACAAAGTTTCCGACCTCAGGGGCTGTTTGCAGGATATCGTTAATATCGCCGGTATAAAAATCCTGACTATCCGGCTTATCACTGACATCCAAACCGTACTTGCGGGCGATGTTGCGCACTTCGTCTTTGGTATATTCCCCGAGCGGCAGGAGGATTTTTGACAGCTGCTCCTGCTGCAGACGATAGATAAAATATGACTGGTCTTTTTTGGCATCTGCCGCGCGTCGGAGCTGATAGCGCTTCAGGGGGGCGTTATAAGACAAGCGGGCGTAGTGTCCGGTCGCGAATTTATCAAACTCTATGCCTTGCTCTTTTGCCGAACGAGGCAGTGCCTCAAACTTAATCGTTGCATTACACATCACGCAGGGGTTCGGTGTGCGCCCTGCAAGGTATTCCTGCTTAAAATTATCCAGAACCATTTTCTGATATTGTTTGGTGCAGTCGATAACGTGATATTCAATACCTAATTTTTGACAAATTGCACGGGCGGTTTCAATATCCTGCTCTTCGTGCGGCGAAAAACAAGCATCTTTTTGCGCGGCAATATTAAAATGTTTTTCTTTGTCCCAGATTGACATTGTGGCGCCAATCACCTCATATCCTGCATCTTTTAAGATACAGGCGGCTACGGAGGAATCGACCCCTCCGCTCATCCCAACGAGTATTTTCATTTTGTCCTCTTTATAGTGAAAATGTGTTATAACCTTCACCAAAGAAACATAAAAATTCAAAGTTTTTACTTTCTTTGACGAGGGAAGTATATAGAGCTTTTTTTGTTTTGGCAACAAGATTTTGTTTGCAATTTTAAATTTTGTCTATATACTGGGAAAGATTAATATAAACTTATGTCAAACTATTAAATATTTATTTTTATGAATCAAAAGCAAAACCAACGCAATGAGCTTTTTCTTGCTGCTTGTGCAGGTGGCATTTCGGATGTTATCAACTTTATGCTGAACACCGGAGGGATTGACCTGAATTATCTTGACCACAGCAATCGTTCTGCCTTATGGCTTGCGATACACGGCCATCATCTTGACGTTGTCAAACAGTTGCTGCACCTTGGCGGACTGCATTTGATGACTATCAATGCGGCAATTGAAGAAGCCCACAAACAAGGACTGAATGATATTGTGCAGGAGTTACTGGAATATCCGAATGCCGTCAGCCGCAGCCCGCAAAATCAAAAGGCAGATTTGCTCCGTCTCTGCGACGGACTGCACGGATATGACTTTGACGTGTTGACAGCTGCTATTAAAATCGGAAATTTTTCCCTTGCGGAAAAGATTGTTGATGTTGCAGAGATTTACATTGACCCTGCTGCAGATTTCACACCGCTTGTGAGCGCTATTGAACGCGGAAATGTTGACTTGGCTCTGAAGCTTATTGACAAGAAGGAACTTGATATCAATGCTTGCGGGCAGTTGGAAGTTCCGCCACTATTAGCTGCAGTTAAATATCCGGTGATTATTAAGGCGCTCCTTGCCAGAAAAGACATTAATGTCCGGCGCAAAGACCGCAAGAGCAACACAGCTTTACACAAAGCCGTGTTAGAAAATGCTTTAGAAACAGTCAAACTTTTAGTTCAGTTTGATGGCTTTAAAGTTGATGCTGTCAACAAGGATGCTTCGTGTTTTTTGAACAAAAACAGTCTAGATGACCTAGCTGCAAATCAAGGAACAACTCTTCTCTGGCCGCTGTTTGGCCGGTGCATTTCCAAAGGCGATTATGAAAAAGCCGGACTGAGCGCTCTGCAAATGGCTGTTGCCCTTAAACATTCAGACATTGCTATCTACCTCATTAAAGAGGCTAAAGCTAATGCTGAAGCGCTGCTTCCCAACGGAGTGCCGCTATTATTTTTGGCAATTGTCAACAGTTTGACGGACGTTGTTGAAACTTTACTGCAGCATCTTTCAGCTGAAAAGCTAAATGTTTTTTATTACGACAGCGGGCGTTTGAAAAAGGCTACATCAGCTTTGCAACTGGCTTTTCGGATGCGTAAAAAGGAGATATTTTATATGCTCCTAAAGTCGCCGATTGACATCAACCTCTGTATTCCTTCTGAAGATGGCAATATGGATGTTGTTTTTGGCTTAATTATCGGCGAAGTCTTTAACGCTTATAAACAGCGAAGCTGCTCTGCCGAATATGTGACTGCGCTTTTGAGCCGGCAAAACCTGAACCTTGACATCTGCTGCGCCGAGCTTTCAGCTTACCAAACAGTCCGCAAAATTCTGCAGGAAGATGCAAACGGTTTTTTATCTGTCGAACAAGGATATGAAAGCCATTGCTAAGCTTTAACTAAAAAACGGAACTGATTTCAGTTCCGTTTTTTGTGCTTAGCGACTGATATAGATTTTTTGCATCAGCTTTTCAAACAAAGCTCTGCGGGAGGGTTCTTCAGCCTCCAGAACATTGATTACTGTTTCTGCACGGGCTTTTTCTTTTCTTAAATCAAACAATATACGGCGCAGGCTTTTGCCGCTGTCTTCAATATGCAGCCCTGAAGCTATTGCTATCCCCTGCCCGTGCGGCTGCATTACCGCGGCCGGCAAGCTTTTGCCGTTTAATTCGTATTCGGCCAATACTTGTAGCCTGCTTCCCGCTATCGGTGAAAAATACGGCCCGCCGTGATAGCTTGCCGTATGGCTTTGGTTATCTTTTAGCCACCGCACTTTAACAGGGGCTATAGAATTAAAATCCATCGTGTAGGGACTGATATTCAGCTCTTTGTACAATGTTCCGATGGCGTTGGCGTCAATCAAGTTCAGTCCGCATTCTTGTATAATACTGAGTTCTTTTATATCTGTTTCAAAAAAAACTTTGCGGCTGGCATAATATGCGCCAGCGCATATTCCAAAATACACACCGCCATTGCGGACATATTCAATAATTTTTTGATTGCCTTGAACTTTTAACTTTTCGATATAGGGCGTGGCGCGTCCTCCGGGCATAAAAAATGCCAAGACATTTTTATTAAGGCAGTCTTCATTGACAATGCCTTTCGCATCTATTGTTCCGTAACTGACTTTTAGCGGCGCAAAATATTCTTCTAAACTGTGTTTTAAACTACTGATATCATTTGTACCGTAATCGCAATATATTAAAATTTTATTTCTCATAGCGAAACGAAATTAGCGATTTTTTTCTTAAATAGCAAGTTAATTTTTCATTAAACAAAATATTGACAAAATATAAAAATAAGTGTATGGTATCGGTATTAAAATAAGATGAGAGGGGATTTTTAATGTTTGAACAGGATAAAATTGATACGGTTTCTGCCATTAACCGCCATAAAAACGAAGAAAAGAAAAACTCTTTTATTACCACAAAATTCAAGATTTTACAAAACAAAAAAGCTATGGCACAACTTTCATCAAACGATATGCTTCTGCTTTCAGAAGCTCTTGAGATTGAAAAAGGTTATTCAACCAAGCGTATGAAGGATCAACTGCGCAGTTTCGTGATGTTGCGTGCCGAAAAAGTGATTAAAGGCAAAATGCCTGCCGATGACGGTTTTGTCCGATTGGTCAGTATATATGGCAGCAATCAGCAGAAAAATTTTGTCTGTACTCATTTCGCCCCCAAGCATCAGGAAAAACCAGAACCTGTTGATACCCCGCATACTGCAAAGGATACTGCTCCGAAAAACAAAACACCTAAAAAAAGCTGGCTTAAGCGGGTTTGGAAAGCAGCAGGAAAAGCTGCTGTTGTTGTTGGCGTTGCAGCTATGAGCCTTATCGGCGGCAAAGCTTTATTTAATAATTTTTCATCAGATAAAACCTCGAAGAATGATAATAAAGAAACAACGTTTACCCCCAAACAAACAGTTGCTGTTACGCCGATTGAAGAACAAAAAAACAGAATAGAGGAGCAAGCTCCGGCTTCAGAAAAGCAAGATGCTGTTATAACCGAATTTCAAAAAGTATTTGATAACCTAAACAAAGCTTACAAAGACCGGTTTGATTCGGCTTTAGAAATCCATTTGGGAGCTGAAAAACGCGACCAGTTATATCAACAAATAGACAAGCTTGCAGAAGATGGCAAAATTGAGTTTAAAGACGGAACAACCCGCGAATGGTATGCTCACGCCTTTACGATGTATGCCAAAGTTTCCCCAAATTCTGACGGCGGAAAACTTATTGCCGGCTTGCTTGCAGGAGAAGATGTTGACAAAACTGTTCTTAACGATTTGGTCATTAAAGCCAAGCGCGATGGAACGGGAATTTCTGGCACGGGCTCATATAGTGCTTTTGACAATGCTCCGCAGAATCTGCAACAAAAACACATTCAAAACCGGCAAAACGTCATTTCTCTGGAAAAGCTGGTGCAAAAATCCCGCTAGACTTTTGCTCCCTTTATCGGGAGCTTTTTTATTTTTCTATATCGTTGATTATGGCTTTGCCGAGCACTGTTTGGATTTTTGATACAGCCGAACGGCGAAACTCGCTTAAATCTTTTTGCGGATATTTCTTTTCATAATCAAGTGACTGCACATACATATCTATTTTATCCAAATCTTGTGCCAGACGCGCTTCGGGGGTTTGATTTTTTTCATATTCTTCAAACAACAATATTGCTTCTGGAAAATTTCCCTCTTCGGCAATTTTATCTATTGCTTTTTTTTCCAAAGTTATTTTTTGTGCGTATGCTTCATCGTGTGGGGGAATATCGCCGATGATGCTTTCAGCTAAATCGTGACATAAGCACAGCTTAATGACTTTATCCAAATTACACCCTATTTCCACTCTGTTGGACAAAGCTAGCGCCATTAAGGCCATCTGCCAACTGTGCGATGCTACGGTTTCCGGCGTTTCTATGCCTTCTTTCATCCAACCGGTACGGGGAAGGTGTTTTAATTTTTCGGAATATTCAAGTAATTTTTTCATTGGAAATCTCCTTTTAACAATATCTAAATTCAAAATTATTTTATCAATTTTAATTTTTGCAGTATGGTTTTTAATTCTTCTTTGGAAGACACGTTTTTGGTGTATACAACCTGATTATTAAAAACAACGTGCGGTTCGCTTACAATATTTTGCATTCGCAGGACTTTTGGCTCTGATATACGTTTTATTTCAAAGCTAATATTGCTCTCAAACATTGTTTCGTAAATTATTTCGTATACCCGCTCATAAGCTTCGTGCTTTTTATTGCAGTATATTTTAATATTTATCATACATCTTTCCTTTTTGTTTAATATTTTTTGACTCTAACACCTTATATGCGCTAAATAAATATTTAAAACAAAATGTGAAAATGCTATAATCCATTATGTAAAACTGCTATTTTATACACAACCTACGGCTGTGGATAAAAATAAAAAAAGGGAGCTTTCGCACCCTTTTTTTCGATTTTTATAAGCTGTATGACGCCTGATTACCATATTCATCATAGAAGCTTATCACCGCAAAACCATTGCCTGCATTGACATTGACAGTGGTGTGTCCGACCTCATATACGATATTTTGATTCACATATAAATCAAGATTCGTATATTGATTACCGATTCGAATCTGTAACGCGCCGTTATAGCGTGTAAAAGACATATTGCCAATATCCAAACGCGTCGGCGCATTTAATGCTCCCCAGATATAATATCCGAGCATACTGTCAAAAAAGCGGTTGTAATAACGTTTATGACAGATGAAACGGTTTCTGTATCCGCCCCAGCTATACCAATACCAATCATTAAAATAGCAGTGATGACGATGATGGTAATAACTGTGGTGGCGATATACCGGTGCGGGTCTGCTATGGTAAACAGGCGGTGCCGGACGGCGATATCGTTCTGGTGAGACATAATTCCTGTCGCGATACGGCGTTTCCCTTTGACGGCTATAGCCGGAATGTTGCGGGCTGCTACGGCGCGGCGATACTGACTGTGGACGGCGGGAAGGACGGTTATTATCTCCCTGGCGATATCCGGAGCGTTGTTCGGTGCGATGTCCGCGGCGGCCTTCCGACCGTTCTCTTTGCGCGTAACCTTGAACTGCAAAGAGCATCATAACCAAAGTTATGATTAGCATTTTTCTGTTCATATATATATGTATTTAATTCTGTTGTATACAGAGAATACCATTTTTTTATATAGATGTCCAGTATTTTATTATGAAAAAACTTTACAGCAAGAAACCAACTAATGCTGCTATTATGGCTACAGGAAGTGTAAATATGACCAACGCGCCTTTCAGACCCATTTTTTTGAAAGCCAAGCGAAACAAATATATACTCATCATTGCGGTCATATAAAAATAAACCTTATAAAATTACAAAAACAGCGGGAGAGTAACTGATATTTTTTATAATGTCAACCTCTTTTATCAACATCGGATTAAACTGTATACGGGTATTGGCAGATTTGCCGCGGATGATAACTGCTGCAATTCCAATAAAAATAAGGCTCCAACGGCTTCTGCCCCCACTTGTTCCACCAATCCGACCGCTGCCCTTACTGTTCCGCCTGTGGCAAGCAAATCATCCACCAGTAAAACTTTTTTACCTTTTTCAACAGCATCTTTATGCATTTCCAACGCATCAGTACCATATTCAAGACTGTACTCCTGACGCACTACTTCTGCAGGCAATTTGCCCGATTTACGGATGAGAACCAGACCTTTTCCCATTTTGCAGGCCAACGGCGCCCCGAACAAATAACCGCGGCTTTCTATTGCCGCTATATAATCTATGTCCAGACCTTTAATCTGTTCATACATATTATCAATGATGCTTTGAAAAACTTCCGGCTCTTTCAGGGCTGTTGTTATATCTTTAAACATTATGCCTTGTTTGGGAAAATCGGGAATATTGCGAATGTGTTTTAAGATTTCTGCCGGTGTCATTTTCTACTCCTATTTAAATACCTGTTTATTTTATGTATATCTTCATTGCTTCAAAAGTCAATACGGAGAGCCAACAAAAAAGACCGGCGTACAAGTGCCGGTCTGTTTTTTGAGCTTGTTTTAGAATTCATCAGTGCTGACGAGCGCTGCGATTTCAACTTCATTTTCTTTGGCAAACTGCTCAAGGCGTTCGCGGGAATGCGAGATAAGACACAAAACGCTGACCTTACAACCATAAGCTTTGATAGCGGCTATCTGTTTGGCAAGCTCGTGTCCGACACGGAAAGATTGCTTGATGAGCACAACTTCTTTGATGTTCGAGTGGTGCAAATGCTTGATATTTTCAACCTCACCGGTTACGAGTGTGCGCACCTGAAGTGTTAAGGCCAGCTCGTTAATGAGTTTGCCTAAGTGGGTGTTATTACTACGGTAAGCGGGGATGAGGACACAAGCCTGAGGCTTTCCTTTGATTTGTTCAAGGACTGCCTTGATGACCTGACTGCGGAAGAGCTCGTCTTTTGACAAGTTCTTCAAGTCGATTTCTTTACCTTTTTCCGTTTTGTCAGCATAAAATGCAACAATTTCTTTTAATTCCATAATTGTACTTTTTTTACGTGAAACATAATGATAAATTCTCTTGGAGTAATTTGACAGAACAAAAGTTGTTTGTCAAGCTTTTTTAAATTAACCCCTTTATATAAAAAAGCAGACCGGAAAACGGTTTGTTTTTTCCAGTCTGTTTTGAGCTTCGCAAAAGCTTCCCTGCACGCTTTTGTCTGCTCTAATTTCCTAATTTGTATGCAGTTTCCCGCACCTCTTTATGCCCTGACACCAGTGGTTAAACCAGTCCGACATAAGAACAATATTTTAGCCAGAGGACAGCTAAAACGCCATTTAATATGCTATAGTAATATATAAATAATATTAAAAAATCGTTATTAGGTCAGCACAAAAAAAAATTGCTTACAAGTAAAAAAATGTTTTATTATACATTTATTTCCGCATTACTTTTTAAACGCCTTATTACATAACGAAAAGCGCCCCTGATGAGGCGCTGTGTAAAAAAAATGTGGATAATTTTAATGTTGCCAAAGCGAAACCAGATGTTCGCGAAAACTGTAGTAGCCGCGAGCGCTGATGATTAAGTGGTCATCTATAAACATATCCATCGTCTGCAGGGCTTTTATCAATTCTTTCGTCATTGCAATATCGGCTTTAGACGGTGTTGTATCCCCCGAAGGGTGATTATGAACAAGAATAACGCCTTTGGCATTATATGTCAGCATTTTGGAGATAATTGTACGCGGGCTGATGACAACTGCATCCAACGTACCGGAATTTTCGACCTCGTCACGCAGAAAACAGCCGTGCGTATCCAAATACATTATCAACGTCTGTTCCTGCCCTTCATAGCCGATACGGGTGCGGCAATATTCGGCAATTTTCTTTTTATCACTTAAAATCGGGCCATCACGGTTTTCAAGATTTTCCCAGCAAATTTTATTTGAACAGGCGTGACATAATGCAAACAGCGTTGCCGTATTACTTCCGACTCCGGGAATATTCATCAATTCGGCTATCGGCGCTGCCAACACATTTGCCAAATTGGTATAATGACGAATAAGATTTTTTGCCAACGGTTTAACGTCTTTTCGCGGCAGTGCATACATTAATATCATCTCCAGAAGCTCATAGTCGGGCATAGAACGCCCCCTGTCCGATATAAAACGTGCTTTCAGCCTTTGGCGATGCCCTA
>CAJTWX010000026.1 GCA_910580155.1 uncultured Alphaproteobacteria bacterium
AAGAAAACCTGCATATCCTTGAAAAAGCGCTGCAAACAGAACTCGACCCGTTCCCATATGACGATGTCGCGATTATGTCGTATGACCTTTACAGCTCCGCCGTGACGCACACCCTGCCCGCTCTTGCCGCCGAGTTTTTGCAAAAAAGCTTAAAAACCGCCGAGCCGGACTATAAAAAAACAGATTTCAAAACAATGCCCGCCACCGACGCCCTATCCTTTTTTGCTGAAGAAGCAGATTACACAATGCGACTACACCAACTCTTTCGCCCCCGGCTCCAAACCGAAAAAAAGCTTTTTGTTTATGACGGCATCGACCAGCCGCTTTCCGCCGTTTTACACGATATGGAGCGCACCGGCATTATGCTGGATACACAAAAGCTCACCGAGCTAAACACGCTGTTTGATAAGGAAATGAACAAACTTTCTGCCGAAATTTACGAATTGGCGGGCGAAGAGTTCAACTTAAGCTCCCCTAAGCAAATCGGCGAAATTCTATATACAAAACTCGGCTTAAAAGGCAAAAAACACACCTCCGGTTCGCTCAACACCAGCGCCGAAGTCTTGGAGCAAATGGCAGAAACCCACGAACTGCCGCGGAAAATCCTCGACTGGCGGCAATACCAAAAACTCAAATCCACCTACACCACCGCCCTCTTGGCACTGATGGATAAAAACCACCGCGTACACACCACATATAGCCAAGTATCAGTCAACACCGGCCGTTTGTCATCGCTTAACCCGAACTTGCAAAACATCCCTATCCGCTCCCCGATTGGGCGTGAAATCCGCAAGAGTTTTATCGCCAAACCGAAACATAAACTGATTGCCGCCGACTACTCGCAGGTAGAACTCCGTTTGTTAGCCACCATTGCCGATGTGCCGTTTTTGCAGGAGGCATTCAGAGAAAATGTTGACATTCACCGCAAAACTGCCGCGCAAGTCTTTGATATTCCATATGAAGAAGTAGACGCCGCTCACCGCCGCCGTGCCAAAGCAATCAACTTCGGCATTGTTTACGGCATTTCCGCGTTTGGGCTTTCCAAAGAAATTGACACCACACCGGCAGAAGCGCAACGCTATATCGATGCTTATTTTGCCAATATGCCGGAAGTCAAAACCTATATGGAAGAAACGATTAACTTCGCGCGCCAAAACGGTTATGTCACCACACCGTTTAATCGTAAAATCACCATTTTCGGCATTCAAGATAATAATAAGCGCCTCGCCTCGTTTGCCGAACGGGCAGCGATTAACGCCCCAATTCAGGGTGGTGCGGCAGACATCATCAAACTCGCAATGAACAAAATCCCCGTCAAGCTCAAAGCCGCCGGACTAAAAACACAAATGCTCCTGCAGGTGCACGACGAGCTCGTTTTTGAAGCTCCCGAGGAAGAGGTTGACACCGCCGCCGCGCTGATAAAAGCCGAAATGGAAAACATCACCGCCATCACACTCAAAACCCCGCTGATAGCGGAAGTCGGCATCGGAAATAACTGGGACGAGGCGCACTAACCATCCCTGTGTCATTGCGAGGAACAAAGTGACGCGGCAATCTCACAAAAGTATGGCATACCAAAGCGTGACACAGATTACCACGCGTATATGCAGCTGACACAGCAACGCTCGCAATAACTTGCTGATGAAACGAAGAAAACAAAAAGCAGACCACCTTCATAGAACGCAACGGATAAGAGGTTGGGGATTAACCGTGACTTCTTTTATGGTTGAATCGAAATTGTTTTAATCGCGGCAGATATATCCCAACTATCGTCTACTGTGGAGGGTTCGCACGCCCTTGCTTTAAAAACAAAAACGACCGCCCTATAAAGGTGGCCGAGATGCTGATTAAAATGTACAGTACAGAACATTCGCTCCTTATTTGGCAAAGCCTTATTCAAAGCACACCCCGACCAAAAGTTCAAGGTTTTGTTCAATACGGTGCGCAGAAACCTTAACCGGCTCAAGTTTTTTCGCAACGTCTGTAGTTTAGATGGTGTATATTCCACACACCGTAGTACTGTTTTTTAATGAAGTTAATCAGACCTCATAGTATGAATACATCCGGTTCTTCATACCTGATATAATCTTTAGCATATAGAATTTAAAGATGCAAGAAAAAAGCAGCAAATAATTCTTTACGAAATAAAAATTAAGCGCTAAATATCTTATGAAAGGAAACACAAATGCTGATATTTGATTTAGACGGAACACTTTTAAACACGGTTAAAGACCTACACATCGCCCTTAACCACGCACTCAAAACCCACGGATTCCCCGAAAAAACAGAAGCCGAAACGCAAATGCTTTTAGGTAATGGTATTGATATTCTCGTTGCCGATGCCATCCCCAATGGCAAAGAAAACCCTAAATTTCCCGAGACCTACGCCACATTCAAAGAATATTATTCGCAACACCTCAATGATTACACAGCCCCTTACGATGGCATTCTCCCGCTTTTAAGCGCACTCAAAGCCCGCAACATCAAAATGGGTATTGTGTCAAACAAATTTGATGAAGGCGTTAAAGCCCTTGCGGCACAATATTTCACCAACCTAATCAAACACGCCCAAGGCACAAGCGATAAAGTTAAAAAGAAACCATCTCCTGACGCCGTTTTCGCCCTCATCAAAGAATTAAACGCTGAAAACGAAAAAAACATATACATCGGCGATTCTGATGTAGATATGGCAACAGCTCAAAACGCAGGATTACCATGCATAAGCGTCAGCTGGGGCTTTCGTTCCCGCAAGTTTTTGGAATCCTGCGGCGCAAACCCGATAATCGACACTCCCGAAGAACTGCTTAAATATATCTAGATTTATTTCTTAAGTTGTTTCCGATACAGCGCCACATTGGCGTTATGTTCGCTTAATGTTTTCGCAAAACGATGCCCGCCCGTGATGCCGTCTGCCACAAAATAAAGATATTTCGTTTTTGCCGGATGAGCCGCCGCCTTTAAAGCCTCCCGCCCCGGACTGCAAATCGGAGACGGTGGAAGCCCCGCATAAATATATGTATTATAAGGCGAATCATACGCTAAATCTTTCCGATACAGCGGCCGCCCGAGGTTCATCAGCCCTCCTGTCACCGCATAAATAACTGTAGGATCTGTCTGCAGCCGCATCCCAAGGTTTAAGCGATTCACAAACACACTCGCCACTTTCGCCCGCTCGGAAACAACGCCGGTTTCTTTCTCCACAATGCTCGCTAGTGTCAAAAGCTCCTGCTCGTTTTGTATCGGTAGATTTTCATCACGACCCGCAAACGCCGCTGCAAGCTCTTTTTTCATCGCCTGACGGGCTTTTTTCAAAATACTGTCCCGAGATTCGCCGCGCGTAAAATGATACGTCTCCGGCAAAATTTCCCCCTCTTTAAGTGTAACGGTAATCTCTCCCTCCAAATACGGATTTTCCAACACAATCTGCTTAATCTCCGCCAGAGCTTTTCCCTCCGGAATGGTCAGACTGCGCACAATCACCTCGCCGTTGACAAGCTTATTGGCAATTGTTTCCAAAGACACCTCGCCCGCAAACGCATATTCGCCGGCCTTAAGCTTGCCTGCCAGCCCGTACAACCGAGCATAAAGCATAAACCACCGCGCATCATCAACCACGCCGTTTTGCTCTAAAAGCGCTGCTGTCCGGTTCAGTCCCGTCCCCTTCGGAATCATCACCCCCGCCGGTGCTACCAACGCATAACGATCGGTAAATTTTTTGGAAACAACCACAAAAAAAGCAGCTCCCATCAGCAACAAAACAAATATTGCCAATAAGAGCCGCTTAATCATTTTCATAAAACGCCTGAAATCTAGCCGTTATACTTCTTAAACACAACCGAAGAGTTTGTGCCGCCAAAGCCAAACGAGTTGGACATCGCAGCCTTAATCTCTCTCTTCTTCGGCTTTAACGGAACAAGGTCAAAATCACCCAGTTCGTCCGCCGGATTTTCAAGATTTAAGGTCGGCGGGCAGGTCTGTTCCTGAATTGCCATAATTGTATAAACAGCTTCAACCGCGCCCGCTGCACCAAGCAGATGCCCGATAGCAGATTTTGTTGATGACATCGACACATTCTTAATGCCCTCATCGCCAAACAAGCGTTTAACAGCCATTGCCTCGCCCACGTCACCGGCCGGAGTCGATGTACCGTGTGCATTGATGTAACCGATGTCAGAAAGCTCAACACCATTTTCTTTAGCGTGGTCAGCGGCCATCTTCATTGCGCGGTATGCGCCATCGCCTGAAGGCGCGGTAATATGATAAGCGTCGCCGCTCATACCATAGCCGACAACTTCGGCATAAATCTTCGCGCCGCGTTTCTTGGCGTGTTCTAATTCTTCCAACACCAAAGCACCACTGCCCTCGCCCATAACAAAGCCGCTGCGGCCTTTATCCCACGGGCGGGAAGCTTTTTCCGGCGTATCATTATAGTCGGAAGTTACGGCTTTCATCCGTGCAAAACCGGCAATTCCCAAAACGTTTACTGCAGATTCCGCACCGCCTGCCACCATCATATCCGCATCGCCGCGAGCAATCATTGCCGCCGCATCGCCGATAGCGTGCGTGCCGGTCGAACAAGCCGTAACACACGCGTGGTTCGGGCCTTTCAAGCCGTATTTAATTGACACATTGCCTGAAATGAGGTTAATCAGCACCGACGGAATAAAGAACGGGGAAATCTTTTTCATACCGAATTCGTTAAACAAAATCGCATTTTCATAAATTCCCTGCAATCCGCCAATACCGGCACCCATCATAACGCCCGCACGGTCTTTCTCTTCATCGCTCGCTGTTTCTGCATCCCAGCCCGCGTCTTTTAGCGCATCGCCGGCAGCAGCCATACCGAACATAATGAATTTATCATTTTTCTTTTGGTCTTTCGGAGGCAAAACCGTATCCGGATTAAAATCAGGCTCGTTTTCGCCAAACGGCACTTGTCCGGCAATCGTCACCGGAATATCTTTTAAATCCACTCCCTCAATCGGGCGGATACCGGATTTTCCGGCCATCAAAGCATCCCAGTTGTGCTTAACGCCTCTTCCAAGCGGCGAAACAACGCCCATACCTGTTACGACAACTCTTCTCATTAAATAACCTCTTTCACGCTTATCTGCGCTTATTTCGGGAGTATCCCGCTGCGGCAGATAAATTTAATATGAAAAAACTCGCTTAAAACTTTTGAGCGAGTTCTAACTTATGATAATTCCAAAGACTTACGCAGCTTTTGAAAGATAGTCAATAGCATCTTTTACTGTAAGAATTTTTTCTGCTGCTTCATCAGGAATTTCGCAACCAAATTCTTCTTCAAATGCCATAACCAGCTCAACAGTATCCAAGCTGTCAGCACCCAAATCATCAATAAAGTTTGCATTATCTGTTACTTTTGTTTCTTCAACACCTAAATGTTCAGCAACAATTTTCTTAACACGATCAGCGGTATCAGTCATTAAATTCAACCTCTAAATATTATTAAAACAAATTTAGACTAACGTCTGAAACAAACGCTACACACAAAAACTTTATTTGACAAGCTTTTTTTTAAACTTTTCAACTTATGCACCCGCACAAAACAGACAAACATTTATATTTCAACAACTTAGCCCCAGCAAAAAAAATCGGACTTTTCCCCAAAATAACACTTTATTTCTAAAAAAAAACGCACTATATATACCAATGAATTAAAAGTTTTAGATTTTTTTGATATTTTAGAGGAACAAGACAATGCAGATAGGAATTATCGGAACAGGAATGGTCGGCGCAGCTGCCGCATTTGCACTCGCAAGCGAAGGCTCAGCCGAAAAATTAATATTGATAGACGCCAACAAAGAACGTGCCATATCAGAAGCCATGGATATCTCGCACGCCACCCCGTTTACATTTGGCGCTAAGGTTATTGCCGGAGATTACAAAGACTTAAGTGAAGCCGGCATCATCTTCATCACTGCCGGTGCAAACCAAAAACCCGGAGAAACCCGCCTCGACCTGTTGGAGAAAAATGTTTCTATCTTCAAAAGCATTATCCCCGAAGTTGTCAAATATGCTCCGAACGCCATTTTGGTTATCGCCTCCAATCCTGTGGATATTATGACCGAAGTCACCCTAAAACTCTCGGGCTTCCCTAAAAACCGCGTTTTTGGCACCGGAACGGTTCTCGATTCGGCGCGTTTCCGCAGCATTTTGGGACGTCATATGGGTGTTTCCCCCAAGTCTATTCACGCCAACGTTATCGGCGAACACGGCGACTCTGAAGTTCTGTTATGGTCAAGTGCTGTTGCCGGAACATCGTGTGTTGAACGGTTTGCCAAAGAATGTGATATCGTGTTGGACGATGTGATTAAAGGCTCGATAGATAACGAAGTCCGCAACGCTGCCTACACCATCATCAAAGGCAAAGGCTCAACCTATTACGGCATTGCCGCCGCTACACAATATATTTTAAGCTCAATAATCAGTGATAAACACGCAATTTTAACTGTCAGCTCACATCACGACGAAGGTATCGGCGGACATAAGAATATTTGCTATTCAATGCCTTCAATCGTCAGCAAAAACGGCATCGAGCGCGCCCTAATGCCTTCAATGTGTGATAACGAACGCCAAGCACTGGAAAAGAGCGCCGCCACACTTGCGGAATATACCGCAAAAGCATTGGCAATGTTATAAAAAAAAGCAACAACGGGGCTATATCGCTCCGTTTTTTTATTTCTCAAACAAAAAAACTGTCCGCGATATCAAACTCGCGGACAGCTTTATTTGGTGAACTGTATTCTTACCGTACCGGATGAGCATAGTTATAACAGCTCATAACCAAGTCTTCTTTTTTGTAAAATACCTTATATGCCGCATACAAAAGCGAAAGTACAATCGCTGCCATATACACGTCATAAACCGGCATATAGTTGTTTAAGAAGACGGTCATACTGTCTGAACCGGTAACGAAGTAGTCAACCACCAACGATACCAGCGCATAGATAACCGAGAAATACGGTATCCACCCGATAGAGGCTAAAAATACTGAAAGCCGCGGGAAGTTTTCATTCATCCTGTGAACAAAGCCCCAGGAAGAAATGAATGACAAAGAAAGCGCCAAAACCGCAACCCAGAACAAGACATACAATACACCGCCCATCGCATAACTCAACTGTGTGTTAAACAGGGCAATGATAAATGCCGCCAGCTGATACATACCACCAAGCAGCAAAAGTTCATTTCTGCATATTTTCATAACGACCTCCTTAAATTGAGATGATACACAAAAATCACCATCAAACACATATGCGCTCAACCGCCAACTTCCAACCTAAGCTTTGGGAGATATCAGGTATATAGATATATCACCTCTCACCTCAAGAGAGAGGAGGTCTTTGAAGCACGCCCTATCAATAAGCGTCCCTTGAGGAGGAGACAGGTGAGTGTGAAAACATAGAACACAGTTTTACACGTTGGTCTGCCAACCTTTGACAGACGTATCCTCACTCCCTTGGTGAATAACAATCTGTGGATAAGCAATATTGATGTTTTCGTCGCGGAAGCGCTTCAAAATTTCATAGCGCACATCACTGCCTGCTGACCATCCATCCCAGATATTAGAAACATAAAAACGCAATTCAAAATCAAGCGAAGAAGATGCAAAATCTTTGAAAATAACATATGGTGCCGGAACTTTCGCGACCTTTTTGCAGGCTTTGGCACACTCAAGCAAAATCTGCGTCACCTGCTCTGCATCCGAGTCATATGACACACCAACCATTACGGTTTGCCGCTGCCAGTTATTTCCGTGCGTGAGGTTCACAAGCGAGGAAGAAATCAACGTTGCATTCGGAATAATCACGCTGCGCCGTGTCCAGGTTTCAAGCTCGGTCGAGCGAATATTGATTTGCTTGATTTTTCCCTCTTCGCCGCCAAGAATCACCCAGTCGCCCACCTTAAACGGCCGCTCAAACAAAATGATAATACCCGACACAAAGTTCTTAATCACATCCTGCAAACCAAAACCGATACCAACGGAAAGCGCACCGGCAATAAACGCAAGGTTCGAGAGGTCAACCCCCATCGCCACCATCCCTAAGATAGCCGAGATAATAAAGCCCGTAAAGCCGAAACCCGAAACGAGCGAGTGCTTAATCCCCTCATCCATATTGATACGCGTCAGCAGATTAGAAGCCATCCGCCGTTTAAGCACCCGCACCAAAGTAAGCGAAATAAAGAAAATCAAAAAACCGGTAAATATCGCCACCAGCGAAATTTGGATTCCGCCGACCTTAAAGCCAAACACCAGCCTCTTAATGCCGTTAAGCATAAAATTACTCGGCACGCCCCAAAGCCGCAGCAGCGAATAAATCAAAAACATCACTAAAACCGGCGTCACCATCAGCGACATCAAAAAATCAACCTTAGAAAGCAATCTCCGCCGCATTTTGAAAGTTTTAATCCAAAACACGATACTGCGTCTGAGCAAATCGGAAATAAACATCCGCACCATCGCAAACGCACCCACGAGCAAAATAGAAAAGAAAAAGCGGTTAAAAATAAACGTTGCCAACCCCGGATATCCGAACAATGATACCCCGAAAGTCACAATCGCAAATAGCGAAACAAACAAAATCACCTTAAACGAAAAACTAAGCCCCTCATCTTCTTCAGTTGAAGCTGCCGGAGCCGTGACTTCGGACTCTTCTGTTGCAGTTTCTTCGTCTTTAGGCTTAATTTCACCAAAAACCTGCGCCGTAGTTAAAATAATCGCAAACGCCTTAACAGCATCCACACACACCTCAATCAGCAGTTTCAGCTGCTCGGAAACCTCAAAATACAAAGCAATATTACGCAAACACTCTACCGTTCCGAGCAAAATAATCGATAACGTCACCCCCGAAAACACGCGTTCTGCCCGCTCGTCCGAGATATTAAACAACCGCCAGCGTCCGTTCCACGGTGCCAAAATTACCCGCACAGCTGCCCGCGACAGTGTCATAAACAACGAATACCACAACACATTAGCGAGCACAACACCAAACCGGCTGCTCGTCAGCTCTTCATTAGTAATCTGCCACAAAAGACACCCGCCGATAAGAATAGATGGGATAACGCCATATGCCAGCGCCGTCACACACGCCACAATAATCTTTTGCGCATATCGCGGCTGTTCGTCAGTGTGCTTATATCCCCAATGCCAGATAATAAACTGCCTGAGCCAAAGCCCGATAGTAAGTGCCACCCCCAAAATCAGCAGCACATACCAAACATTATGCTGCAAAGTCTGCCGCCCTTCATCACTTAGCCCCAGATACCAGTCCACCGGCGAGCGCGTCACTTCCCATAAAAAGACCATCGCATCGTTCATCGCCTTAAAGAAGTTTTTCGGTGAAATGAGCATATTTTTTTCTGCCACCAAATTGCCCAAAAGCACCTGACTGCGCGCCTCGTTAATCATCGCATTCAAACGGGAAATCTCTGTTTTTAAAAGGTTCGCCTCAATAATTTTACTTTTATAGCCGGCAACCGCCGTTGCATATTTCTCGCGCATCGCCGCAATCGACTCATCCTCGATTTCCCCCTCTGCCGGCGCCTCACCGATAGCACTCAGGGCATCCTGCGCATATTTGGATTGTTTTTCAACACTGCGGATAAACGCATCAATCGCCATTTCCCTTTCGCTCAAGATATTAAGATCTTCCTCAAGGCTCTGGCGCGTATAGTTATTAGCCTTAATCTCTTCTTCCATTTGTTGCAAACGGGCAGAAACCTGCTTATAGTCAAGCTCATCGCCGATATCCGTGTTTTCAACCTCTGCCACCGACTCCTGCGCCACCGCATACACCGGCACAGACGTTCCGCAAAAAAGCATTGCTGCTAAAAGAAGAGTTTTTAAAAGCTTATTCATTGATTATTCTCCGCTTGCTAATCTATTCACAAAATAACACATTTTTTATTCCAATGCCGGAAGACCGGTGTAATATTTATACCACAACCGCTGCAGCATCCGGAAAAACTCGTTGCTCGGCGCAGCAGGCGCAAAAGGCTTTTTCGCAGATGCAAAGTGCAAAACAGTCACCGGTGCAAACACTTCCTCATAGTTTCGCCAGTTGCGACCGTAAAACTGCCCCATCGTCAGTAAATCATTGTGCTCAAAAAAGAAATTCATCGCATTTGCTTCAAACGGCAGCAATACCACATCGTTGCCAACAACCACATTCAGCGCGTCTTGATCCATATAGGTCCGGAAATTGTTGTTGGTATAGTCTTCAAGCTTGCGCTCCATTCCGTCTTCGCGAAACTTTTTCAGATTCATCAGCATCACGCCGGAATTAAAATAAAACCCGCGTTCCTCAAGATTCAGCTCCACAACGTGCATATTTTCAAAAAACCACGACGGATCTTTAACTGCCGCCAGATATTTGCCGTTGATATCCGTATTGTAAATCCCGTTCAAATCGTGCAGCACAAGCACGTCGGAATCGATATAAAGCACCTTATCAAACTGTGGCAGCGCTCTTGCAATATAATACTTCAACAAAGAGGTTTTGGAAACGTGAGTATCGCGAATGTAAAACAAATCCACCTCCTCCTGCGGCAACACCGAAATCGTCACGTTTTCGCCGGCAAGGGCTTTCAGAGCCGCCTCGTCTGCTGCCGACACACCAAGCGTCATAACGTGAAAATTATATTGTGATGCCGGACACTTCGTTTGCTTTGCCGAGTTAATTGCAACACGCGTAAAGTCCATATAGTTGGCATCGGTGATTAACACAATATCCGCCGTACCTGAAACGCCCCCGCAGTTCTGCGATGTCAGCTCCAAATCCACATCATAATTCTGCGCAACTGCAGCCTTTTCTTCCTCCGCTCTGGCAAGCTCGCGATCAATCAGTGAAGCCCAAATTAACAGCCCGATAACAATTGCGCCCAGCACATCGGCCACAATCACCCATTTCATCCCTTTGTCTTTCATCGTTCACTCCTGAAGGTCTATTTTTAATAAGCCTAACACAAAGATGTAAACATCGGGTTAAAACGAAACCTAAAAGCTGTAATTCAGTCCAAACTGTACATCGTAGGCTTCATATTCTCTGCCAAAGGTATAGCCGACATCGGCAAATCCGGAAAGCCGTTGTGTCAACCCGAATTGCCCACCGGTACGAATACGCCCTAACGTCTGGTCTTTATAGGTGTTTGCCCGTCCGTCTATACCACTGATTTTAACCTTATCGCCTTTGGCAAAAGTCTGCACCACGCTGGGGCGGATATAAACCCTGCGTGTCAGGCCGTCATCACAAAAAGTATATTCTGCCTTAACGCCGGCTTCAACCTCCCAGTAATGCAGCGTATTGTATGAAACAGATTTGCCCACACTGTCCGTAAAACCGTCAATATCTGCCACCATATACGATGCACCAACGCCCGGTTCCAGAGTCACCTCATCCGAAAGATAATAGCGCTTGCCACTCTCAACACTTACCCCAATCTGATTTGCATCGGTATTGGCTCTGGCAAAACCGTCATCCGCCTTAAAGTCGATATTCTGTCTGCCTGCATAAAGGGTAGATAAAAACTTGTTATCACCATTATCAAACTGATAATACAAACCGCCGGCAAAACTCTCGTTTTTAATATCCGCCCCCAGACGGGCAAGATATTTGCCCCTGCCGGAAAGGTCATAGCTGCCATTACGGTAGAATCCGAACACACCAGCCCTGCGGTCATAATCGCGATAGAAATCAGCACCGGCCGTAAAGCCCCAGATTTTCGCATCCATTTCAGATGGTACATCCAGCTGTGCCCCCCGATTGGAAATGTGTGCCCAAGCCCGCTTGTGCGGAACAGTTTCTGCTAACCCACAACTTTCCTGATAACACAAGATACTCTTTTCAAACGCCAGTCCGCTCCGTACATCATCGATAATTCCGCGGCTCTGCTCAACCACTGCCTCAGCCAGCCCGCTATACGCATTCACTTCTGGAGCATAAACAGGATTAGTTGGTTTATGCGGTTTATCACCTTCGGAGCTGCCCGGTTTATCCGGATTATCAGGCTTATCCGGATTATCTGGGTCTGGATTATCTGGATTGTCAGGGTCTGGATTGTCAGGATCTGGATCAAGATCAGGAATCTCGCCTTCAAAATCGTCATTCGGCTTATCTTCGGCAATATTCAAATACCACTGGTTACCACCGGTTTCACCCGCCACGCGTTTCGAATTCCACATATACGGCGAGCCATAAACCCGCGCTACCGTAAAACTGCCGTCCACACCGGTGGTATCATTCGGAGCATCAACATAAAGCGTAGATGCTCCGGAAAACACATCAGTTGATAACGCGTTAACAATAACATTTGTTGTTCCTGACACATTGCCGCTGATTTTCAAAAGTCCGTTCTGGATTTTTTTATCCTTACCATTAACCAACATATCAAGCACCAGCTCGGTATTATCAGCCGCATAATTACCGGTTTCAGTCACCGAAGACACGCCCAGATACATCTTCGAACCTGCAGCAAGCTCCATACTTTTTGTTTTCATAACAGCGTTATTATAAAGCAGTTTGCCGTTAGCCAGCTTTTCAGCTATAAACACGCCATTATTCTTAAACGTTCCGTTGTTTACAAAATCATTCTGTACCGTAAGTGTTTTCCCTTTGGCAATATCAATCTCCGCCGCACTCTCTACACTGTTGGCAATAGTTGTATTCGCTTGGTTGAGCTTAAGCCCTGCCGCCTTTCCCAGCACCAGCTTACCCTTACCCGAAATATCCTTGTTTAAGGTCAAAATGCCGCCATTAACAGCCACTGTACCGGCGTTGTCAAGTGTTCCGTCATTTGTGCCCCCATTAAGCAAATTAAGCGATTTTCCGGCAAAAACAGTAAGCACGCCTTTGTTCTCCACCGAATTTTCAATATCAACCTTATCACCGGCAACACTCACGCCCGCTCCGGCTGCAATTTTTGTTGTGCCGATACCGCTGATACCCTTGTTTAAGGTCAGCGTTCCGCCTTTAACATTAACCGTTCCGGCATTCGCAACCGTTCCGCTGTTGGTACCGCCGCCGGCAATATTCAGCACGCCCTCATTCACAATATTTTTATTGTTTGTCAACGCACCACCTATCGTCAAATCCTTATCTGCCAGAATACTGATTTTACCTTTATTAACCAGTGCGTTTTCTATTTGGGCATTAGCACCAGATATATACAGCTCGGCTTCAATTTCCTCGCCTTTGGCTAACGTTTGCCCATTTTCTGTTTCGGCATCGCCAATGGCCATAAGTATCATCGTCCCCTTGCCGGTAACTTTAGCATTGTCCGTCATTTCCAAAATGCTGTCGCCGATTTTTACCGTACCATTATTCTCAATATTATTATTGTTAATAATCCGACCGTAACTATCCTGTTCAACATTGCCGTCAACTATTTTTGAAGCCGCACCATTGTGGAAAAACAACAACGACCGCCCTGTATCAACTTTAACCGTGCCATTATTAACAAAATGCACACCGCGGATAAGCGTATATTCGCCTTCGTTCCTCGCTTCAAGCGTTGCGCCATTTTCTACCGTAACACGGGCGTTCAAGCGTGCGCCATCAAGGTCGCCGTTACGTACACCTCTAATTCCGCCATCAAGAATAAGCGTGCCGTCATCCACATACAGCCACGGCACATTGTCAGTTGCCGAAGCCGCAGCAAGTTCAATATCATTTCGGTTCCGCCCGCCGGCATCTCCCTGCCCCGTCCAATTGCCCCTAAATTCATTTACACCGGAGAATCGCACTTTGCCGGAATCCAACCGGATAGCACCGCCGCCCCAAACGGCTCCGCGCACAGCATCGCCCCGACCTTCCGCTGAACTATGGTTATCAATAAATTGAGAATTTTTAATATACAACACAAAAGGCTTATCGCTGGCCAAGTGATCCCGTCCGATGTTAATGGCTCCGCCGCCGACTATATCTGTATTCCGCGTATAGTTTCCCTGAAACAAAGAATCTTCAATATGCATTTCTCCGGATACAGCCCCGCCAATAGCACCACCAGATTTATCAGCACTGTTATTTATAAATTTGCTGTTCTTAATTTTAATAAATTGGTTAAGCTGACCACCATCTTTCGAAGTTGAATAAATTACCCCGCCATTATAACTATCCGCAACACTATAGTTAGAAAAAGTACTATTTAAAATTTCCTTAATAGTTCCGGCATTCGTAATCAACCCGCCATTATACGGACTGCCCGCTATTCCGTTTGCCACCACTCCGTTTACAGATAAGGTATCCCCATAATTTATTTGTAAATGCTGATTTGTAAAGTTATCCTGCGTCCACACATATTCAGTCGCCCTTCCTGCAGCAATACCTGAAAAAACGCTAACAACCAAAGCAAAGAAACTAACGCCGTATTTTAACATCATATCACCTACTGTGTTTTAGATATACGTTCCTTTTTTTAAGCGTTTATTTTTATTTTTGTTATTTTTTAAACTATTGATTATAAAACAAAATAAGTTACAATGAATTGCTTAAAAAAAAGGAACGTATTTTTTATGCAATTTATAAAATTCAGTTTTTATTATAGATTCAACAGGTTAATATTTCCTTAAAATCGCCCCAAATGCGACTTTTTAACGTTCCTTTTTTTTAATCATTTAAAAACAATTGCATACTTTTTACAATCATCTCTAAATAACACAAAGGAAATAAAAAAATATTTCAAAAATATGATTTTTTTAGAACTTTTGTTTATTTTTACCCCCCCCCAGATAAAATCAAAAGAGCACTCTCAAGAGTGCTCTTTGTATATGGTAGAAAAGTACTGTGCGACCGTTAAAATGCCGTGTTGGTATCGCCAGTCCACGCTAACTCATACATCTTGCGGATTTCTTCAATCAGCGGATAGCGCGGGTTAGAACCGGTGCACTGGTCATCAAACGCCAATGTCGGCAGCGTTTCCATCGCTTTCTTGAAGTCTTCTTCTGTGTATTCATTCCGAATCGCAAACCATTCTTTGATAGACACCGGAATACCAACCTTCTCCTTCAAGTCTTCAATAGCCGCAATTAACGCATCAACCTTATCATCCTCAGTCTTGCCTTTAAAGCCCATTGCCGCCGCAAACTCTGCATACGCCGCTTTTGCGTGTGGGAATTTATATTGTGGGAAAGCACACTGTTTGGTCGGTTTATCTGTCGCGTTATAACGAATAACCTGACAAATCAGCAACGCATTCGCCACACCGTGCGGAATATTAAAGTGCGAGCCAAGCTTATGCGCCATAGAGTGACAAACACCCAAAAACGCATTTGCAAACGCCATACCGGCAAGCGTTGCCGCTGCGTGCACTTTCTCACGCGCATAACTGTCCGCAGTTGCATAAGACTGCGGCAGATAGTCAAACACCAGCTTGCCAGCTTCCAAAGACAACCCGCGTGTATATTCGGTCGCCATCGAAGAAACATATGACTCTAAAGCGTGAGTCAAGATGTCAATACCTGATGCCGAGCACAAACCTTTTGGCATTGTCTGTACCAAATCGCTGTCAACAATTGCCATCGACGGTGTCAGTGCATAGTCGGCAATCGCATATTTCACACCCTCGCCGTCATCGGTAATAATGGAGAACGGCGTAACTTCCGAACCCGTACCCGATGTTGTCGGAATAGCCACCAACATTGCTTTTTCACCAAGCGGCGGAAATTCGAAAATACGTTTACGAATATCCATAAAGCGCATAGCCAAATCTTCAAACTTAAGTTCCGGATGTTCATACATCAACCACAAAATTTTAGATGCGTCAATCGGCGAACCGCCACCCAATGCAATAATCACATCCGGCTCAAACGAACGCAGCGTTTCAATTGCCTTATTCACGGTTGTCAAATCTGGGTCAGGATGAACATCAGAGAACACTTTGTACTGCACGCCCACCTGCTCCAACACGTCGGTCACGCGACTGGTCATCCCTAAGTCAAACAACGGCTTATCAGTCACGATAAACGCTTTCTTCTTACCTTTAAGTTCTTTTAAAGCCACTCCCAAAGACCCCGGTTTGAAATAGATTCTCGGAGGAACTCTGAACCATAACATATTTTCCTCGCGTTTAGCCACACTTTTAATATTCATCAGATGTTTTACTCCCACATTTTCACTCACCGAATTGCCGCCCCAAGAGCCGCAGCCCAATGTCAGCGACGGTTCAAGCCTAAAGTTATAAATATCACCGATAGCCCCCTGTGATGCCGGACAGTTAATCATCACACGCCCCGTAATCATCAAATGCCCGTAATATTTAATCCGGTCATCGTTCATCGGGTTGGTGTAAAGAACAGATGTGTGTCCTTTCCCGCCGTGCGAAACCAAAGACTTCGCAAGCTCGGCACCATTCTTGAAATCATCCGCTTTATACAGTGCCAATACAGGCGAAAGTTTTTCTGCCGAAAACGGCTCTTCCGCCCCGACTTTTGAACATTCGGCAATCAAAACTTTTGTTTCAACTGGCACGGAGATTTTTGCCATCTCGGCAATTTTATATGCCGGCTGTCCCACGATTGCCGCATTCAAATGCCCGTCAATCATAATCACCTTGCCAAGCTTTTCTTTTTCTTTTGCAGTCAGGATATAAGCGCCGCGTTTGATAAACTCGGCCTTAACCGCATCATACACGTCCTTAACCGCCGTTACCGACTGCTCGGAAGCGCAAATCATCCCGTTATCAAATGTCTTGGACATCAAAATCGAAGAAACCGCCATCTCAATATCTGCCGTTTCATCAATCAGCGCCGGCGTATTGCCCGCACCAACACCCAGAGCCGGCTTTCCGGAACTGTATGCGGATTTCACCATCCCCGGACCGCCTGTTGCAAGAATAATATCCACATCAGGATGCTGCATCAGATATTGCGTACGCAAAATAGACGGCTCGTCAATCCAGCCGATAATATCTTCTGGCGCACCAGCCTTAACAGCCTCTTCCAAAATCAGACGCGCCGTTTCCACCGTGCACTTCTTGGCACGCGGGTGCGGCGAAAAGATAATGCCGTTGCGGGTCTTTAATGCAATCAAAGATTTGAAAATCGCGGTCGAAGTCGGATTCGTCGTCGGAATAACACCGGCAATCACGCCCAAAGGCTCCGCAATCTTAATCAAACCATTAGCTTTGTCTTCTTCCAAAACACCACAAGTCTTAACGCATTTAAACTTATTATAAATATATTCCGAAGCAAAATGATTTTTAATCACCTTGTCTTCCACCACGCCCATACCGGTTTCTTCCACCGCCATTTTCGCCAACGGAATTCTGAGTGAACTTAATTTCAAAGCCACCCTGCGGAAGATATAATCAACCTGCTCTTCGGTATATTCCGCAAATTTCTTCTGTGCGGCTGCCACTTTTTTGACGAGGGCATCAATATATTCTTTCTCTTGTTCTTCGGTCACCTGAACCTGATTTTCTTTTGCCATAGCTAATATTACTCCTTAAATTAACCACTATTGCCAGCATAGTAGCATTTAAAAAATTAACAAGACGTTTAAACCAACGCTCCCAACACAAAATATTTCGAATTATAACGAATGTTTATATTTTAAAATCAGAGAGATATTTCACCATCACGCCATAACGCAGTATAAATCGTAACATTTTGTTACTTTACAATTCCTCACTCTCCCGCTACAGTGCGCATAATCGAAATTTTTATAAGGAGAAAACAATGATTCATCCATCCGCAGTTGTTGAACAAGGCGCTCAAATTGATCCGAGCACAGAAATCGGCCCGTTTTGCTATATCTCGGCAAATGCCAAAATCGGCGCAAACTGCAAACTGATTGCCCGCGTGAGCATTTTGGGCAACACCACGCTTGGAAGCGGCAACGTTGTTTTCCCCGGAGCAACCTTAGGCGGCGGTCCGCAAGACCACGGCAACGAATTCCAGCCGGATGCCAAATTGATTATCGGCGATAATAACGTCATTCGTGAAAATGTGACAATGCACGCCGGAACCCCAAAAGGACAAACCGCAATTAACGGTGAAACACCGGAAGTTCTGACCACCCGTGTCGGCTCAAACGGAATGTTTATGGTAAACTCGCATATAGCACACGACTGTGTGGTCGGCGATAATGTAATAATGACCAACAATGCCGTTATCGGCGGTCACGTCCGCTTGGGCGATGGCGTCATTCTGGGCGGCAACTCGGCTGTTCACCAGTTCTGCCGGATTGGGCGCAAAGCAATGATTGGCGGAATGACCGGTATCGGGCGTGATGTTATCCCGTTTGCAATGGTAACGGGGGATCGCGGCAAACTCCGCGGCTTAAACCAAATCGGGATGAAACGCAGCGGCTATGACGAACACACGGTCAAATCCGTTGTCCGCGCCTATATGTACATCTTTAAGTCAAATGACAGCACATTTGAAGAGCGCGTTGAAAATGCCGCCGTCAAATTTGCCGATAACCCGATGGTAATGGAGCAAATCGCATTCATTAAAGAAGCTATGCACAGCCGTCGCCAAGTTTTGGTTGCAGAATAGGCAAATCATACTTTATACTTGCCCCCGTAAGCAATTTACGGGGGTTATTTTATGCCGACACCAAACAAAAAAAACACTTATCTACCCTCACTTGCCACGCCAGTCATTGCGAGTGGCGCCGTAAGGCATATCCGCGCGGCAATCCACAAACCGGTGCGAAGCATACTGCTGCTTCTTCTCGTCATCGTACCCCTCGTCTTCAGCCTTTTTTCTTCCCCCCCCAAACGTTACGCCATCTTTGCCGGCTATAACCCAAACGGCACAATTGCCCCATATGTTCTTACCTATCTAAAAGCCCTCAACGAAATCACCGACGGTGTGGTTTACATCGCCGATTCGGAGCTTAATCCCGAAGAAGAGCAAAAAATCAAAGACATAACGATATACACGCAGCACATCCGCCATAACGAATACGACTGGGGCAGCTATAAACAAGGCTACAACTGGCTCAGGCGCAACGGTTATCTTAACAAAGCCGATGAACTGATATTCGCCAATGATTCCACCTATGCCCCCCTCGGCGGCTCATTTAAACCGATGTTTGAGGTAATGGACAAACATAAAGATATAGACTTCTGGGGTGACAGCCAAAACAAAGCCTTTCAGCCGCACCTGCAAAGTTATTTTATGGTCTTTCGCCATCCGGTTTTCTTAGCCCCCGAATTTCGCAATTTTTTAAACAGCGTACAACCTCAAAAACACTCCTCCCAATACATCCTTCTTTATGAAACCACGCTAACACAACACCTCGCTAACCTCGGCTATAAATGGGACAGTTATATCAATTACGGGCACTTTCCGCTAAACCCCGAGATTGACAGCACCGACATTAACAGCTATCCGCTGACCGCAATTCGCGATTTCAACCACCTGTTTTTAAAGCGCCGAACCTTTACAACCAATCTACTGATTGCCGAATCCATCCCTGAACTTTTACGCCACATCGCCAAACACTACCCCGAAAGTTATAACGACATCACCCGAGATATCGCCCCGCACTTCATCCCCACAGACCTCTCCCCCCTCCCTTTTCGCACATCATTGCTAGGAGACGCCCTCCCTTTTCGCGA
>CAJTWX010000027.1 GCA_910580155.1 uncultured Alphaproteobacteria bacterium
CAATCTTGTTTAATGGGGGGTTTTATCAGAGATTAATTAGACAGTCAACTATAACACGCGGCTATTTCTGTATTAAATTAATAGTCTCACTCGGCTTTCAGAAAGGTTGGATAGCGTAAGGTAATTTTTTTTGTTTCATAGCTTGTTACCAAACTGCTAACAAAATCGTATATTGCATCGTTTAATGAAACATTGCCTTTTTCTGTTTGTACGGGATAAGTAATGATTTTGGTGATGTTTCTTTTGATTTCCGGCGTTAAGTCTATATGTTTGATATTGATTAGTTTATTTATTTCTTCAAATACGATTTTATCAACAACAGCACGGAATGGTTCTATCAAATCATCAACCAATGGCAATGGATTGGTTTTATTGCAGTGTTTTATTCCCAAATAAGGCAGCAGTCCGTTGCCCGCAATAGCCCGAGCCACCATAGCTCGCAAAACGGTATAACCATAATTCAATAAAATATTGATGTCATCATTTAACCTGTCGCGCACGAAATTTTTACCATACAACGATTTAAAATATATTCCGGCAGCTTGCCCTTCGTGATTACGAGCGTCATTACTCAAAACCTCTTTAGCCAACCATTTAATGCGTTCTAAATTTGGATGTTCTGGAAAAAAACATTCTAAAATTTGTGCCTGATTGAGAATTTTGTGCTGCACTATATTTTTCCATAGATTTTTTTGTAATGGTAATGAACTTTCTATTTGCTGCTTTATGCGGGGCGCAATGAGCCAATGCCCTGCATAAGGAAGGGTTATAGCGCTTGGCAGATATAATTGATTACAGAAAATGACAACACCGCCATTTTCACAGATTGCATTGATAATATTTTTTGAAATCGTGACATTATTTGCAGATAAGATAAGTGACAATATGTTATCTAATGGTACATTTTGCTTAATTTGCAAAACTTGATTTTCTACGACTAAAAATCCGCGAAACAATGATAAGTAAAATCCATCCTGACTTATTTCAACAATCTGCTTTTCCATTATGCTCTCCTCTTTTATTAGTTTATGTTATTATTAGTTTCTTCTTTCTTAATATCTGTTTTTAAACTGAAGATTTATAAAAAAAAAATCCGGCGAAGGAGGTATTTCGCCGGATGTTAGGTTCTGAAACAGGTGATTTAGATTTTTGGCATTGTAAATTGTTTGGGGGCTGACCAGTCTTTGTTTACGCCATTGCGGCAATACAAGTTGAGCCAATCCCGAAATTTGATTTCTTCAAGTGCGGGATTTTCAAACGGTTCCCAGCGGCTGTTCATATTCGAATATTTAGGCCAGAACATTTCCACGGTTTCTTTATCTATGAAACAAAAATATTTGGCATAGGCGTTATATGTGTCTTCAATATTGTCAGAAGTTTGGACATTCAGGCTTTCAAAAAAATGACGGCAAATAAAAGTTTCCACACATTCGCTCTTAAAAACCTCAAACGGGCTTTTGCCTTGTGTTGCCGGCGTATAGGCATTTTCGGGAATATCCCAATATTGCATAACATCTTCAATCCTCCCGAACAAAAACATATCGGAGACACCGTATAAGCGGTTTTTGAAAGAATTAAACGACAAAGCTATCAATCTTTCTTTGAGCTTTTTAACCTCTTTATCCAGTGGAAATTGTTTGCTGATATTAAACAAAAACTCAATAATATTCGGGGCATAAAACCGTTGGTCGGTTCTTGTTTTTAAAACATATTTGCACCCCAACTCTTTGGCTTTTTGCAGGCCTTTTTGAGTTGTGACGATTTGTTTGTTGAGATTAGCCACACCGCCTTCAACAGGCTCTGAGAGTACAACTTCTATGCCTAATTCTTTTATTCGAGCCAGTAAGGACGGATTTTCATTTTCCCACGTTGAGAGAATGATGATAACATTTGCATTATTGCTTAAAAATGTTTTCAGATAGATAAGAAGTGTTTCGTAGGTAAAATCATAATCCGCCATTAGCGGCCCTTGCATTATAACAGCCGTTTTTTCACTGTAATACCTGTCACTTTCGAGAGCATAACTTTCAGAAAAAGCCGGAAGTTTACGGAAACAGTAAAAATCTTTACGAAACAGAAGAGGAACATTCCTTGCATAAATACATTGTTCCAGAGCCTTTTTGCAAAATTTAATTTTGGTTTTCAATTTGAAAATTTTATTAAACAGTGTCAATTTATATGTTTTACGGGCGGGGGAATATTCTGTTTTGAAACCGAACATTTTTTTATGCTGTTTGGGTTTGTGTAATTTGTAAGACTTTTGGTTAATGAGCATTTGTGCGGCGGCACATCTTACCTGTATCTTTTCAAGATTTTCGGAAGTAGTGTTATTAAAGTTTCGATAATGAAACAAAACATCCGGCAGGTTATAAAGTTTTGTGACTTTGGCGAGTCTCAGCCACAACGAATAGTCTTCGGCAGGCGTAAATATATCTTCGTAACGGATATCGTTATCAACCATTACCGAACGCCTTATCATCGTGCAGGGGTGATGCAGAGGGCAGCAAAGCGATGAAGACAACATCTGTTTTATTTCAAAATCCGTCACAGGCCTTTTGACAATGCTGTTATCGCTCATCAATGTATGCTGACAACCGCAAACGCCATAATCCGGATTAGCATCAAGAAACTTTATTTCTTTTTCAAACCTTTCGGGCAATGAGATATCGTCGTGATCCATAATTGCAAGATATTTGCCTTGTGCCATATCAAGCAATTTATTACGGGTATGGGATATGCCCAGATTTTCATCATTTCTGAAATATTTAATTCGTTTATCCGGATAGCGCTTAATTATTTCTTCGCAATTTTTATCTTCCGGACAGTCATCGAGAATCAAAAATTCAAAATCTTCAAATGTTTGCGATAAAATGCTTTCTATAGCCTCCTTAAGATATAGCGTATTGGTTTTATAAACCGGCATTAAGACGGAAACATAAGGGTGGATGTTTTCTTTATCATCTGTTTTTACTGTCATATCATTTTCCTTCAAAAGAATTTTGTTGAGCTATATATTCGCCGGGGAAACATCGTGACCACGAAATTCCGGTTTTGACTACTTTTGCCGGTGTTCCGGAAAGGATACAATTTGGCATTGGGAATTGGGTATTAACCAGACTGCGGGCAGCAATGACAGTGTCTGATTTTACCTCACTGTTGCCTAATACCATAACATCTTCGCAAATCCAGATATTATCCCCTAAACTGATTTTATTTTTAAAATTAAGCGCTTCTTTGGTTTTTACATCATAAATCGTGTGCATATCGCTGCTGTATACTTTGGTATTGCGCGCAAACAATACATTATTGCCAAGATGTATTTCTGAGTTTCTTTCAATCAGGTTAAACTCGGTTCCATTGCTTGAAAAATCGTTGCCGATATAAAGGCGGGCATTTTCGCCCATTGATATCGCCACCAATGCGTGTACATAAATTTCTCCGATTTCAACCGATGCATTATTACTATAAAAACAAATATGGCTGCCTTTGTCAAAAATGCCGTTACCTTTATGGATTTTGCACTCGTTATTACTGCCGTGGAAAATTATTTCCAGCCCGTCAATCTGCGAAACGCTACTTTCCGTACCATCTTGGGCAACTAAAATAATCCGGTTTTGATTGCCTGTTTCTATCATCTTGCCAGCTTATTCCACATATTTATCATTATTCGCACCAGGGAGCTTAACAACCACATTTACGGTGTTATCTTCTAGGGCTTCAAAGTCTGTCGCATCGTTCGGATGCATAACAATAATATCGCCGGCGGTATATTCTTTGCCGTTCATTTTGACTTTGCCTGAGATGATGCAGGTATATTCGGTGGCAATTTTATGATAATGTTTTGCTTCATAATCGCCTTTTTTATAGGTTTTGACGGCAACTTCGACATCGTTGGTTTTAAACAGACTTGGTTCAAAATTGCCGATAAACCAGCCTTTGGTCATTTCGTTTAATTTTGCGGTTTTCATTCGTCATTTGCTCCTTTGCGATGAGACAGATAATTTTCATACATCTGATAATTTGAAAACGAGATATAGTCTTTGCGGGGGATTTCATATGTTCCGATGTTCTTTTGTTCCAAAATAAGCTCGTTATAGGTGGCGCTGATATAATACAGACCGTTGGTATTGGCGTCTTTTTCAATTACAGAAAAACAAGCCTTTACAAAATCGCTGCCTTTTTTATAGTAATAGCAGCCGGCTGTTGCGTTGGCTGATATCGGGCGTTTTTCACTGGTTTCGGTTACCAGACCGTTTCTATCTTCTGCTACAAAACTCCACCGCGGGTGTACGGATTTGAAAGTCAGGATGCCGCCGTCAAGCCTGCGATTACGGAAATCGGCAATTGCCGTATATATATTTGCTTTTACGAGCTGGTCCCCATTTACTATAAGCAATTCTTCATCATTATTTATATCTTCAATCGCAAACAATGCCGTACATACTGCTCCTTTGGTAATATTTTCAACTGTGATGACTTTAACATCAGGGCAAAGAATTTTCATCATATCTCCCAAAAAGAACTTTTCCTGATCTTCCTTACGGATGATACTGATTATGTTATTGCCGAGATTTTTCAGGGAATCGACAACGCGCTGGATTATCGGCTTATTTTGAATTTCAAGAAGATATTTAGGGTATGAGTGTCCTTGAGCTTCAAAATCTTTTCCGGCGCCTGCCATTAAAATTACGATATTCATTTATGCCGCCTTTCGTTGAGCTTGTTCTATTTCATCTATGCGGAAACGTATGTTTTGATAATTTACATCATATACACTTTCCACTTTGAGCAAGTGCGCACCGCTAGCCAGAGCTGCCTTGATGCCATTGGGGTTGTCTTCAACTATCAGGCATTCCTCCGGTTTTAGCCCTAAACGGGTTATAGCGGTATTATATATTTCAGGATCGGGCTTTGATTTGGTTACGTCTTGATTAGAGAGGGTAAAATCCATATATTTCAATAAATCAGCTTTACCTAACATCATATCAATCGTTATGCGCACCGAATTAGACCCCAGAGCCAGCTTATATCCCTCTGATTTGAGTTTTGATAACGCATATTGATGGCAAAACAATGGCTTGCACTTCATATAAACGTGTTCCATTGTATAAATCTGTTTCATTTGGTTAATAAACTTATGCAAACCTTTGGGCAGTCCTCTTTCCATTGAGAGCATTTCAAGTTTCTTTTTGGTGGGAAGCCCGTCAAACGTTACGAGATGGTCATAACGGGAGATTTTATAGCCAAAAAGCTCCAGAGCCTGATTTAAGGCTTCATAGTGCCAGTCTTTAGCCTCAATCAGCACACCGTCCATATCAAAAATAATCGCTTTAATTTTTGTCATTGAAAAATTCCTTTGCTGCAAGCGGGGTATCAGTGCAGAGCAATAAATCATTGCTTGAAAGATATTTGCTCTGCCGGATAATTTCCCATTGTTTTGAGGTTTCCCTCTTATGCAAATCTGCGGAAACGACGCAGACTTTTTTGCCTGAAGATATGATTTTATCAATATCTTCTGCCGCAAACCAATCTGAATAAAAGCTGTCAAGCCATATTCCGGCTGCTTTATCCAACATAACAGGAATGGTCAAAATATCACTCTTTCCGGTGAAGACTTTTAGCCCTGTGTTTATCTGGACTACCATATCGGGGATTGACATATCAAATGTGAAATAATTTGTATGGTTATATTGGGCGAGTAAGGCTTTTATTGCGTCCCCCTGTCCGTCTGCCTTGATATTCAGTGCTAACGGAAGATTTCGCCCGTCCATTATCTGTAACACTTCCTCAAACGATATTTCATTGCCTTTGGGCATATCGTGCGAGATGACTATTTTGCCGCATATATCACGCAAATCAGTTTCTGTGCCGCAGCCGGCTGCAAACGAGCGGATAAAAGCCTCTTTGTTGTTTCGTTCCTCTTGAGTTTGCCACAAGCCGCGATGGGATAATATCTGCATTATTTCACCTTTTGGGATACGGGATGATTTAAGAAAAAGTCCAAATCTTTGGGAATGCCCAGTCCATACATTCCATTATACTCTTCCCCGATGCCGTAAACGCCGACTTTTTGCCCTTCTTTAATTAAATAATTGTAACAGGGGCAGGTGTAGAACTCGTTATTAACACGGATGTTATCCGTTATCATCTGTTCGGCAGCGCGAACCAAATCTTTCCCGCGTTTAAAATTAAAAATTCCGACTGTCGCGTCTTTTGAAATGACTTTCTTTTCAGCTGTTTCGGTAACCTGACCTGCCGAATTGGTTTTGGCATATGACCATTTAGGATCATCGGCTTTCATTGTCATTATCAGCCCATCGAGTTTTTTGCTATCCATCCGGCTTAAATAATCATTGATATCAAAATCTATATATTGGTCTGAATTTGCCGTCATTAACGGCTCATCATTATCTATCAGCGATTTTGCTTTTAATACTGTACAAACCTGCCCTTCGGTAATACCGTCTATGCCGATAATTTCAACATTTTTGGCATAAGATTTCAGCTTTTCGGTTAAACCGTATTCTTTGATATGCTGATTCTGGCAGATAAAAATGAACTTATGTTCCCGTTTCGGGGTCAGGTTTTCAACAACAACCTGTATCATCGGCTTACCGTGAACAGGAATTAAGGGTTTGGGGTCTCTGTAGCCGGCTTCGGCAAAGCGGCTGCCGCGCCCTGCCATCGGAATCACAATATTTAGCATTTCAATCCTCTATAACTATTGTTCTTTTGTCATAAGACAAATCGTCCGTTAAAACATTAAAACAACAAGGCTGTTTTATCAGTATATATAAACTTAATATCTAAAAACAAGGGTTGAAATAAAAAAAAATTACAACTTTATAAAACTATGGTTTATGACTGTCCGGCGGCTTATAATATGTTTATATCTGGAATTATATTTATTTAGAGATTAAACTTTTCAATAACGCTCTGGCTTAAAGTTTCGGGCGAAACTATTTTTCTCAATATTGTTTATACGGGTGATTGCCGGATTTTGAAGAATTTCGTTAAGTTCTGTCGTGCAAAATGTGCTGCGTTCGTCGGCTCTGTCAACAAAAGCCGTGATATTTCCGGAGGCAGCAGCTATGTAACGAGCTGAAGCAATACGCCAGATTTTTGTGATTTCTTCACCGACTTCATTGACTTTGCCATTAAGCCCCAGCGCTATCAATGCTTTGCCGCACGGTGTGTCATCAAGCATTTTGGCCGTTGCATTTTTTTGAACATATCGGAGTGCGGCTTCCTTATTCCGGTTCGTCGGCATATAACTCACACTATATACAACTGCACCGTCAAGAGGCGTTGAAACGTCTTATTGTGCGGCAATTTCAAAAGCTTTATTGAGCGTTGTCTGCATTTTTTTGCGGTTTCAGATTAAAAACGGTAATTTCTGAGGGCGCAAACAGGCGCATTGGCGGTCCCCAGTATCTGGTTCCGCGGGAGACGTACATATTTATACCGTTACGATTATAAAATCCGGCAAGAATACCATCATTTGCCTGCTCAACAAAATAATGAAACGGAAAAATCTGTCCGCCGTGCGTATGGCCGGATAACATTAAGTCAATTTTATCTTTCGGCATTTCTTCAAGGATTTTCGGAGCGTGGGACAGCAAAATGACATAGTCTTCCTTTTCGGCATTGTATAATGCATTTTCAATTTTAACCGGCATTTTGTACCCTAAAGCGGCGTTAATATCGGGAATACCGGCAATAAACACTCCAGTTGTGCCGACTTTGGCGCCATAATTATTCAGGAAATTCAACCCTATTGAGGCAAATTTCATTCCCCACTCCATTGCCCCTATATAAAATTCGTGATTACCCAAGGTAATATACGTTCCATATTTTGCCTTAAAATTTTTCAACTCTTCCATTTGCTTATATAAATTTTTGGATGTATTATCAACAATATCTCCGACAAGAACAATAACATCCGGATTAAGCGCATTAACACGGTCGACAATGCTTTTTACACGTTCGGGCTTCATATCAACATCAATGTGCAAATCCGACATCATCACCACTTTAGTTTCTTCTTTGATTTTGGGTGATATGATATCATAAGTTTTGACGGCTGCTGCTTTTTCAGCTTCATACGCGGCATAGACACAAACAAATACACAAAAAACAACGGTTATTATATTGATTTTTTTAAGCAATGGCGGATTTTTCATTTCTTCCACCGGTACACGGCGAATTAAATCTATGATAACCCACAGCGTATCACGCAGAATCGTGATAACAAACAAAAAGAAAACAAATCCGAAAAGAAAATACAATGCCTTGGTTAGATATATCAGCCCGCCATTCGGGTCATTATGGCGTAGTGCAAAGCCGATAAAAGGTGCTGACCACCCTAAAACCAAAAACAGAAAAAAGCCGATTTTGGCAGTTAATCCATAATCGCCATAGCCCATATAGGTTTTATAGGTGATGGCTATAACAGACACGGCAACGATTATAAAAGCTAACATTATAGGCATTTTCTTTCTCCTTTTGGACATTTTAGCGATTAAGCTTCTGCGGCTTGCTGTTCTGCTGTTTTGGAGGCGGTGGTTTTACGCGTTGTCAAAGTACGGCGGCGCGCAGGCTTTTTGACTTCCGGCTCTTCCGCAGGCTTTTCTCCCGCTTCGTTAATCTCAACAACCGTAAATGACTTTGCCGGTTCAGAAGCCGGAAGCGTTTCAACATAGCCGTTTGCCGCAGGTGCAGCCTCAACGGGTTCTGTTTTTTCTTCTACTACAGTCTGGGATGTTTCAGCCGTATTTTCTTCTGCTTTATTTTGTTGTGGCTGGTTTTCCTGCCGGTTTTGGCGGCGTTCGTTTATGTCTGTTACAATTTTACGGTAATGCTCGGCATATTGACGGTAAACTTCCATCTCGACATAATTCCCACAGCCCTGTGCTTCTTTAGCCAAATCATTATAACGGCGGATTAAATCCAGCGCCGTACCGCTGATTTTGCCGGCGATGCTGACACTGTCAAACTTATAATTCAGGGTATAACCATTATTATTGTTGTTATTCCCGTTGCGAAATCTGTTATTTTGTTTTTTCATATATTCCTACACTTACAACAGAGCCTTTGCCCTGTTACCATTAACATTAAAAAAGGAAATCAAAATGCGCCTTTCATCTTGCACATCAAATACAATGGGAATATTAACGGCAAAAATTTATTTTTGCAACTTATTTTTTTAATATCACACATCTGTTGATACCTGCCAAATCCGGTACGATTTTTTGCGGTTTTAATCCGGAGTTTGCAAAAATCCGCATTACGTCTTCTGCCTGATTGTATCCGACTTCCAACAAAATATAGCCGTTGTCCTTTAAGATTAAAGGGGCGATGGCAGCAATTTCACGATAACAGTTTAAACCGTCTGCCCCACCGTCCAACGCGGTGAGCGGGTCATAATTTTTAACTTCAGGTTCTAATGTGTTTATTTCTTGGCTTGGAATATACGGCGGGTTGGAGGTGATTATATCATATTGCCCTTTTATGAAATTTTCTTCCGTCCAGCTTTTATTGATAAATTCCGTTCTGTGTGCCAATTTCAAATTTTCAGCATTTTCCGTTGCAACTTCAAGGGCTTTTGCCGAAAGGTCTATCCCCGTACCGATACAATAAGGACGTTCTGCCAACAGCGACAAGAGGATGCACCCCGAACCGGTGCCTAAATCCAATATCTGCCACCGAGATGTTTGGGGAATAAGTGACAGAGCGCTTTCAACCAAAATCTCGGTATCCGGCCGCGGCGTCAAAACATTTTCATTCACTTTGAAGACGGATTTATAAAACTCCCTTTGCCCGATTATCTTATCCAGCGGTTCGTTTTGCAGACGGCGGGCAAGCATATTTCGGGCTTGTGCCGTTTCCTCAAGGCTTATCTGCGGATAATCCGGCGCGGTGTGTTTTAGGATGATATCGGCTTCCAACCGCGGCGAGGAAACTTTGGCGGCTATCAGCGCAGCAATCAGTTCTTCGCGTAAATTCATTTATGCAGCCATTTCTTTTTTGACTTCGGCAGCAAGCTTGTCAAACGCTTTTTTTTCTATCTGGCGGACGCGCTCGCGGCTGATGTTTAGATGTGTTCCGACGTCTTCCAATGTGCTCGGGGTATCGGTCAGCATCCGGTTTTTTATGATGTATTGCTCACGAAAATCGAGCTTTTGCAGACAGTTTGACAATATTTTTGCTTTATAACGATTTTCTTCGCGGTTTGCAAATTTGGCCTCTATATTCTCGCGCGAATCAACTACCATATCAATTTTTTCGGCGCCGTCATCGTCATCGCCTACTGTCACGTTTAAGGAAACATCGCCCCCTAAGCGGCGGTTCATTTCAGTTACCTCGGCTTCTTCGACCATCAGTTCACCGGCTATTTGCTTGACAACTTTCGGTTCAAGCTCTTTATTTTCGTATAATCCCAAACGGGCTTTAATGCGGTTTAGATTATAAAACAGTTTCTTTTGCGCGGCAACCGTGCCGATTTTGACGAGTGACCACGAGCGAAGAATATAGTCGTTTATCGCCGCTTTTATCCACCACATAGCATAAGTTGCCAGACGGACTTTTTTATCCATATCAAACTTTTTTACAGCCTGCATTAAGCCGATGTTTGCCTCGGATATCACATCTGCCATAGGCAGGCCGTAGCGGCGGTAAGTCAGCGCGATTTTGGCGGCCAAACGCAAGTGAGAGGTTATCAGCTTTTGGGCAGATACCAAATCGCCTTTGGTTTGAAAATCATATATCAGCTGTTTTTCTTCCTCTTCGGTCAAAACAGGAAACCGTTTGATACTATCAAGGTATGAGTATAAGCCGTTTTCCTCAATCACCATCGGCAATTGGGGCTTTTGCTTAACAACGACTAAATTTCTGTTTTCACTCATACTCTTTCCTAACAACGGTTATTTAGGGTGCAACTGCGGGATTGTCAAGTCCGGATTGGTATTCAAAAGTATTTTTGACAGCCAAGGGCTTTCTATCCAGATTAAGGACGTGCACTTTATAACCATTTTCTTTCGGATAAACCAACAGGTAAATATCGCCGTAGAGCTTGTTGGCTGCTTGTTTTTTGCATAAGCGCATATTCTCTTCCAACACATTATGGTTAATTTGCAAATCTACAATTTCATCCGATACGGGGCTTGTGGCCGCGGTTTTGTAGTTGGCAATATTTTCGGTGGTGAAATTCTCCATATTGTTTAGCAGCAAATGGCGGCGACGGCGAAACAAGACACCTTTATTATCGTTGTTATCAAAAAAAGCCGTGATGTATTCTTTGGTTTTTGCCATCAGTATTTTGTCATCGCAGGCAGGCACGGGCAGAATTTCTTTTTCTACCGTGTACACCATTGGCGCGACAGTTTCCGGTTCTGCCGGCGTTTTGACTTGTTCAAGCACATTTTCTGCCGCAGACTTTTCTTCAGCACAGGCTGAAACAGCGGATAGCAGAAAAAAGCTTAAAAACCAAAGAATTTTCACGGCTTTTTCTCCTAGAAGTTTAAGGATTTCGGCGTTCTCGGAAACGGAATAACATCACGGATATTGGCAATGCCGGTCAACAACATCATCATCCGCTCAAACCCTAAACCGAAACCGGCGTGCGGCACAGAGCCATATTTACGGGAATCGAGATACCAAGAATAGCTTTCAAGCTCCATACCTAATTCTTTAATGCGGTTTTGCAACAGGTCATAGCGTTCTTCACGCTGAGAACCGCCGATTAACTCACCTATTCTCGGAACAAGCACATCCATTGCGGCAACGGTTTTGTTATCATCATTCATCCGCATATAAAAAGCTTTGATTTCTTTCGGGTAATCACGAACAATAACCGGACGTTTGAAGTGTTCTTCCGCCAAAAAGCGTTCGTGTTCGGTTTGCATATCAATACCATATTCCGGAGCATATTCAAACTTTTTGCCGGATTTCTTCATTATCTCAATCGCCTCGGTGTAGGTAATGCGAGCAAAGCTGTTGCTTTTGATGTTGTTTAACGTATCCATTAAGGTCGGGTCAACAAACTTGGCGAAAAGCTCAATATCATCGGCGCATTTTTCCATTACTTCGGTCACACAGAAACGTACCATATCTTCGGCCAAATCCATATCGTCGTGAATATCGGCAAAAGCCATTTCAGGTTCAATCATCCAGAATTCGGCAGCGTGGCGCGCGGTGTTGGAGTTTTCGGCACGGAAAGTCGGACCGAAAGTATAAATATCGCCCAAAGCGCAGGCGTACATCTCGCCGTTTAACTGACCGGAAACGGTTAAGTGCGCAGGTTTGCCGAAAAAGTCTTGGCTGTAATCAATCTCGCCGTTTGGCAATTTGGGCGGATTTTTCATATCAAGCGTGGTCACCTGAAACATCTCCCCTGCCCCTTCGCAGTCCGAACCGGTGATAATCGGGGTATGGACGTAGCTGAAGCCACGCTCTTGAAAAAACTTATGGATAGCATAAGACAAAGCAGAACGGACGCGGAAAGCCGCGGCATATTTGTTAGCTCTCGGGCGAAGATGCGCTATCGTGCGCAGGTATTCGTCGGTGTGTTTTTTCTTTTGAATCGGAAAATCTTCGGGTGCGAGGCTATAGATTTCGATATTATCAGCCACAACCTCATACTTTTGATTACCACCTTGCGACTCGACCAACGCCCCTTTTACGGCAACTGAAGAACCGGTGCTTAATGTTTTGATTTCATTATAATTGGGGAGATTATTATGAGCAATGATTTGCAGATTTTTCAAGCATGAACCGTCGTTTAATTCGATAAATGAGAAGTCTTTGGCATCACGGCGGGTTCTGACCCAGCCTTTTGCCAAAACTTCAGGCTGTGTGGTTTCTGATTTTAATAAATCAACAATTTTCGTTCTTTTTAACATTTTAAATAATTCCCCATTGATTAAATGTTGTTTTTAAAGCAAAAGGGAGTTTAGAACGTTTTGTTTTAAATGTAAATAGCTTTGTCATAAAGGGAGAAATTTATTTTCGCCCTTTTTGCTCCGCCAACCACTCGGCAACATTAAATGCCTTGCTTGCCGGTGTCATTGTGCGCCACGCTTTTTCCGCATACATCTGATAATAGGCGGCGTCCTGCGGATTTGAGGCGGTTTGTTCGGCTTTTTTGAGCCATATCACGGCTTTATGCAAATCTGTAAGGTTTGTGTC
The DNA here is from genome assembly GCA_910580155.1 of uncultured Alphaproteobacteria bacterium. Taxonomy (GTDB): domain Bacteria; phylum Pseudomonadota; class Alphaproteobacteria; order RF32; family CAG-239; genus CAG-267. The sequence goes on from CAJTWX010000027.1 coordinate 13,186, forward strand.
GTGAATTTTCAGATTATCCAGACAAACAATTGCGCCGGTTATTTCCGACATTTTTTTAATCACAAACGGTTTGACCTTTTCGTCGGACGTATTCAGGCACAGGCATTGCTGCGAATGGCTGATACGACGTACCAAAAGCGGCGTTTCCGTTCCATCCGGCAGGGTGACGCTATTTAGCGCCGGCTTATTATAAATATGTGCAAACCACTCGACCAGTTTGGGCGAGGCATCCCTTTTTAGCATACTGCCGTCCAAATTCGGCACACCGTGGAAAATGCGCGCGCACTCGCGGGCGGTCATTTCCGTTTTTTGGCGTTCGGGCGGGGTTACGGCGTTTTCTTTTTCCTGACAATACCTGCAACCGGCAAAATTTGCAAATGCGGATAATACTTCGGTGCGGTATTCGGAAGTGTTTAAACATAAGAAATTCCAGTTATTTACGCTCAAACGCTTAATAACAATCGGAATATTTTTGCCGTCTGTTGTGCAGCACACGTTTGCAGCGGGCGTATTGTACAGCTCCGCAAACAGTTCGTTTAAGCGTTCCTGTTTGCGGAAATCAGACACTTTTTTACCCTCTACGGTTACATTATCCATTAAATATTTGATATCGCTGACAATCAGTTCTCCCTCTCTTTTCGGCTCAGGGCGCGTCAATTTGCAAGTAATGTTCATTTTTTCGGCAAACGCTTGCAGGATTTCCTCTACTGGTGCAGATGAGGTATTAAAATAACAGAACTCACCGCGTTTGGGGTGACGTTTGGCAATAATGAGCGGAACGGTTTCACCTGTTGACAGAGTACACTTATTTTCTTCCGAACGATTATAATATAAATCACGCATCATTTGCATCAGTTTGGTGCGTTTGGCGGATTTGGCTAGTTTTTGACCGTTTTCACCACAAATGTTATCAAAAAACTTATCTGCATCGTTAGCTTTCAAATCTTCGGTTATCTTACGCATTGTCGTCCTTTATTTGTTTAAATATGAGCTAATATACTACAAAAATCACACTTATGCAACAAAAAAGAGCGCCAAGGCGCCCTTTCCTACCACATATAGCGCATAAGCTGTATGAGGTAAGCGTAGACTATAAAGGCAATGATTTTATACAAAAGCGCTACCGTCATCAATGAACCACCGACAACCAGCAGCTGAATAACCACTGCTGCTACAACGGCAATGCCAAGCATTATCAGCCAGTAATGTTTTTGTTTGGATAGCAACAGCGATGTGATAACAGCGGCTAAGGCAAGATATAATCCACACATTTGCGCAAATACTTTTGACACTTCTTTTGTGACGGGGGAGAAGCCCGCCACGAACGACGCCATTATCACCACGACAGCAGCAATAAAAATCATAAAACAAGTTTTTCTGGACATCTGTTTTGTTCCTTTCTTCTATGTTTGTTTGCCGGTATTTTAGAAAGGATTGTTTAAGATTATGCTAATATGAAAAATTGTTTTTAACGACTGTATTTGTTCATTTGACTCAGGAGCATTTTTTCCTGAACTGCTTTTACCTTATCGTATTCTCCATCGATATCTAAACGTTTCGGTTCTGGAAGTTTAACGCCTTTCTCCCGAAAATTGTCTATCATCTTGCCCCATAAAGATACCCTTTCCCATTTCTCCTTGTATGGCTCATTTATGATTTTTTCATCAAGAGACAACGGAACACCCATCACATCTTTTTTAAATGACAGCTGTTGCTCAAGTGCGTCTTTTATTCTGCGGTCTTTGGTAATAATTATTTCATCCCCTCCGTATGCCTGCGCGGCATATACGCCGTGATTTTCCCCGGTCATTCCGTTCGGCAATCGGCCAGATGGGGAACAAACACGTTGCATATATTCATCATTTGCGTCATATAAAGTTAATTTACTGTCCGGCACGCATTGATATCCGCCAAATGTCAAACAGGGGTTTTCTTTTAAATAGCCTTTTTCATCATAACCTTCTCCTACTCTTACGGGCTCATCCAATTTTCTAACAACCATATAGGAATCCTCCGAGAAGCCCATTTCTTTCAAAATGTCACTTAATTTATGTTTGCGAAAACCATTGTTCCCCTGTACATAATCATATCTCATTAATTCCGTGTCTGTATAACCATTTTCGTCCTTATAATCATTGTTTCTTTTATTGTAAGCTTCCATTTTCGTACCCTCCATATAATTTAAATGCTATAAATAATTGTACCTTATTTAAAAGCAGTTTTATGAAAATATAACCTATTGATTTTACAAAAACTAAAAACGCTTGACGAATGCTTAAAAAAAAGGTACGTTTTTTTTAATCAATTTACATCATTAAAAAGCCGCTCTTTCGGGCGGCTTTGGTTTTAAACTTTGGGTTTCGGATGTTTTTTCGGTGCGGGTTTTGGCATTGGCGCACCGGTGGGGTGATGCGGCGCTTTCTTTTTGAGCGGCGGGTGTTTCTTCGGGTGTTCGGGATGATGCGGTTTTCTGTATACAAACACCTTTTCCGGCACACCGTAAATGGAAGATTGGATTTGTTTGACCTCTTCAAGGTGACCTAGCGGGAACATCTCGGAAATAACCACGCAATCGGGTTTGATTTCTTCAGCAAGCTTTTTCCCCAAAGGTTCGCCGGTGACTTTTAAGACATAGCACATAATCAAATCCATATCGGCGTGCGAGGTTTTCATATAATCGCCTTGCACGAACTTGAGGTTTTTCAGCCCTGCGCCTTTAATTTTGCCCATTGTCAAAGGTACAGCATCCCATTCCAAACCGATAAATTCGTGTTCGGGGAATTCTTTGGCAAGCGGGATGAGCAATGCGCCACTGCCGCAGCCGAGGTCTGTCACTTTCAGCGGGTGTTTGGCATTTTTTAACACCTCACGGGCTTCGTTTAACATATCTTCTTTGATTTTGCCGTAAGTAGATACAAACGGGCCGTATTTGCCGCAGCCGCAGCGAATGTATGAATAAACCTGATACAACAAATAGACTATTGCTCCAAAGCCGACAAGCAGCGCGAAAATGACGATTATACCGTTGCAGCACATAATTTATTCTCCTGACATATAAAACGGTTGCGGAAATCTTATTTTGTGATACATATATCTTAAATTGTTTAAGAAAAGATTTAAGAGGGTAAAATGCGAGAAAAATATCATAAAATCGTGTTTTTAACCGGTGCGGGGATTTCCGCCGAATCGGGGCTGGCGACATTCAGGAGCGAAAGCGGGCTGTGGAACAACCACCGTGTGGAAGACGTGGCAACGATTGAGGCATACTATCGCAATCAGGATTATGTACACGATTTTTACAACAATATGAAACCCGAACTGTGGAACGCCAAACCGAACGCCGGACATTTGGCAATTACGAAACTACAACAGGAATATCCGGCAGACGTGCACATCATCACGCAAAATGTGGATACGCTGCACGAAAAGGCCAAAAGCAAAAATGTGCACCATATACACGGGCGGATTAACCAAGCGGTATGTTTGAACTGCGGGCAGGTTTTAGACACTTGGGGCGACGTTACCTCCGAGACCGTATGCACGAGCTGCGGTGTTCAGGGGATGATGAAGCCGAATATTGTCTTTTTCGGTGAGAATTTGCTTTGTATGGATGTGGTGGAAGATTTGCTGCACAAGGCAGATTTGTTTGTATCGGTTGGCACATCGGGCGTGGTGTTTCCGGCGGCGGGTTTTGTGCAGACGGCGAAATATTACGGTGCGGATACAGTGGAATTTAACCTTGAGCCGACTTCCAACAACTTTTATTTTGACAGACACGTTATGGGCAAAGCGGGCGATACGCTGCCGAAGTTTGTCGAGGAGTTGCTAACAAAGGTCAAAAACAATTGTTAGCCTGTAATAAAGCTTGCAAATAATCTTCTGACACAATGTGTTTCGAGGCGATGAGGTTTAGTTTGCCGCAGGCGTTTGCAGCATAAAATGCGACGGGGTCGGTGGGAGAAAAATAACTTCCGACCATTTGACGTATCGGGGCGTTGGCGTCTTCATAGCTCATACCGTAATGTTTTTTGCTTGCACTGTTGCGCAATAGCACATCTTCCGGAACTGCGGCAAACTTTGCGCCGGCAAACAGCATTTTGAGCCAAAACTCCCAGTCTTCAGAGGCTTGCAGCCGCTCATTATAGCGGAGATTGTTTTTAACGGCAAAATTGCGGCGGTACATTATGTTCGCATTGCCGAAATTGTTATATTGGATGAGCCCTGCCACGATGTCATTATGGCTGGCAGGAATGCGGGGAAGCGCGGTTATCTGTCCAGCAACGGCGGTTGTTTCGGGGTGGGTTTCAAGGTATTCGACTTGTTTTTGCATCCGTTCGGGCAGGCTTGTGTCATCGTCATCCATAATCATTATATATTTGCCGCGGGCAAGCGAGGCAGCGCGGTTGCGGGAAAAGGCTATTCCCTTATTTTCAGCATTTTTATAATAGCGTATACGCGGATCTTTATATTTGGCAATTACCTCATCGGTATTATCCGGCGAACCGTCATTTAAGATTATAAACTCAAAATCTTTGTATGTCTGCGCCAAAATGCTTTCTATGGCCTGAGGCAGCATATCTGCGCGTTTATAGGTCAACATAACAACGGATACCATTGGGGGATTTGCCCGCCGGTATCCGCAAATTAGTGCTGAGAAGGCAATCAAAACTGCAGTGATTGCCCAGACGTAACATTTCATCCTATTGTGCAATCACACGGGTGGTGCTGCCGAAAAGAACCAAGCAACGCTGGCCGATACCGAGCGCCTGTCCTGTTCCCTGCGTTACACTGATAACCTGTCCGTTATCCAGTTTAACGATATATTCCAGTCCGGTTTGCGATGTCAGGCCTTTTTCTGCCGCGCTGCCAGCCAAGCCGCCAAGCAATGCGCCGCCGACAGCTCCGAGCATATTTGCCGAGTGACCGTGACCGATGGTCGAACCAGCCAAGCCGCCTGCCAAACCGCCTATCATCGTGCCAGCTCCTGAACTATCATTTACACCAACCTGACGAACGCTTAATACCGTACACTGCGATACGGTGGATACTTTGCCAGTCTGGCTTGTCGAGTAGTGGTCTGAGTTAATGTTATCTGCGCATCCGGCAAGCATACCGGCCGTTAAAACTGCGCTTAAAAGTTTTTTCATCCTGAAATCTCCTCTAATAAATTAGACTTAGATATAATTTAATCGATTATTTTCTGTTGTCAATATTTGTTTGACAGGCAATTTCCTCCAACAGGCGCTTTTCGTGTTCGGGCTGATCTTGGCGGGCTTCGATAACGTCTTTGCGGATTTTTTGCGTGCGCTTGAACAGGTTAAATATTTTATCCCCCTCATCCCAGCGGATATTACGTTCCAAGGCAATCAAATCCTCCACAAAGCGCTGTATCAACTCCAACACCGTTTGCTTGTTGGTGAGGAAGATGTCGCGCCACATTGTGGGGTCTGAACCGGCTATACGTGTAAAATCACGGAAACCGCCTGCCGAATATTTGATTATCTCCTTATGCTCGTAACCCTCTAAATCTGCCACTGTTCCCACAATCGAATACGCTATCAGCTGCGGTAGGTGTGACACGGCTGCCATTACCTTATCGTGATGTGCGGTTTCCATTGTGTCCACTTTCATACAGCAGTGTTCCCACA
>CAJTWX010000028.1 GCA_910580155.1 uncultured Alphaproteobacteria bacterium
CAAAAAAACCATCAGGAATATTCTGAAACAGCAGCCGGACATCATCATCAAACACACGGATATTTGTAACACCAAAATCCGCCAAAGAAACCTTTTCCGGCAAACCATCGCCATCTTTAATACCGCTGATAAGCGTCAAAAGATTAGCCACACCGTTTTGAAACACCTCTACGCCGACAAAAAGCGCCTCAGGGTGTTTTTTCGCCTGTCCGTAAAGGTGCTGCCCGTCGCCAAACCCGATTTCCAAACAACGTTCTTTATTGCCATCTCCCAAAAAACGAGTATCCGCAAAATCTTCCGCAGCAGAAATCTTCATCTGCGGCAACAGATTATCCAACAAATACTGTTTGGCTTTGCGAACCACACGCCCTTTGCGGCGCCCGAAAAACTTCGGCCCCGAAAAATAGGCCTCTGACTTGTTATTCTCCAATGACATCATCTTTCTCACGCAGGCTGGTCAGCATTACCAAAAGTGCATTCCGCGCTTTTGCCGGCAATGCATAAAATGCTTTTAAAAGCATAGTAGCTTCAGCTCCGCCCATCGGGTCAAAACTCTGTTCAATCTGGTCTTCCTGCAAAAGCCCTACCCCAATACCGTAATTTGTTCTGTACGATGGCAGGTCTTTATAAACATCAGCCTCAATATCATCAAAGAAATAGTCAACGTCAACGCCTAAAAGTTGCGCAATGTTATACAAACGTCCGGCCCCGATACGATTTACGCCCTTCTCATATTTCTGTACCTGCTGAAAGGTAATTCCCAAAGAATCCGCCATTTCTTTCTGACTTAACTGCAACAGTCTGCGGCGTGCACAAATTCTGCTTCCAACGTGGGCATCCATCGGGCCGATACCGGTATCAACCGTCATTTCACCGGCAAGTTTCATCGCAAACAAATCGCTTTTCTTTTTTCTACCACGAGGCATTTTAGTTCTCCTAAAAAAGTTAAATTCATACCCTCGTTATACACCCTGATTTTTAAAATGCAACAACTTTCCGTTGAAATATACAACCGTAAATATATCCCTCAAGCAGCAACCTTGCTATCGCTCTTCCCCAAACAACTATTTAGTGTATTTAATCCAAACGCCAGTCCCACCCCGATAAGCAAAAGAAACAACAAAACTATATTGCCATATCGGCCATACATCGTATTTTTGGCTAAAACCTTCGGCAAAACGACGTCAGATACACCTTCTTCGTTAAGCCCGATGCCTCCGATAGTGTCGCCATTCGGCAATATCACCGCGCTGATACCTGTATTTGCACTACGAATAACAGTAATTCCTTCTTCAACCGCACGCATTTGTGCCGCAGCCAAATGCTGATACGGACCGGCGCTCACCCCGTACCATCCGTCATTGGCAAGCACAAGCAATATCTCCGGCTTACTCTTCGGGTTAATCACGCCTTTAGGAAAGATACTCTCATAACATATTGCTCCCCCCATTAACGGCAGCCCCTGCACCTGAAGATTTTTAAATGGTTCACCCTGCCCCAAATCACCAACTACATTCGCCACCGGTGTCATAAAATCCGGCAGATAAGCACGAAACGGCAGATATTCGCCAAACGGCACTAAATGCGCTTTATCGTAATAATCTTTCACCTCTCCGGATTTATCCAGCACAAACAATGAATTATACGGAACAACCTCACCATTAACAATCCCCGCACGCAGCAATCCGGTAATCAAAAAGCCGCCATTCGGTATAGCTTCGGTAATTTCCTGCCGGTGCTCATCATCCCTGTCCAAAAAATATGGTGACGCTGTTTCCCCCCAAACCACCATCGTCACGCCGTCCAGTGGTTTACTCTTACTCAAATCAATATACTGCCGAAAGTTTTTATACGCAAGCGCCGGATGCCATTTAAATGTCTGCGGAATACTCGGCTGCACCAACCGCACCGTAATTTCTCCCTGTTCTGCCGGTTGATATGTTCCCGCTGCCCAAAACAAAAAAATTGTCGGAATAAAAATAAACAACAATGCTCCCGCGCAAAATTGCCGCTTAACCGCGCCATACAGCAAAAACGCCGCGCCGCATAACAGCAGCAACAGCATAAAAGACAACCCGTATGTACCGATATGCGCCGCCCCCTGAATCAAACGCGGATCAAAACTAAATGCTGTTCCCAGCAAATTCCACGGAAAACCGGTAAAAATAAAACTCCGTATCCATTCAAACCCGACAAACGCACAACAAAACAATAAACCGCGCGCATATATATTCTTACCCCACGCCGCCGCCAATGCTGGAATCCCCGTAAACAACCCAAAAAACAGCCCCGTCGCCATAAATACCAGCGGCACATATTCGGCAAATTTGTTATCATCAATCAACAAGGCATTGTTAATCCAGATAAACCCGACCGCATAAAAAGCAAAACCAAACCAATACGAAAGCCAAAACAACTCTTTTTTGGAATGCTCTTTCCCAAGCAGCAACGCCAAAAAAAGCACAAATGCCACATATCCCTGCCACATTCCGGTAAACGGCGGAAAAATCAACGCAGCAGCCGCACCGGCAAAAAACGACAGCAGCACCTCAAGCCTGAAACTCAAATAGAACTGTTGCAAAAAGCGTTTGCCAATCATCAGACCTCTTCCGTTTCCTGATACGGGTCATCAATTGAGAACTGCGCCAGAATTTCCGTTTCCAGTCCTTCCATTTCTTCAGCCTCTTTATCATCCTGATGGTCAAAACCCAAAAGGTGCAAAAACCCGTGAACCAACAAATGGCAATAGTGCGCATACACACTGATATGCTTGGTTTCAGCCTCACGCTGCAAAGTTTCAAACGCCAGAATAATGTCGCCCAGTTCCGCATCTTCCATATCATCAAGCGCGTCCCAAAACTCATCATCGTCAATATTGGCAAACGATAAAACATTCGTCGGTTTGTCCATCCCGCGAAACTCGCGATTAAGCTTCTGCACCGCCTCATCATCGCTTAAACAAACATTGACAGCATATGCCATATCTTTTATCAACAACGGATGTTTGGCAACTTCCGCCACATATTCAAACGCCAAGTCTTTTAACTCTTCCGCCACTTTAACCGCATCAAAGTCAACAGCCTCAGTCCATTGCGGGTTTTCTTCCACCACATTGAGTAATATTTTACTTTTCATCTTGCGCCTTCTTGCTCTTTTCTTCGTATGCTTTCACGATTTTTGCAACCAGCCCGTGACGGACAACATCATTTGCCGAAAACGTAACCGAAGCTATATTACCGATTCCCCGTAATGTATCCAACGCATCGCGCAAACCGGAAATCACCCCGCGCGGCAAATCCACCTGACTTAAGTCACCATTAACAACCATTCGCGAGTTCTCGCCCAAACGGGTTAAAAACATCTTCATCTGCATCGGCGTTGTATTTTGCGCCTCATCCAAAATAACAAAAGCGTTAGAAAGCGTACGCCCGCGCATAAACGCCAGCGGTGCAATCTCAATCTCTCCTAACGCCAGTTTTTTATCCACCTGTTCAGCCGGCAGCATTTCATATAACGCATCATACAGCGGACGCAGATACGGGTCAACCTTATCTTTCAAATCCCCCGGAAGAAAACCTAAGTTTTCGCCAGCCTCAACTGCCGGACGCGACAGGATAATCTTGTCAACCGTCCCCTCAAGCATCATTGATACGGCAAGTGCCACCGCCAGATAGGTTTTACCCGTACCGGCAGGCCCCAAGCCAAACACCAGCTCGTTTTTCATCATCTCGGTAATATACTGTGCCTGTGTTGCAGACCGCGGATAAATATAACGTTTTTTGGTTTTCAGCACAATTTCGCTTAATGACTGTTTTTCATCCGCCGTACCATTGCCGCCACAAATCCGCACCGCCGCTTTAACCTCCTGCTCGCCGATAACGTGTCCCTTGCTGGCTTTTTCATACAAAATATCCATTGCCGTTTTTGCATTTTCAATATCGGCAGATGAACCCTTAACGGTTATCTGATTGCCAAAGCTTAAAATCTCAACGTTCAACATCCTCTCAATCAGCCGGATGTTTTCGTCGTTAACGCCCACCAACACTTTCAAAAGCTGGTTGTTAAACAGTTCAAAACTTAATTCAGCCATATCACAGGACCTCCCCGCCCAAAGAATTCGTTGAAGCCTCGGTTACCCGCACCTCAACAATTTTGTTAAGTAAAGAATTATCCGCCTCTGCATACAGATTTTGCATATAAGGCGTTCTGCCGGCAAGCTGCCCTTTGTGCCTGCCTTTGGTTTCAAACAACACCGGCATAATCTTGCCGACGCTTGCTTTATTAAACTTTGTCTGATAGTCAAACAGCAAATCCTGCAACACCTGCAGCCGCTCTTTTTTGACCTTTTCTTCAATCTGGTTCTCCATCACCGCTGCCGGCGTTCCCGCCCGCCTGCTGTATTTGAAAGAGAAAGCTTGAATATATTTCACGCGATTGACCACATCAAGGGTCTTCTCAAAATCTTCATCCGTTTCACCCGGAAAACCGACAATAAAGTCCGACGACATCCCAATAGCCGGATTCGCCTCTTTTAATTTCTCCACCACGCGCAGATAGTCATCCCGCGTATGCCGCCGGTTCATTTTTTTCAAAACGCTGTCCGAACCGGACTGTATCGGCAAATGCAGATAAGGCATAAGTTTGCCAAGTTCTTTATGGCAGCGGATTAAATCATCGTCCACATCGGCCGGATAAGACGTCGTATAGCGGATGCGTTTTAAGCCGTCAATCTCCGCCACTTTATTCAAAAGATACGCCAGATTGCGCTCTTTGCCGTTAGCATCTTCACCGTGATAAGAGTTTACATTCTGCCCCAAAAGATTAAGTTCCAAACTGCCGGTCGCCACCAGCCGCCGCGCTTCTTTCAAAATTTCTTCTACCGGACGTGACACTTCCACCCCGCGGGTATAAGGAACCACACAATAGGTACAGAAGTTGTTGCACCCCTCCTGAATAGCCAGATACGAACACCCACCCTCGGCTTTGTTTTCCGGCAGATAGTCAAATTTGGACACCGCCGAAAATTCCGTGTCCAAAAGCTGTGCTTCTCTTTTATTAAAAATCTCTTCGACCACTTCTTTAAGGCGGAAATACCGTAAAGGCCCGAGCGCAAAATCAACATACGGCGCACGTTTCAAAATCTGTTTGTCTTCCGCCTGCACCACACAGCCGGTCACGCCGATAATCGTATCTTTGCCCTCAAGCGCCCGCTCTTGTTTGATAAGATATACCCTGCCCAAATCAGAAAAAACCTTTTCTGCCGCTTTCTCGCGAATATGGCAGGTATTAAAGATAACAACATCCGCGTCTTTAACGCCGGTTGCTTTTTTAAGCCCCATCTCTTCCAGCATATTGGCCATTCTGTTCGAGTCATAAACATTCATCTGGCAGCCGAAAGTTTTAATAAAATATTTTTTAACCATAATCCTTGTATCTATAAACATAAACTTCTTGTTAATGCCCGATAGTATAACACCATTCTTTCATTTTTTCAAACAATTTTTACACCCCGTACTGATTTTCTTCAAAGTCTGCTTTTTCTTATTGCAAGTTAAATGTTTTTCTGGCAAACTCAAAATAAAGAAGGAGAAAAGCAATGAGCAAATTGATGGTAACAGACCAAAGCCTTATCAAATCATTAAAAAAAGAGGAAAAAGCCGCTTTTATCACCATTTTATGTATGCTCTCCGCCATAGACGGCACTATCCGCGACGAAGAAGTAGAATATATTGAAGAACTGGCAGCACAAATAAATACAGATGTAAAACAGAGCTATTTCACTTATCCCGCAGAGCTGGGAGTATGCAAAGCTGCCCTGATAAAAAACCGCCGCCTTGCGCTTGAACTGTTAAAAAATATGTTTGCGCTCGCCTATACGGATAATATTTTCACCGATTCGGAAGGGCATTTTATCTGCGAGATATCCGACGCCTTAAACATCGAACCACAAAAAGTAAGTGAAATTAGTTCGTGGATAATTGACCGTATCATCTGGCTCGAACAGGCCGCCCTGATTTTTGAAGAAACACCGGCAACTAATGGAGGCATCAATGACTGAAAAGACAGCTAAAAGCACCAATTATTACAGCGTCATCAAAAAACATTTAAAAAAGCAATATCCATCGGTTTCCGAAAAAGAAAACGCTGTTTTATGCCGCGAGGTTATTTTTGCCCCCGAAGTTTACGCTGTTAAAGTAAACGATAAAGCCACCCAAATCTCTGCCATACGGGAAAATTTAGCCGATTTCATCGAACGCGACAGCGCCGAAAAAAGCTTCATCCCTTATTCTCTGGATGCCGAAATTGCAGATTTGATAGAAAGCACAAACTGCGAAACATCATCAATGAACGAATATTACCGCTGGATAAGCGCCACCACGGAAATTGTACGCAACACTTCAGACGGCGATGTCACCGAGCAAGATATCAGCGAACGCCGAGATTTTATCAATATGGCATATGACCGCGAAGCCGAAATCTTGCTCTGCCTTGCGCTATATGAAGCCGCCGGCATTGAAAATAACAAAGAAAAGATTGATATGCTGAAGTTCAAACTTGCCCGCCTGCGGGAAATGCGCAGCATCGTCAACAACACCACCGACCGTGTCAAACCCAACAAAGACAAGCTGCACCAGTATTGCAAATATTGCAACGAACTTCTGGGGTTCACCGCAAATAATTTTACAGATTTTAACTTAAAATTAAGTGTAAACATCAATGATAATACAGAAGAAGAAATGGACGATGATGTTTCATATCTTGACTACATAAAAAGGTTAATCCTGTATATGATGCGCAAACTTGAAATATCATACGGCCAAAACCAACACTCAAACGATGACGCTGCCATAAAACGCGAAGACCGGCAGGAAACTCTTGCTATTTCCCGCCCGCATCACGGCAAAACGCGTTGAGTAAAACACTGTAACAGGGAGTAACATTATGGAAATTATGCTCGAATCAATCCTTTGGTGCATAGAAGGAGTTTTAGAGATTTACTTTATTTTGGCGATTGTCAACATCGTTCTGTACTGGTGTATGCACTTTGGCCTGATGAATCAGGGAGGCGATGCTTTTAAAAAATTTCTGGCTTTTCTGCACCAGATTACCGAACCGGTATATGCCAAACTGCGTGAAAAGATTAAACCCGCTCAAGGGTTTGATATCACGCCGTATGTTCTTGTCGTTTCGCTGATGTTTGTTTTACACATCTTGGAAAAAACACGCCAGGCCCTGATTAGCGGATAGCTGTTGATGTTTTATGATAAAACATTCGACAGTATAATCATAAGAGTTCGCGTCACGCCGAACTCTTCAAAATGCGCACTTTCAGGCATATTTACAGATGCAAACGGTCTGGATTATCTCAAAATCAACCTGACAGCCGTTCCCGAAAAAGGAAAAGCCAATCAGGAGCTGATAAAGTTTTTAAGTAAATGGCTCAAACAAAGCAAATCTGCTTTTACGCTGATATGCGGCGAAACCGACCGTTATAAACGCCTGCAACTGACCGCTGCAGACCTTTCCGTAACCGAACAGATTTTACAACAAACGGAGAACGCCTATGACAGCCCAAATCATTGACTGTAAAAAACTTGCCCAATCCGTAAAAGAGGAGCTGAAAGCCAAAATCGCCCCCCTTTCCGCAGCCCCCGCGCTTGCCGTCATTATAGTAGGCTGCGACCCCGCCAGCGAGATTTATGTCCGCAATAAAGAAAAAGCCTGTCTGGCTGTCGGTATTATCCCGCAAACACACAAACTCCCCGCTGAAACGTCCAAAGAAGAACTTGCCGCGCTGATTGAACGCCTGAATAACAATCCCGACATCAACGGCATTCTCGTCCAACTCCCCCTGCCTGCACACTTAAACGCTGCGGAAATTCTGCCGCTGATTTCCCCTGTCAAAGACGTAGACGGTTTCCACCCGCTCAACGCCGGCGCCCTCTTGCAAAAAAATGCCAAAACATTTATCCCCTGCACCCCGAAAGGTATCATTAAACTTATCAAAAGCACCAAGCCGGATTTAACCGGTTTAAACGCCGTTATCATCGGGCGCTCGCAGATTGTCGGCCTTCCCGTAGCCAACTTGTTGCTAAACGAAAACTGCACGGTTACAGTAGCTCATTCCAAAACCCAAAACCTCCCCGCACTCTGCCGCACGGCTGATATTCTCGTTGTGGCTGTCGGCAAGCCGGAGCTTGTCACCAAAGAATACATCAAGCCCGATTCGCTCGTTATCGATGTCGGTATCAACCGCACTGCAAACGGCTTAAAAGGCGATGTTAAATTTACAGATGCCCTCGAAACCGCCGCATACATCACCCCCGTCCCCAATGGTGTCGGCCCGATGACAATTGCTATGCTTTTGGATAATACATTTGAGGCATATTTAAAACAACACCGCCCTTAAAATCCGCCCCATACCGCATTATATTAAAACCCTACGGCAACCAACATTAACGGAGGAAATATATGCAGCATCTGGGCAACATCTTTTTATATAACAATAACAACATCAACAAAGCCCTTTATCATCAAGATTTGGAAGAGCGGGGATATTACCTGTTTGATACCGATAATCTGCACAAATTCACTCTGTATCACAAAGAAATCACCCCGAATGTGCTGCTGTTTGACTTTGAACGCAACACGCCGATAGATTTTATCGCCTCATTAGAGCGCAAATTCGAACGCTCGACCATCCCGCTCGTAGTTGTTTCCGAAGCTCCGAACGCACTGATATATCACCCTTCCATCAGCCATTACCTTACGCACAACGAGGCCAAACGCAGCCTGCTCGGCATTTTGGAGAGCTACTGCACTGGCAATAAGAAACATCAGATTTTATACGTCAACCTCAAGCCTTACGAACGATCAGACTTTTCAAAATCCGTCAAACAGGCCGGCTACACAATGTTTGAAGTGCATAACATCAACGCCGCCAAAGCCTATATGTCCAAAAACACCCCGACTATCGTCTGTATCAATTTTGAACCGGCATTAAGCAAATCACAAAAAATCTTTGCCCATCCCAAAACATTTTATGTGGACAACACGCAGAATGTTAAGGAAGTCGAACAATTTTTGCATTAAACCTAAAGCCGTTATGAACGATTGACGAAAGAATGAATAATGGCTTTTAAAGACTTAACCCGCAAAATTTATGACTGCACACTAAACCTTGCCGCCAAGAAAAACGCTCTTGTCTGGCTGTTTGCGATTTCGTTTATTGAAAGCTCGTTTTTTCCTATCCCGCCGGATATTATGATTATCCCGATGGTTTTAGCCACCCCGAAACAGGCATATAAAATCGCCGGTGTCGCTACTGTGGCAAGCGTCTTCGGCGGCTACCTCGGCTATTATATCGGCGTTTACGGCTTTGAGTTGATTGCCCGCCCATTGTTGGAATTTTACGGCTATATGGACGGGTTTACGAAGTTTGAGAATTATTACCACGAATACGGTGCGTGGATAGTCTTTGGCGCCGGCATCACGCCGTTTCCTTACAAGATTATCACGATTGCAAGCGGCGCTGTCCATCTGGATTTGGCAGTTTTCACCATAGCCTCCGTCCTTGCCCGCGGCATCCGCTTTTACCTCATCGCGTGGTTGTTAAAACGCTACGGCGCCCCAATGAAAGAGTTTATCGAGAAAAACTTAAACCTCCTCTCCATACTGTTTTTACTCCTGCTCATCGGCGGCTTCGCAGTCATCAAGTGGCTATAGCCGCCCCCTGCTATAGCGCTGTTGCACTTCCCCGCATCATCATAAAATGACTCATAGAAATTTGCCCGCTATCACAGACAGCGGGCAACCTTTCAGTCATCAATCAAAGCCAAATGATACCCCTCCGGTTTGTCTTTCATTCGGGCAAAGACCAAATTTCGCCCGTCTTCATCCAAGTCCTCAAGCGTTAAAACAATCCGTTTGTGGTAATATTTCAACAACCGTCCTGCCACATACCAATTTATAACATTATGTTCAATATCCCGCACCCGCTGTCCGGACACTCCCGACTGGCACATAATGTCATAATAGCTCAACCCGCGTTTCAGCCTTTCCGCCCTAAGCAAAACAGATATTTTTTGATTTAATGTCCGGTATAAATAACATCCGATATGTGCATCGTCTTTTTTGATTTTCTGATTTTCCATAATTTTAAACTCCAATTTAATATTAAAACAAAAACTGGCGCAGGATAATCCTAGCGCCAGGGAGTTCCAAAATCACTAAACTATGACTCTTATGGCCTTCAATATATAGCCATAAGCTCCCTGACTTATTATCAAGGAATTAAGAGTTTAGAGAGCTTTGGAAAGCCCTGCCAACATCTCTGCCGACAAAAAGAATATACAACCGAAATTCTAAAAGTAAAGTAAAAAAAACACATCATTGCGAGGCAATTTATTGCCGTGGCAATCTCAAGAGCGTATGGATTCTATATCTCCCCCTCTCCTATCCTCCCCCGCCAAGGGGGGAGGAACCCCTTGTGGCAACCACTCCCTCCAAAGACCTCCTCTCCCCTCGGAGGGAGAGGATGGGTGAGGGGGACAACAAAAAAACAATGAAAACATACCCCATTCGTGGCACTAAAAAAACCGCGGAATTTTAGTAGTGAGCCCCAAATGTCCCCCAAAGGAGGGGAGCGTACATAAACGTACGTGACCCGACTGAAGAGGGGCTTCCATTTGGGAGCTCAATGCTAAAATTACACGGTTTTTACCGACCTTGTTTAATCGCCTCAATCAACTCGTGCGTCGTTGGAATGTATCCGTTCGCATAGAGCGGGTCTTGCCCGAAACGATAGACCTGATGTCCGGCAAACAGCAAATTATCATCTGTGCTGCCATTGTGCGAGATGTCAAACAGTGTCTTGTGGATGCAATAGGTGCGCGGGTCACAAAGCTTACCGGTGGTGCCGGTTGCCCCCGACCAGGCGGAAAACTGGCATTGCGACAAGCAACCCAAACATTTAGCCCTGTCTTCTTTCATCACTTTCCATTCTTCCGGTGTGAGGAACACAACCGTACTGTCCGGCGTTTCCTGAATAACGGTAAAGCCGGCATTAATCTGGTTATTGGCTTTTGCCAAATCCGCTGCTTTGATATAAACCGTCTTGACATTGCTCAAGTTAAGCGGCGTATCAAACTCTTCTGCCGCCTCGGCGCGATATTCAATCTCGCCCTCTTTACGCTCCATCAAACGCGCCATAAACTTATTTTTAATCGCCGAAGAATAAAATCCGGTCGGGCTGAATCGCTGCAACACAACATCGCCGGCCTTTGTATTCAGCATCACCTTTTTCCAAGCATCACTGACAGGACTTTCCTGCGTAATCATCGGGCGCGTACCAAACTGAAACGCCACCTTGCCGATTTCCGGATTATCAAGATAGTTTTCCCACTCGCTCAAACACCACACACCACCGGCAATGATAATCGGCGTTTCGCAAAGCCCAAGCTTGTTTAAGGTTGCGCGCAGCTCTTTAATGCGGTTATACGGGTCTTGCGGCTCTTCGGGGTTTTCGGCATTGGACAAACCGTTATGTCCACCGGCAAGCCACGGGTCTTCATAAACCACACCGCCCAAAAACTCGGCATATTTTGAATATGACCGCTTCCACAAAATCTGAAAAGCGCGCGAAGACGAAACAATCGGGTAATAATAAACGCCGTGCTCAGAAGCAATTTCACCCAGTTTATACGGCAATCCAGCCCCGCAGGTCACACCGTGAATAAGCCCTTTTGCCCCTTTTAAAACTTCAGTGATAACCGTTTCGGAATCAGCCAGTTCCCAAAGTTCATTAACGTGGATTCGCCCGTTGCCACCGGCAATTTCGTGTGCAATCTGCGCCTGTGCAATACCGCCCTTAATCGCCATAGCAATCAAATCTTCGTGGCGTTCCTGCCGTTTTAACCGTGTCGAACGCTCCATCATAACCTTGCCGTTATTGTCATAGCAATCCGCCGAAACAAGGGAGATTGTCCCGACACAGCCTTCTTTGGCAAAGTGTCCGCTGCTTCTTCCGTCTGTTCCGTTAATTCCTTTTCCGCCCTCGATAATCGGCAAAACCTCTTTGCCCGAAAGCACAATACTCTTCAAATTTATCACAAGTCTTTCCTTATTTATTATCTAAACAACATACCGCTTTTATAGCACCTGTTTTTTAAAAAGAAAAGTAGGAACTTCAAAGTATTCAGATATCCCCAAGGATACTATTAGCTAAAACGGTTTGAACAACCGCGCCCATTCAATATCGTTACTAACCGCAAGCGCCACCGCCACACAACAGTAAGTGTATGTAATCAGGGCATTTATCGTCATCCCGCCGACTTTTCTGACCAGAAAATGACGATATTTTTTAACTACCCAGTGCAACAAATTAAAAAACAAGATATACACAATCAGCTGTATTGATATCCCGATTTCTTTCAGCTTCGGTTCATACACCATCATTATCCGCGGAAAAAACGTCATCAACAGACTGTATAACATTACCAGAATATAGGCAATACGCTGTGTACGCTGCTCACTCTGCACGTGTTGTTTTAAGTTTTCTTTTGAGAGCTCGTCCAAACCGAATCCACGGATTTTTTTCGGCTCGGCCTGCTTTTCCTTAATCGTTTTCAGGTTTGCCTTTAAGCGCTCTTCCGCCACACACAAGCCGCACCCTTTGTTGGTAAAATACGCGTGATTCGGATTCTTCTTGCAGTGTTTCAGATTCCGCAACAGAAAATCAAGCTCGGCCTGCCACTCTGTCGCTGTCGGGCGTTTCTGCCCTTTCACAAATGCACGGTCAAACAACTTCAGCGTGCTCTGCGGCAAAAAGGCGTGAATACTGTACGGATGCGGTGCTTGGTAACTGTCCCCCCACATCCCGTATGCATAGTGATACTGCTCGATTCTCTCCTGAATCGAAAGCGCACTGTCCGCATTTTTCTTCACCACGCCCGAAAACGGATGAATACCATTGTTTAAAAGCTTAAAGATAATCACCGCCAGCGCAAACTTATCCTGCTCCTCGCCCATCTCCTCGCAAGCCTGCTGCATTCCCTCCGGATAAATATATTCCTCGCTCACAAACTCCGCCGGAAAACGCGCCTGTTCACCCTGAATCGAAAAACCGTCGCAATCAAACACCGCCACCGTCATCGTCTTTTTATAAATCGACACATTAGACGGCTTAAGATCAATAATATAATGCCCGTATTTATGCAAAGACGCCGCCATCAAAGCCACATTATACGCCGCCATCACCCGATATTCATATTTATCGCTAAGCCCTAATTTAGCGCGAACCGCCCCCTGCATCAGGTGGTCAAGCGACACCGCCTCTGCCGTATTGATAAACGGCATCATATACCCAACGCAATATCCCTCGTCATCTTCCAACACCGCCTCAGGCCACGCAATCTGCACATATTCAACCCCGCCCGCTGTCACGCTCGGAATATTCGGATTGTTCATCACCATCGCCTCAAGCTTTAAGCGGTTGGTATTACTCTTCTGGCGTTCGTGAAAAATCTTCGCAACTTTAGCCGGCTGCCCGACAATTTCATACACCTTGCCCGCTGCGCCGCCTTTATTCAAAAGCTTCCCTAAAGCCAACCGCTCAAAGTGCCGGTCGGCATAAATCGCATTAAATTGCAACACAGAAGTTTCAGTAGTATCGGTCATCACAGTTCAGCCCATAAAAAGGTCTTGTCATCAGAGTTCAGCTTGCGCGCCTTGCCGGTGTTTAAGGTATTGTTCAGCGCCGCCAACGCCCGTGTCTTGCTCGGCTCGTTTTTAAGGTATTGATATATCGGCTCGATAAAACCGCCCTTAAGTTTGCACATATCCTCAGTCAGGGCAAAATTCGTCACCCCGTCAGTCATCAAAAACAAGGCATTCGCATTCTCAATCTTCGTAAAACGCAAACTTTCCGTCCAGTTATTCATTGTATAAAAGTACGTTTCGCACGAAAACTGCCCGTTTGCCGGACGCGACAGCGTATACGCACATTTTCCGCTCTCTTCACCGTGCAGAGCAATCCCCGCCCCGTCACCAATATGGAAAAATACGCCGCGGTTTTTATGATATGCCACCCCCACGACCGTTGCCGAAAAATTCAGAATTTCCTCTTCCGATTTGCTCCTGTTCAGCCGATGAATAACCAAACGCTCACGCGCCTTTTCAATCGCCCGTACCACGCCCTGCTCCATATCCTTAAGCGGCGTGTTAATCAAAACGTTGACCAGCGTTTCACACACCATCTTCGCCCCGATTTTGCCATACTTTGCCGAACCTGCACCGTCCGACACCACCGCCACCAACTTATTGCCCGAACAAGCATATTGATAAAAATCCTGACACGGCATTTTCTTTGCCGTATGCAGCCCGCCCGTAATTTTGGTGGCAATCACCCGTATGCTTTTAGGCGTTTTCTTCATTCCAGCCCTCAATATCGTCTAAAATATCGGGCATATTCGGTGCCGCGCGGGAAATACAGGAAACACTGCGGGAGAGCCATAAAAAGAACTCGGTAAACTTCAAGCCGCTCAACCGTTTCGGCGCCATCAGCGAAAACTTCGCAAGCTTGTCCAGATTAGCCCCTTGTGTACCAACTGCGTGAATCACAACTTTTTTATTTTGCTGCGCCTCGCGGCATTTTGCCGCTGCCAGCTCCCAGCCGTAATCCGTCGGCTCACCATCGCTGATTAAGAAAATCCACGGTCGCTTGGAAGTAATCCCACAGCTGTCATATAAGCATTTCTGCTCTTCGATTTTGTGCAATGCTTTTTCCATTGCCTTACCGATAGGAGAAAGCCCCGATGCCTCCATCATTGGTGCGGTAAAATTCATCGCATCCACCCAGTCCGCCGAAACATCCGCATCATCTTTGCCATATGCTTTAATCACCAAAAGTTGCACCCGCGAACTGGCGTCAATATCTTCCTTAAGTTCTTTTTCTAACGCCTGCAGCCCCATATTCAGCTGCTTAATCGGCTCGCCGCGCATAGAACCCGAACAGTCCAAAACCAAAATGCACGGTGTCCGCTCGTTCGCATTTTCCGCAAATTCCACATACGGAATCATCACATCGGAAAAATCTTCTTCTTTATTGCTGCTCATATTTTCTTCCCTTTATTCGCAATTATTCATAACTGGGATAAGAATGCGGATATC
The DNA here is from genome assembly GCA_910580155.1 of uncultured Alphaproteobacteria bacterium. Lineage (GTDB taxonomy): Bacteria > Pseudomonadota > Alphaproteobacteria > RF32 > CAG-239 > CAG-267. The sequence continues at coordinate 15,169 of CAJTWX010000028.1, forward strand.
CGCTCCCCTCAATCGGCTGTGGCGAAGAAATCCGCCCGCATCCGCTTATATATAGAATGGAAAAAAATACTGAAAAAATCATTAAAAATTTAACTAAATATTTCATTTTTTTGCCCTATGTATTGCATTAACCACGGTTAGAGCATATATCAAAACCGCCGTTTGTACAAAACTCAATTGATTTATTAACAGGAAAAAATGCTATGTCTGTATTTTATCGTTTATTGGCTGCATTGCTCATTATATCATCTAACGCTGCTGCATACAGCGGACCAAAAGGACTGTACGTTTTAGAATACCCTGTTAATATGCCTGATGTATCGGTCATCTCCGAAAACAATATCGACACCCCGATTTTGAACACAAACGCCGATTTAACGATTATGATTTTTTGGGCACAAAGCTGCGCACCCTGCCTGCGCGAGATGAAAGCGCTTGAACAGTTTTACAAAACCGCCGCAAAAGACAACATCAAAGTTATGCTGATTTCTCCTGCCTCCGAGTGGAAAAACAACACCCAGCAACGCAAATTCCTTGCCAAATACGGCGCCCCGACCATCCCGTTTTATAACGATATCAACAACAAACTCTCTTTAAAACTCGGCATAGGCTCCACTCCCTATACAGTCATAATGGATAAACAAGGCAAAAAAATCGCCACCATTCAAGGCGAAGCCAATTGGTCTTCTGAAAAACTTTATAAAATGATTAAAAAGCTCGCAGATTAACCTTACCTGCCAAAGAAACCCTTAACCGCCTTAAAAGCTGAAGATTGCTGTCTTTTTTCTGTTTCGGCAATTTTTTCCTGTTTCGCCTTTAATTCTTCTCTTTTTTCCTGTATAACCGCAGCAGCCCGAGCTGCTTTTTTATATAGTTTCTCCCCTTCTCCGCTAACCCTAGCCGTAACCTGCTTAAAAGCTTCAGAAGTCGGAAGCTTACGATCTGATCTTTCTTGAACGTGCACAGACCTTTGCTCCAACCACTCCAGTTTATTGTCATAAAGCTCAAATTGAATACTTCTGGAAGCAAAACCTGTATCCTCGTCAATATCTGTCCGCTCTTGTACGAAAACATACAGGCTATCGTCTTTTTTATTGGTAACGCGAACTGCATAGCTTGGTCCGGCATTCAACCTATGATCAAGAGAACTAAATAAATTTTTCTTTTCTTCATCAGTTAAAACTTCGACTTTTAATTTAGAAAACATAGGCTTTCTCCCTGCATCAATTGTTAATCTAATAACAGCATAACACAATTTTTAAATAATCACAAGAAAAGTCTTAATCACCGGAACGTCCGGCCTGCGCTAACATCAGACGCAAATGCGGCTGAGATGCATATTTCTGTTTGGCATAAAATGCGTGACGAATTTCTTTTAATTTTTCTAACCGCTCTTTTCGCAAAGTTTCTGCCAAAGCCATCTCATCCTGAAGAGATTGGACATTGCCGTCACATTTCAAAATTTCTCCGCGTTCTTGACTATACATACAAGCCGGCATACTAAATGTTACAGAATTTCCTTCTTCCTTCATCCTTTTAAAAACCCGCAGAATAATCGGATCAATAACCGCCCGCTTTTCCTGTTGCGCCTTACGCGCCATAATATCCCGATGATACGTATAAAGCAGGGCAACCGAACCATCCCGCCCTTCTTTCAGCATTATTCCGCGACTGTCATTAAATATACGCTCAAGTTTTTTGTCATTATATTTTTTCTTTTGTAATTCAAACATTAGATCGTGCGAACAAAAGCCATCTCTGCAAATATCAATATATAATTTTTCCGGATTTTCCGGATTGCAACTACAAACCACGCGATATCTGGTAAACATCGAATAAAACATCTATTATGCCTTTACTTTATCATTTAATTTTCAATGTGACAGAATATGACATAAAATTTTTTATTTGTAAAGCATTTTGTCTAATTATTTTTTAAATCCCGCCATCAAAAAAGAAAAACCTCAACACAGAGATTTTCTCTTTGTTATGATAAACACCACATCAAAAACATCCCCTTGACATTTTCATCTACAAAGAATATACAAACTATGTCCTCGGCTACAGGGAACGAAAGTGTTAATCACCCAGTCAGTATCTATTCATTAGGGAGCTAACCTTTTAATAAGACCCGAGGACACCTTATCATACCTTGAGGCTTTATGTCCTCGGCTACCGGGAATGAATAGGTATGAAATCGCCCAGTTAGTATCTATTAGCTGGGAAAACGGTGGCTAATAAGACCCGAGGACACCTTTTTTATTTCAATAATTCGCGAATTGGTGTTTTTATATCATCAACCCAATAATCAGAGACAACAACTCGTCTGAGTTTACCATTTATTTCTCTAAGAGAAGTAACAATTTTTCTTGTCTTGCCATTCTCCCCTAAGATTTCATAAATATATTGTCCTCTATCGGTTATCTCTACCGGTTTATATTTCCGGAGGATATCCGGCAATGCTTTAATGTCAGCTTTGCTCATATTATGTGTGCCAATGGCTTTGGTTAATCCATAGTTACGTTCAACTTTTCCTTCTGTCGCTTTTCTTAATTTTCGTCCCTGTGTGATAAGTTTTCCATCTGCCGTGTAAGCTGCCGCTCCGCGTTGGATATGCGTGTTTTTCCCGAAAAGTTTATGTACTGTTGCCATAATTTCCTCAGCGTCCCCTGGGGCTTTTTCCAAAAGTTCGTTATAAACTTTTTTATATGCCTGACTGAACTGTTGTTGTTCGTATTTGTTGATAGCTGTGGTTGTTGCTGTTTTTCCTGCTTTAAATGCTTTTAATGCCGGTCCTGCTTCATAAAGCATTTCACCTGCGAGTTCAATCATCTTTTCGAAGCCGTCTTTAGGCTCAATATGCTCTATGCCGGTGCTAAACTCTCCGTTTTGAATATAGTTTTTAAACCGCAACGCCAACCCTACCGGATTGATATATGAATCCGCCGCCCCTTGCATAGCTAAAGCAGCTTTTCTCGCAACATCTGACGTGGCAATTATTTCTGCGGCTTTATCAATCCAAGTGTCTTCACGTTTAGGAAGTGGTTTTATTTCTTTCTTTGAGCTTTGCTCGCGGATTTTTTTAATGCCTCGGCCTGTTCATCTTCTGCGTTGTTGTTGGCAGTTGATGTTGGGGTAGAAGATATGGCATACGGATTTTGCTCTTTCAGTTTTTCCGCATTTCTCTCCATATCCTCATCATCCAAAGACGAACCGCGAGATACAGGTTTAGAGGAAAGCCTGCTGTCTTCCATCTTTGCCAAATCTTCTTTCAGAAAATCATACATTACATAATCTTCTTTAAGCAGATTTTCTTCCCGCACCGGAAAGCCGTATTTTTTAATCATCCCGTCAATCCACTCTTGTTTGCGTTTACGACTATTGTTCAAACCATCTTCCCAAACGTTCAATGGTTCATTTATGTCATATTTAGACATTACTTTTCTCCTTAAATTACAATTTAAAAACAAAAAGAGCCG
>CAJTWX010000029.1 GCA_910580155.1 uncultured Alphaproteobacteria bacterium
TATTGATATTTCTAACTTTGAAGCGGAAATGAATGACTTTAAGGATAAATTCGGACGCAACTACCAATTGGCCAGCGACAAATTCCGGAAGGCAATCGAAGAGATTGATAAGACTATCGACCATCTGCAGAAAACAAAAGACGCTTTGATGTCCTCAGAAAACAATTTACGCTTGGCTAACAATAAAGCTCAGGATTTGACTGTTAAGCGTTTAACAAAAAATAATCCAACAATGGCTCAAAAATTTGCAGAGTTAGAGAGTAAGTAATGAAACAAGATTATGAACTAATAAAAATTATTTTACAAACACTTGCAGATAATGAGGGTTATTATATGCTTCTGGATAATTTAGCTAACAAAATTCAAGAAAAAACAGGAGCCCTTGAACCTTTTAACGATAAGTTTGTAGGTCATTTCTTTTTAGCAAAAGATACAAACCTTATAGCAGAATTAGGCATTTGCTTCTTTACCGGCCAGCAATATCATAAACCTGTTCCTGCTAATTATGCCAAATTAAGAATAACTGCTCAGGGATTAGAGTTTCTAGAAGCTTTAAAAAATGACAATATCATTCATAAAATTAAAGAATTTTCAGTTGGTACTGCTATTGATATTGGAAAATCATTATTAATTAAAATTATATCCAAACAGCTGGACTTCTAATTCTGTGAAAAAATGTGATTCAAAGACAATTTTACATTTTTCCTAACTCTTATTTTACAAAACGCGGAATATTTATTTTATAAAATGCGGGTTTTATATTTACAATATCAACTGCAAATTTTTTATTGCAGATTATTTTTTCGTTTCCATCTCTTTTGCCAACTGATTAACCAGCGTCATATTGCGGTCTTTATATGCTTGCAAGAGAGGAACATAATATCTGGTTCTTTTGCCTTCCCCAACATAGGGAATACGTATAATCCCAGTGGCCTTATCTTCCTTACGCATAGAGAGTAAGGTAGCATAAGAAAGTCCCAAAAATGAGGCCGTTTGTTTCATATTAAGCCAATTTGACTGTATGGCAATATCAAATTCGGTCTTACTTTTTGTCGTATCCATATTATTAAAGTAGAGATTTTCCAATTCAGTAGCGTAATCAGCAATTTTGTTTGCTCTTAAGATTTTTATGAAGTTACTGATAGATTTATTGGCTGATTTAATCACTTTTGCCCCGAAAAGTATTTGGCTGATTTTAGCGGTAGATGCAAGAACAACTTTATTGTTTCTAAAATCCGATAAAAAGAATAAATTTTTCCAATTTAAAGAGGAAAGTCGTATATTTTCAAAGAATACTTTACCCTCAAAGATATTATTTTCAAAAATCGTTTTTAAGAACAATACATTTGATAAGCGGAAATTGGCATCTTTTGCAAACCTGCAATCTTTTAATATTAAGGTGTTACTCATGCCTTCTTTGATGTCATCAATGGTAACATCTGAATTAAATATACAATTTTCAAACATTAAAATACTAACAACCGGCTGATAATTTTTACTTAATTTAGCATTGTAATTAAAAGCATCATTAAAAACGCAGTTCTTGAAGAGAAATGATTTTATATTCCCATAAAACCAGAAATTAAAAGTACAGTTTTCAAATTCTAATGTTCTGACATAATCAAAGCCTAAAAATAAATCCGTTATCGTTTGAAACGTATTTTCGGCATAAAATTCAATATCCTTAAAATGAACTTTAAGATTATTAAAACTTTCTGCCGAAACATAAATATGGGCGGAACAGTCGTTAAAATACTTTTGTACCACAGGATTCTCATAAGTATATTCGCTTTCAAACCTATCAAACCAATCATCAAATCTTCTTTTATCGGTATTGATGATTTCTTCGCTAAAACCACTTAATGCTTGGGGTTTTGGTTGTTTTAAATCTGTGTTGAATACAGTCGTCAGGACAGATAAAAAGAATTTTAGTGCATTTGCATAATATGGGGCATATTGGTCAAAATATTGACTTTGAATACGAATTGTAGTCGGGAGCCGTAAAAGAAAATCAGTTAAATCATCTAAATTTTTCTTATCAAAGAGATTATTATTCAATTCTTTGTAACATTTAATCAGTTCTTTGATTGAGGTTCCTGCATTTTTAGCATCAGCTTTTGAATTTAATTCATAGACATCAGAATATGTTTGAATGAAACGTTTGGCAAACGACATAACATCAGCCATATTGTTGCCATAGATAAATTTATTGTTTTCTATCTGTGTTGCGAGATTTTTGGCATATTCTCTTTTTAGTAATTCACAGATATATTCTTCAAGATTTTTGCGGATTCACCTTTGTAAAAATAAGGATGCAGAGAGGAAATCTTATATTTAAGCGTTTGCTGTTCTATTGTTGATAATTCATCATTGAGATAAGTATCATTATTAAATTGCTGAACCTTGAAATTAATCCATTCCCTCATAGCGTTTCTCTTTGTATAATACACCAAAACCAAGCATACTTTGTAAAAAGTTTAATATTCTTTAAAAAGACAATATACGAATCCTCAAAAATAAGAAAATCACCGATTCTGATACAAGTTTTAATAAAATCGAGCATTTTTAAGCAAAGTGCTCCAAACTTTTTACCCCGATAAATCCAGCAATATCCATTTAAATACATTTAAAAACATTTTTCAAGAAAATCGTTGAAAAACAAAGCATTGACTTTCTCTGTTTCCTGTCGGCATACTAACCTCATCAAAGCAATGGTGCTTTGGAGAATAGTTTAACGAAAGGAAATAAAAATGAATTTTTTATACTGCATAATCAATTCTTTTTGGCAGGGATATAAAGCCAAAAAAGAATATGAACATTTAGAAAATCTCATCAGAGCGGCTCGCTTTGCCTATTAGGAGAATGGTCATGCATTATCAACTTGTAGCCAAAGCCGCAGATTTTACACCGGAAGAATTGCAAAAAAAGACATCTGTTCATTTTGACAACTTTGAATTCAAAGGAATAGGACGCTACAAAGATGTTATTTCAAGCCCTCAAGGGGTATATGCCTATATTTCATCCGATGGGCAAATCTATTATGTGACTGATGTTCGCTGTCCGTTTGAACCCGATGATGTGGTTTATGTGATGGACTGCCATAATTAACTGATTTTTCAATAAAATAACCAATTTACCCCCAATGGCTCGCTGGGATACCAAAGTGCCATACAGAATTATTATGCTCTTTTTTAATTAACAATCAAATTTTGAAAGGAAAATAAATGACTGAAAATAATGAAAACAATCTTGATACAGAACACAAAGAAACTGAATCGTGCAATACTTGCCCATATCAGGATTCTTATTTTATAGAGAAAGATGAAAATGATGATATAAATGCCAAATGTATGTCAGCGTATTTCGGAATTATGACCGACATTAGAAATATGAAAAATAACTTTTCACCGGAGCAAATTTATCTGATTGTTCCGAGATTTGAACGCAAAAAGGATAATTTTGCACTTCCACAATTTGTCATCAACACCTATGATGGCATAAAAAATCATTACCAAGCCGAAATAAAGAAAAGCTTATACAATAAGCTGCTGCTGATATTGGCAAAATGCACATTGTCCCACACATTACTTCCTCTGGCAATTGCAATTAGAAAAAAGACTATTGCTCTATTTGTAATGAATAGAGAGCAGTACGAAATGATTTGGGAACTTTTTCTACAAGATAAAACCTACAAATTAGAACGTATAGATGTTCCGGAAGGTACGCTAGTTACTGATGATAACATTTTGATGAGTGATTTGCTCCAAAATAAACAGCCATCCCTTACATCTGAAAACTAATATTTTGAAAGGAAACAAAAATGAAAGAATTTTTAGGAAAATACAAAGCTCAAAAAATTGAGACTTCTGCCGATGAAGGCAAACTGACCTTGGAAACAGCCAAAAAGCGGATTTTGAACCTCTTGGTAGAAAATATCCAAAACTTCAAAAATGATAGTTGGAGTATCGCTAATCGTATGAATAAGCTGATGATTGACACCGAAAATAATACAATTTTCAGCTTGCGCTTAGGTGGCAAGAAGATAGTTCGCTACTCGCTTGATTTACTGGATGTCATGCAAAAAATGCAGTTTCTGGCGGATTTTCATACGAGTGTGTCCAACGGCGAGTTTGATGAGGATATTGTCAATTTCTTGGCCAAAGAGGTGGATGTAGCCAATCAGCGTAAAAAGGAGGCCAATGAAAGAAGACGCCTGAAAAAGCAAGAAGAACGGGAAAGAAAAGCCGAAATGGCTCGCCAAAAAACGCTCGCCGCAGCAGAGCCATTGCTCAATCGTGAACTGATACCAAACATTTCACTTTATGAGCAACTCTAACCCTCAAGCATTATGTCAGAGGGGTAAATTCCCCTCTGATGTAAAATCATGCAAAAACAAAATATTACGCAGCTTTTTGCTTGAGTTTAAGTAAAGGAATAGGATAAGATGACGACAAGACTAAAAGAAATATTGCAAGAGATTGCCCCAAAGCCGTTATCGGATATGGAATTAGAAGCCGCCACGCGCAATCTGATAGGTTTTGCCAAATGTTTGCTTGCAATGAAACAGGAGATTTTAAGAAATGAAAGCAGTCATACTAACTCGTGTATCAACCAAGATGCAGGAAGAGGGTTTGAGCCTGACAGCTCAGAGCAATAGGCTCTTTGACTATGCCGAACGTAAAGGTTTAGAGGTTATCAAAACCTTTGAAATCATAGAAAGCTCCACCCATGGTGAACGCAAACAGTTTATGGAAATGATAAACTTTTGCAAACGCCAGCACGAAACAATCGCCATTATTGCCGATACAGTTGACCGAGTACAACGCTCATTTAAGGAAAGTGTGCTTCTTGATGATTTGATGAAACAAAACAAGATAGAGCTCCATTTTTATCGGGAAGGAATGATTTTGAACAGTCAATCATCATCAGTTGATATTATGCGTTGGGATTTCTCGGTAATGGGAGCGAAAGCTTATGTTCTACAACTTGCCGAAAACATTCGCCGCTCCAATGAGCAAAAGAACAAAAACGGAGAAATCACGGGGCAAGCTCCTCTGGGCTATGAGAATTATGTAAATGAAAAAGGAAAAAAGTTTATCAGACCCAAAGAACCGGATGCCACCATCATCAAAAAATTATTTGAAATGTATTCACTGGGAAATACCGGCGTTGGAGAGCTGATGCACTATGCAAATATGATGGGATTAAAAAGCCGTAAAGGAACTCCTGTTTCTACCAATACGATGTATTATATGTTGGACAATCCTTTTTATTATGGGGAAATGCGAACATTTAGAGGGGTAATGCCACATGTTTATACCCCGATAATCACAAAAGAACTATGGGATTTGTGTCAGCAACAGAAAACATTGAGAGCAGGACTGATTGACAAATACTCTCCGAAACCATTTCTGTTTAAAGGAATGGTAACTTGTGGAATAACGAACAGAACCTGTCCTTGTGAACTAAAAAAGGAGGTGCTTTCTTATGTCGTCTGCTGGAAAGATGACCATACAAGGATTTACACAAGAGAGGAAGAACTTGAAAAACGCATCAGTTCTGTTCTAAACCATATAAAACTCCCCGACAATGTTGTAATCGAACTCCAAAAAGAACTGAAAGCTTCAAAATCATCAGAGCGTAAGTTCTATGCTCAAGAGATTAAAAAACTCCGTGCCGAGCAAGATAAATTAAAAGAAAAGATGAATAATCTGTTTGATTTGCGGCTTGATGGCGAGCTAGACAGGGAAACTTTTGATACCAAACGTAATGAAATACAAGTTAAGCTAAATCGCTTAAAAAATAAGGTTACAGCCCACGAAAAGGCAGATATTGGGTTTGATGAAACGATTCTGGGATTACTGGATATTGCAACACAGGCGAGAAATATTTTTGACCAGTCGCAGAATCTTGAACTGAAACGTTTGTTGCTGAAATTTGTTTTTGAAAGCCTGACTTTAACCGAAGGCACATTGACTTATAAACTGAAATTTCCGTTTGAGATGTTTGTGGATAACAATATTTTGAGGGCAAAGGCTGCAAAATCATACGAACCAATGCAAACCCTAGAGAAACAAGGTATTCAGGCAAATGATAACGAAAACCTGCAAATGGGGTATATGAATTTTTACGAACCGCAATTTTCTGATAAAAATCAAGAGGTTACATTAAAAAATGCAACCTCTCTCCAAATTGGTGAGCTCGACGGGATTCGAACCCATGACCCTTTGATTAAAAGTCAAATGCTCTACCGACTGAGCTACGAGCCCTCACAACTGAAATCGGTTTATAAAGGATAATTTTTAGATAGTCAATAAAAAAATGTAAAAAAAATTACATTTAGCTATTTATTTGTTAACTATTATATGATATTAAACACCTAAATGACGATATAACAATATTTTATATGAGGTAAAAAATGTCCACAGGTCAAGAATTAGAACAGGAAAGCAGATATGACATTTTGCAAAATGAAGAAGGGGATATCCTGATTATTATCAATTCACGAGCCGGCGGTCCTGAAAATCCGCGTTTTGTATATGACGGCGGTGAAACAGCACTTTTATATCGCACCAAAGATAGCGCAGTAGTGTTCAAAGATATTGCTGCATCTGCCCGTCTGCCGCTTAAATCTGTCAGCTCAATGCTGATTGTTGAGGTGGAAAATGAGGATGTTGCCCGCGAGTATACTGTTCCGGTTCGTGTTGTAAAAGATGTAAAAACCTTGATTAAGTAATATCAATGCCGTAAACTTCAGCACAAGCGATTCTATGTGCTGACCGAAAACGGAGATGATATGGTAATAAATAAACTTGTATATTTGGTGATACTTGCCCTTTTGGGGAGTTTGCGTCTGCGAATGCGGTATGACAGGGTGTTGTCGTGGCTGATGTTTGGCGCAATGGCATATCTTTTTGCAGATTATTGTGCAAATGCCGTGGAAAATCATAATGCCGCGCTGTCGTTTTTGTGGAGCAAAACCAGAATCGGTAATATAACGGTTGATTTTGTGCCTACACAAACTTTAAACAGATTGATTATCCCGCTGTTTTTTCTCTCGTTAATAACGATTCTCAATAATAATGTTTTCCGCTACGAAGAAAAACGCAGCATATTTAATTCACTGATTATCCTGAATTTTGTAACGCTGAGCCTGCTTGTCAGTGCAGAAAATTATGTCCAGCTGATTACGGCGGTTTTTGTGTCGGATATTTTGGGCTATCTGCTTCTAAAAGATGTCGATTCGTCACATCGTTATGTCATCTATAATTTATTTGCCGATATGTGTCTGTTTATGGTTTTGGCTTTGGCTTGTGGTAAAATTCAGAGTTTGGAACTCCGGCAATTGCTGAACTATAAACAAATTGGCGGTCATCGGGATTTTGTGGGGCTTGTTGCTTCTTTTGCTATTTTTATTAAAATCGGCTGTTTTTTGTTTCAAACCTACCTGTTGGATATTTCATCAGCCAGATTCCAGCGGATGAGCGCCGTAAATCTGTTGTTTTCGCCGCTGGTCGGTATTTTATTGCTTGTAAAGTTACACAATCTGCTTGCCGTATCGCATTTGTTTTTGCCCTTTTTTCAAATTATGTCCGGAGCCACATATGTCGCCGGTCTGATATATTTTATTCTGAAAGACAATATCCAAAAGAAAATGGTTTGTTTGAATATGGCTTTTTATGGGCTTTTGATGTATATGTTAATGTTAAACGGTTTTGGTTGGTCGAAGTTGTTTGCATACTATTTGATAGCGATTTATTTGTTCAACCTGCTGTTTTTTAAAATATATCTGTACCAAAATCGGGAAGAAAAAGTCAGTAAAATGTTAAACGGGCGGGAAGTCAATACGCTGCCGCTGCAGGTTCTGCTATTTCAATTTGTTATACTGATTGCAGTCTTTTGGGCAATTGCCAACCGGACAATTTCAGACCGTTACATAGTAATGCCTGCAGCAGCGGGAATATTGCTGGCAATAGGTATAGTTTTGAACCATATTTACAAATCGCCGCATACGCGCAGGCTCGATTATCTAAATCCGAATCCGCGGCGTATTCTGTCATTTTTAATCAACACCGCCCTCATTCTGGCAGGCGGAGTGATATTTGATATTTACAGCTGGCAAAGTTTCGGATTTATAACAGTATTTTTAATCCTGACATCTCTGCCGGTTTGGCAAAAACTTCGCAGTGTATATGAAAAAGAAGGACTGCAAAAAGAAGATGTCAGCAAAAGTCTGTTTTGCTATATGCTGGTAGAACCGCTGAAATATGTAAGCCGGATGTTATGGCTGATGGTTGATTTTATGTTTTCGGAAAAAATAATCACGGCAGTCTTTTCAAACATCGGCCGCGGTGGAATTTCATTCTTTTTCAAAATTAACCAAAAAGGCGTCGCCGCCGGAGTCGTTTTCTTAATAATCGGGCTGGCTGCTTTTGTACTCGCATTTTACAGGAGGTATTTGCCGTGAATAATTACCTGTTACTGTTGCAGATACTCATTCCGTTATTGGGAGCATTGTTTGTTTTAAGTGCTAAAAACGATAAAAACTATGCGGCAGATAACGTGTATTATGTTGCTGTCTGGACGCTTTTGATAAATAACCTTTTGATATTATACACTTTCTCCAAGATGGATGTCACCAAAACCGGTATCCAGATTGTCGAAAAATATCCGTGGTTTAATTTGCCCGTTACCGATATTTTGTTGGGAGTGGATACATTTTCGTTGTTACTGCTGTTTGGTATCAACCTGTCTTTTTTTGCCGCCGAACTTTGTGTTGACCACAAAACCGAACGGCCGAAAACGCTGATTGCCGCCGAACTGTTGTTTATCGGGCTTTTAAATGGTTACTTAGTTGCCGCGGATATTATTTCATTTTATGTGTTCTTTACCGCAATGATTGCTCCGTTAATAATTTTAATCAGTACCTACGGCAATCTTCGTAAACGTAACGTATTGATTCGTTTCAGCATTTATAATATCATTGGCGTTATGCTTCTGTTTGTGTCAATAATGTTGATATGTGCCCATAAAAAAGCAAATATCCCGTTAAACACCATCGGCAACATTAATTTGAGCGGAAAAACCGAATACTTTGTCTGGTTCAGTATCTTGTTTGCGTTTATTTCACGTTTGCCGGTCTGGCCGTTTCATTACTGGATTGCCTCAATGAGCGCCACATTGCGTAACCCGCTGGTATTCGTGGTTGGAAACCTTATTCCTTTCGTTGGCCTGTATGGTTTTATCCGCTTTTGGCCGAATACCGTTCCCGAAAGTATTGCTGGATATGCGCCGGTGTTTGAGGGGGCCTGTATCCTGACGATGCTGTTTTTGTCGTTAGTCAGTTTAAGTCATAAAGATTTGCGCTACAAACTGTTTGCGTATGCAGCGGTATATTATCTGTTGTTTTTGGGAAGCGTGTTTTTGCCAACCGGTGTTTTGAAAAATAATATCAGCTATTCATTGTTTTCATATATAATGATTGTGACTGTACTGTCTTTTTTAATCCACCATATCGAAACACAGAAAAAAAAGTTGAATCTGTATACCGGTGGCGGAATATTATGCTATATGCCGCGCACCTCAAAATGTTTGTCATTATATGTGCTGGCCGGAATCGGACTGCCGGTAACGCCGTTGTTTTGGAACAATTTTATCATAATTTCAGAGATTTTTAATTACAGCCTAATTTTCGGGGTGTTGGTAATGCTGTCACTGTTTATCGTTGCGCTTTCTTTGTTGGAAGAATTGTACCGGATGAAAGATAAAAGTTATGCAGAATCATCTTGCGTTATGGGAGTAGATTTGCCGAATTTGAACTTTGCAGTATACGTTGCCTGTCTGATGATTTTGTTTTTCTCATTTTTCAAACCACTATGGTTTGTATATTAAAAAGGAGTTGGTATGATGCTGCAAAACATATTATATGCTCTGCCCGAATTAGCCCTTTTAACAGGTGTCATACATCTCTGGCTGTGTTATTTGCTGGGAGAGGAATCATCAAAGCTGTTTGCGCGTATAGCCAGAATATGGCTGATAGGCTCGATGTTATGCCTGATTATTTTTTATAATCAAAGCTTAAATCCGCATTATTACGCCAATAATGCTTATACTTTTTTATTTCGGACAATGGCTTATGTTTTTACATACATCATATTATGGGTTGCCCCGCAATACTTTTCGGCAGAAAAGCGCATCGGCTGTAAATTTTATATTTTGTTATTGCTGGCATTAAGTGTTGCAGATATTATGCTTGCTGCCATAAATATCTGGGTTTTAATATCAAGTTATTGTTTATTGGCCTTAATCAATTATCGTTTGTTGGATACGCAAAGCGACCAGCTCCCCGAACCGGTTAAAAGCCGTTATATTGTCACGTTTTCCATTATTTTGATTTTATTGGCAGCAGGTGGTACAGGGCTGTATAATATCTCCGGCGGAAATATGGCATATAAATCGGTTGCTGCTGTTTTAGTAACAATGCCCGATTCGTTTGCCGGTTATATATGTGTGGCATTTTTGATTGTGCCGTTTTTGTATTCTTTGGGCATAGCGCCGTTTCATAGCTTTGCCGAAGATAAAACCGGCAGGGCGGTTCTTCCGGTCAGTCATTATTTGGCGGTTGTCGCGCCTTGGGTATATTGGGGAACATTTATCAAGCTGAATAACACGATTGTAAAACCCTACGCGGAAGATATCTCACAGGTATATACCGCATTTGCGCTGTTTTCTGTGATTATCGGGGCAATGGGCGCAAATGCGCGCATAAACCTGCATCGGATATATTCTTTCTGCGCCACATATTATTTTGGGATTGTCCTGCTTCTTTTGTCATTGTTTAATCCTGCAGCAGAATACGCCGCATATGTCTGTTTATGGACATATTTATTGTCAATAGGCGCCGTTTATCTGGTTTTTTACAGCTTAAAGAGTCGCAATGAATACCTTGCTGCCATAACATCGCTTTCAGGCTTGGCAGAAACTCGCCCGTTTGCGACAACAACACTGCTCATCAGTCTGTTTTCGCTGATAGGAATGCCGCCTTTGGCAGGCTTTTTAGGGCAGGCAGATATTGTTTCAAGCCTTATTGCCGCACAAAAATATATAAGCCTCGGATGCGTATTTTTTTGTCTGCTGTTATTGGCCAGAGCATTTTTGGAAATTATGAAAACGGCTTATTTTGAACACAAAATTATTGTATATGACGTAGAAAGCAAAGCCGTCCGGCTGATAATGCTGTTGAATATGGCCTGTTTGGCAGCAGCAGCATTTAATCCGTTTGGTGTAATAGATAAGATGAAAGATATGTTTTATGCTCTGTTCCTCTGAAAAAATAGCCCAGTGGCAGTGGTACGATGTTGAAACCACAAGTTCCACTAATGATGAAATCAAAAGAATTATCAAAGATAACGCCGTTCCGATTGCCGTAAGCTCCAAACGCCAGACCGGCGGTAGGGGACGCCGTGGCAGAAAATGGCAGGGAATAGAAGGCAACTTGTATTTTACATACAGTCTGGAAATAGCGCCGGAAGAACTGAGCAAAATAGTTTGTCTGGTAGGATTAAGCCTTGCAAAAACCGTGCAAGCGCTGGCACCGCATAAAAAAGTACAGATAAAATGGCCGAACGATGTCTTTCTTGAAGGCGGAAAGATGTCCGGCATTTTGTTTGAAAATATTTCCGGAACACTTTGGGGTATAGGAATAGGTGTCAATATTGCCGGCGCGCCTGTGCTTGAAAATCAGCCTTATAAAGCCGTATCTTTAAAAGAATGTTCAATATTGCTTGACCGGACGGAATTTTTGCGCTATTATCTCAAAAACTTTGCGTCAGATTTAGCTCTATACCGGCAAAACGGCTTTGCCGCAATAAAAAAACAATGGCTGGAAATGGCGCTGAATTACCGGCAGAAGATTACGGTCAAAACCGAAAAAGACGAAAAAACAGGCCTGTTTGCCGCACTGGATGATAACGGCTACCTGATATTGCAAACAGCCGCGGGAGAAGAGCGTATTTTAGCCGGAGATTTATTTGTATAATAAAGGAATAATTAAAGAATGAATGATTTTAAAAAGAACGGAATTTATTTTATACCGTTAGGCGGTGCCGATGAAATCGGAATGAATATGTTTGTATACGCCTCAAACGGTAAGCTGATTGTGGTGGATGCCGGATACGGATTCTTAAATGATGGCTTTCCGGGGATGGATATGTGCTATGCGTCGCCCGAGTTTCTGGAAAATTATAAAGAAGATATCTTAGGGCTGTTTATTACCCACGGGCACGAAGACCATCTCGGCGCAATAGCACAGGTCTGGCCGACATTGCAGTGTCCGGTTTACGGAACGGATTTTTCTTTGGGTTTGGTCAGAGAGCGTTTGAGCGAATATAAAATGCAAGAACTTGTTCCGCTCATCTCTGTTAATCAGAAAAAGAAAGTGGTTTTGGATGGTTTTGAGGTTGAGTTTATCCCGATTGCACACTCGATTCCCGAGACCTCCGCTTTGTTTATCAAAACAGCAAATGGCAACATAATGCACGCAACTGACTGGCGTTTTGATGATAATAAGCTCTCAATGGTCAAAACCGACTTTGCTGCTTTAGAAAGAGCCGCTGCAGAAGGTGTGGATGTTTTTGTCTGTGATTCAACCAACGTAATGGTAGACGAACCGCAGGCAAGTGAAGAAGATGTGCGCAATAATCTTATGAAAATTATTCCGGAAATGCAGGGCGGGGTCGTCGCAACCTGTTTTGCTTCAAATATTATGCGGTTGGAAAGCCTGATTCTTGCCGCCCGCGCTGCAAACAGAACGCCGGTTTTGGTTGGCAGAAGCTTGGTAACAAATGTAAAAATCGCCAAAAAATGCGGCTATCTGACCGAATACACAGATATTCATACCGCCGAACAGGTGGACGGGCTGACATCAGATAAAGCCTTGTATATCTGCACCGGTTCGCAGGCAAACTACCGCAGCGCGATGACGATGATTGCCAATGACGAAAACAAATACATCAAATTAAGCGCAGAGGATAACGTTATCTTTTCTTCCAAAATGATTCCCGGCAATGAAGAAAAAATTGAACGTCTGCAGGAAAAAATTACCGCCAAAGGAGCAAACCTCGTCACCGAGGAGGATTATTTGGTGCACACCTCCGGTCACGCAAGCAAAAAAGATTTGAAGGCAATGTATGAGCTGTTGAATCCGAAAATCGTTTTGCCGGTGCACGGTGATAAAAAGTTTATCCGCGAACATAAGCGTTTTGCCCTGAATTGCGGTGTAAAAGATGTCTTTTCGGCGCAAAATGGCGATATCTGCCTGTATCAAAACGGGCAAATCAGCCAAATTGAGCAAACGCCGGTTGATATAATGGGAATAGACCGCGGCCGCAGTGTTTCGCTCGGTTCGGAACTGATTAAAAATCGCCGCCGCATTATGTTTAATTGCACCTTATTTATTAGTGCCGTTATCAGCCGTGAGTATAAACTGAAATCATTGCAATTTAATTCCATTGATATCTTGGAAGAAAATGAATGGTATGTACTCGCAGAAGAAATCAAAAAACAGGTTGTTCCGCTGATTGAAAAGAAACTTTCCGAACAGCCGAAACGCACTGCCGTAGAAGATTTTATCCGCGGACAGATACGCCGCCGCGTTTTAAGCGCAACAGATATTAAACCGGTGACGATTCTGCACGTTCACTGGGAAGAAGACGAAGATTTGGAAATAATGGAATAAGGAGAGAAAATGCAAAAGATAATACCCGAAAGGTTAAAAAAAGGCGATAAAGTAATGGTTATCGCGCCGGCAAGAGGAATTAAAATTATTGGTCAGGACGCCCGCGCCATCGCCAAAGAACGTCTCGAAAGTTTGGGGCTTGAAGTCGTTTTTGCCCCCAACACCACCGATGATAACTGGGATTATATGGGGTCAGCGTCTATTGAAAAACGCGTAGAAGACATTCACACCGCATTTGCCGATAAGAGCGTAAAAGCCATAATGACTATTATTGGCGGGGCAAATTCAAACCAGCTGCTAAAATATCTTGATTATGAGCTGATAAAAAATAATCCGAAAATATTTTGCGGTTTCTCCGACATCACTGCGCTGGAAAATGCAATCCTTTCCCAAACCGGTATGGTCGTTTACTATGGGCCGCACTTTAGCTCGCTGGGAATGAAATACGGTTGCGATTATACGTTTGAGCACTTTGCCAAAATGCTTGTCACCGATGGCAAAGACAAAATCACCCCGTCCGAAATCTGGAGCGACGACCTCTGGTTTTTAAATCAGGAAAAACGTGAGTTTGAAGCTAACGAAGGCTATTGGAACATCCGTAACGGTGAAGCCTCGGGAACGATTATCGGCGGTAACCTCTGCACGTTTAATTTACTGTTGGGAACAGAGTTTCGCCCCGCTTTCCCGAAGGACACAATATTGTTTATCGAAGATACCGAGGCAAGCTCTCTGGCAGATTTTGAGCGTAACCTGCAGGCACTCCTCCATCAGCCGGATTTTGCCAATGTCAAATCGCTTGTTATCGGGCGTTTTCAAAAAGGTTCCAAGGTCACGCGTGAGGGATTGGAATATATCTTAAACGCTAAAGCCGAACTAAAGGAATTGCCGATTCTCGCTAATGTTGATTTCGGACACACAGCTCCGCTTTTAACAATTCCGTTAGGCGGAACGGCGTTTCTGAAAGACGGAAAGTTATCTTACGAAAATTAAAAACCAGTTTGTCAAAATCAACTTAAGATATCCGGTAAAAAGTTGGGATTTGTTATCATCCTTTTCTTTTCCATAGAATTGTTCCGTCTATGTTTTCATAGTTATGTTCAATCCAATTCCCATCGATTTTCCAAAAATCACAGTCAATAACATTGAGTTTGGATAATAATTCGGGATGATTCGCCGCTTTTCGCAAAATGGCAGAATTTCGCCAAATAAAATATTTTCGTTTATGAAAGACCAGCATATCATTTAAAATACCTGTAAATGAAGGTTGCTCATAAGCAATAAACATCGGCTTTTGCGTTTCAAGTTCTTGTTTCAGGTCAAAATATCGTTCGCGATGATAAATCGTATCAATAATTGTTACATTATGATATCCGTACCAATAATAAGAGGAGTTCGGAATAAATGGTCCGTAAATTGTTTTTGTCAGAGATAAGAAACCGCCGCTGGAAAGGTGTTGACTCCACAAATAATCCATATTTTTAAGGTAAGTTTGATATAACTCTTTCTGGCGGGCAGAAGGGGTTAGTTGATAAAGATTGATAAAAGCCGCCACAAGCAATATCGTGTACAAGTATTTAAAATAGTTGGCACGGCATAAAATGTTTCCAAGTAAAATGGACGCAAAAAACCAATACATCGTAAAATAATGAGGGAAAGTCTTGCAGTTTTTTGCCCATAGATAAAACGGTAGTTAATTTGATAAATAATCCAGATAACTGTTAAATATCCGATAACGCCAATTCCTCTGGCCATTGAAAAAATAATCGGGTTTTGGTAAAAAATCTTTGTTACCGGAGCAAACAAAAACCATAACAAAAGGTTATGATGCTGGAAAAAATCTTTATACGGGAGCTTACCTTCGCTGACCAGCCAAGAACTATGAATATGCTCGATAGTATCCACAAAAAATCCCTTGAACGATGTTAAAGCGCTATAAAAAGCAACAAAAACAAAAAACGCCATAAACAATACAAAGAACAGTTTTTGACATTTTTCTTCAATCAGACGATTTGTAATATAATCTAATAATTTTTTCATAAGTCCTCTCCGTTCAAAAAATAAACCACCTTAAAAAAGGCGGTCGGAGAGTTCGAAAATCACATACACTTAAATGACTCTTTTAACCTTTCAAGCTGTTTATCAAAATAAAAACAGCTTTTGGACATACGCTAAAAGCTCCCCGACCTTTTACAGTCGGGGATATATGCTATTGTTTCACATAAACAATAACTAACGATGCTATCCGACACCGAAGTGTATAAGAGAGCTTTCGACAGCTCCGCACCCTTCTCAAGGTACTAACAGGCTTCTCTGTCTGCTAAGAAAAATTTAAAAGAAAATAAGAACAATATCAATGCTATTTTATGAATATCAGAAAACTATCGCCGTTTTCTATCCATAATCTCAAACAGCTCAATAAACTTACGGGCTTGGCTGTGGCTGTTCCAACGTTTGGCCAGATGTTTGATTGCGGCACGCCGTTCCTCAATTTCAAACAGATGAGCCGGCAGATACTTCAGTTGTTCCTGAAATTCATTGTCGTTATGATACATCGGTACCATCTTGCCGAACAGTTTTTCAATTGCCGGATTATAGCGGAGATAAGGAATCCCGCCGTTTTCAAGAATAGTCATAATCCGTGGGTTAATTGTCTGGTGAAGAATATCCTCGTCGCTTTGGTCAACTAAAACTAACGGATGACTGCGAAAATCGGTTTCAGATGGCATAGTGCCCTTAATTTCATCTATCGGCCATTGGCCTTCAAACCCGATACCGTAAACATCAAGTTTTATTTTCTCGTGTCCTGCCATAGATAATGAAACAGAAAATTCATTTCCGTCACCCCAAAACATTGCCCTCTCGGTTTGACTTGCCTTTTCACTATCCTTAACATCAACCGCATCGGGAATAAAAGCTGTTCGCACATTGACAGCTTTCAGGTGTTGATACGCCGGCATATTTTTAACCACAATCACGTCAAACGGACGCAGTTTTTCAGGGGATTCATCAGATTTCAATTTATCAATCCACAAAAAATTTATTGCGCTCTGGTCAGCAACTTCCGGCAAATGTTGAATATCCGTTGCCGTATAAATGTTGAATTTGCCGCTTGAACGGTTCGGGCGAATAGAAAAAGAAATATTTTTTCCCTCTTTTTCAAATGCTTCCTGAAGCTTAATCATCTGCTGAGCAGGTTTATTTTCGCTAACGTGAATAACCGCATATCCCATATCACGGTGTGCATTGCCGGCAAGCTTATATATTTCCCGATAGCCCAAAAGTGCCAGCCCCATCATAATGCTGAAATATAAAAGCGTTTTCTTCATTTCTTTTCTCCGCTGATTTTTTCAAAAAGTTTTTTCAGTTTCTGTCCGGCAATCACATTAGTATAGCTTTTTAGTGTAATTTCCCGCGCTTTTTGCGCTTTTTCCGCCCGTTTGTCCGGATTCGCAAGATAATAATCAACCAGTTCCTTAAACTCTTCCTTGTTTTTAAACATCGGAATACTGTCACCGAAAATCTCTTCAATATATGGGCTGTATTCGGAAATCACAAACGCTCCCGCCGCACTTGCATCAAACAGCCGGTTAATCACCAGACCCATCTCCGCCAAGTCTTCCGCGTGGTCGCTTAACACGATTTTTGCCGAAGAATAATATTTATTTAGCGCTGTGTTGTAAATAAATTTTCCTTTGAAATTTTTATCAGGGATTTTATTTTCCCACCCAAGCCCGTAAACCGAAACATCATAACCGTAATCAACAGCATATTTAACGCTGATCCTTTCATACCAGTTTGAGCCGGCAAACAACAAATCAGATTTAAGCTCATCCACCGGTTGCGGCGCAAATTTTTCGGGGTTTGTGAACTGCGGAATATAAGCAGTTTTATAGCCTTTGCGTTGTAATTCTTCAAACACCGCTTTTGCCGGTGTAGCAATCAGGTCAAAATATTCCAGTTCATTGTTAAGATAAGCATCGGTATTATAAACAAAGTAATCTTTCGTGTTTTTGAATTTCCCCCTCTCTGGCACAATAGTCGGGAAATACAAATACATTATTCGTGCTTTGTCTTCGTCTTCGAAGTCCGTATGGTTAAACTTAAATTGCATATAAAGAATATTTCCAGCTGTGTCATAAAAATCATCTTTTTGAAAGCCGTTATCATAATAATATCCCTGAACATCAAAACCATTGGCGGCCAGCCCTTTTTGCAAATCTTTTCCCAGCCAGTAATCGCCGATTCCCATATAATTTTTTGACCACGGAAACTTCATCGCAAGTTTGTTTTTGTCTGTCGGTGTTTTTGCTTTTTTCCGGATATCATCTGCCGCCTCTAAAATGCTTTTGGCAGCGTGCTTGTTTGTAAAACGGGAAAGCGTGATTTTTTGTGCTCGTTTGGCTTTTTCTTCCCGTTCTTCCGGATGGGTAAGATAATAGTCCAAAAGCACGGCAAGTTCTTCTTTGCTGCTAAACATCGGAATACTGTCGCCATAAAACATCTCAATCTCGGGCATATAGTCTGAAATCAGAAAACCGCCGCTTGCCGTCACATCAAATACGCGATTGCTGATAAATCCTGCTTTTTTCATATCGTCCCGTGTGTCATTCAAAACAATCTTTGCCGAGGCATAATATTTATGCAGCTCGCGATTATCAATATAGTCGCCTTTATAAAACTCAGCCGGAGCTTTACTCTGCCACCCATCGCCGAATAGCGCCACCTCAAAGCCGCTCTCCATTGCCCATTTGGCGCTGATACGTTCATACCCCGGACGTCCCACA
>CAJTWX010000030.1 GCA_910580155.1 uncultured Alphaproteobacteria bacterium
ACCGTACTGTGAAAGGTTTGCACGCCCCGCGCCGTCTCCGGCGCTAAAACAACATTACATATAAAATGTTATGATGTTCTGGTTCTATTGATATATGGTTTAAATAGAAATTTCAAGGATTTTTTTAGCTTATATTTATTTTGTGGACAAACACGGAAAAAGCCACTCAGGAGAAGTGGCTTAAAAGTCGCAAACACGAAGATTTGGTGTTACTTTTTTTTTACAACGCAAGTAAAAATGCCCCGCCGAAAATAATCCATAAAATTACAAGCATTATGGCTGAATTGCTTTCCATTCTGTTGCCATAATGGTCATACATTGGCGTACGCTTTTTATCCTGGTTGTGATCAAGGTATAACCCGATTGCACCGATAATAATAATTCCTGCGACATAAATAATCGCTTTTGTTGTTACTGATACTAGTTCCATATATATTAATAATAAAGGTTTGTTGTGGTTTATATTTATTTTTGACAATTTGTCAACACTATTTAACAATGATATTCCGTAAGTAGAACAAGTCTGCGGATAATCAACGTTTTTTCTCGTGGTTCGTATCAAAGCCAATACTAAAAAAACCACCGCAAGGGTGGCTATGAAATTTGCGAACGGGTAGATAGCCTCCGCGTTGCTCCGGCGCACTGGTGCTCAGTGGCAGCGCCACCTGCAACGATTTGGCTGCGGCGGTGATTGATTGAGTGAGTTTTTCGTTTTACTTGTAGTCGAACCACTTTTTCGTGGTTCGACTCCTCTCCGTTCCAAAGCCAATACTAAAAAAACCACCGCAAGGGTGGCTATGAAATTTGCGAACGGGTAGATAGCCTCCGCGTTGCTCCGGCGCACTGGCGCTCATCGGCTAAAGCCGACCGCGATACTCCCGTCTCGCTTTCGCTTGTAGTCGAACCACTTTTTCGTGGTTCGAATCCTCTCCGTTCCAAAGCCAATACTAAAAAAACCACCGCAAGGGTGGCTTTTTTAGTATTGGTCGGAACGGGTGGATTCGAACCACTGACCTCTGCGACCCGAACGCAGCGTTCTACCAGGCTGAACTACGTTCCGATGTTCAACAAAAATAGTTCTACACAAAAAAAAATTAGATTACAAGCTTTTTTTTCATATTTTTGCAAAAAAAATTGACGCTACGTTTTTACAATGTTACAATCAGCAGCAATTAACCGTTTAAAGGAGGGCTATATGCTATATTTGGGGTGTCATCTTTCAAGCTCTGCCGGATTTGAGGCAATGGGAAAAACCGCATTAAAAATCGGAGCTAATACATTCCAATTCTTTTTGCGCAACCCTCGCGGCGGAGCAGCCAAAGATATTAACCCGAAGGATGTCGCTGCCTTTCTTATGCTCGCTAAAGAACATAACTTCGGCAAAGTTTTGGCGCACGCCCCTTACACTCTGAACCCCTGCTCCAAAGATTCAAACACGCGCGATTTTGCCCGTCAGGTGTTTGCTGATGACCTTAAACGGATGGAATATATCCCGCATAATTTATATAATTTTCACCCCGGTTCACACGTTGGGCAAGGCGTTAGCACGGCTATTCCCCAGATTGTCGAAGTCTTGGACGAAGTTATGCCAGAAGCCAAGAACACAACCGTTTTATTGGAAACAATGTCCGGCAAAGGCAGCGAGGTTGGTTCGACTTTTGAAGAACTTGCCGAGATTATTTCACGCACCAAAAATAATGCCTCGAATCAGCTGGGCGTTTGTCTGGACACTTGTCACGTTTTTTCTGCCGGATATGACATTATCAACCGGTTGGATGACGTTTTAGAGCATTTCGACCGTATTATCGGGCTTGACCGACTGCACGCCATTCACCTCAATGACAGTATGACCGAATTCAACTCACATAAAGACAGACACGAAAAAATAGGTCTGGGCAGTTTGGGCAAAGAAGGGCTTATCCGCTTTATCAACCACCCGCTGCTTAAAAATATTCCGATAAATCTGGAAACCCCGAACGAACTTGACGGATATGCGGCAGAGATTGCTCTATTAAAGGAAAATTATCGTGAAAATTAAAACAGGATGTCCGTGATTACCCCAAAAAAGACTCCTAATATAAACAGCAGCCCTAAAATCCGCAGGTTTTCTTTTTCGTTTGCATTCACGCGGTATAAAACCAAATAGCCCAAACCGGCATTAGCCAGCGTTCCTGCCATCATTGTCCCCATAGATATGGCATTATCCAGATATAACTGGGTTAATAATACCGACGGATAACAGCTTGGTATCAATCCGACAGCCACGGCAATGACTTTGCTTAAAAATGGCATATCGGTCAATGCTGCCTGAATGGTTTCGCGACCGCCAAAGACAAAAGCCGTATTGACCACCAGAGAGAAGAAAAAGATAAACAAACTGATTTTTTCAGTGTGTTTAAAAGCCGAGCGCCAGATATTTTCTTTATCATCGCATTTACATTTTTCGCGTTGGCAGAAAGTACTGATATCCGGTTCGTTTTTATGTTTGATAAACTTTTCGGGAAGAGCAGCATTTATCGCTACACCTGAAATAATGGCATAGATAACTTTTAATCCGAGAATCTGCACCAGCAGCCCTGCCCCGACACCGCCGGAAATTAAAATCGGCAACATTTCGTCTGATGTCGAGAGAAACACGGCCATTAGTGTTCCGAGGGTTATCAACCCTGTAGCATACAGGTTTGCTGCAGCCACCGAAAAGCCGCATTGCGGGATTATCCCTAACAGGCCACCGACAACAGCCCCGTATTGTCCGGCTTTGCGGATATAAATCGCACTGCGGCGGGACATTTTATGCTCCAGATATTCCATCAGCAAATAGGTCAAATACAGATACGGAAACAATGAGAGCGTTTCATACAGCGAATCGACCAATATATCCATTCCGATTTTTATATACATCTGACCCTCGATTTTAATCTAAACTGCCGTATATGTAGCAAATATTGTTCACATTTGCAACATAAAAATCCGTATGCGCCTTAAATATCCAGATCTTCGGCAAATTTAGCACGTTCAATAATGAACTTAAAGCGCTGCTCGGGGTCTTTACCCATCAGGCGCTCTACCTGTCGGCGAGTTTCAAACGCCTCATCTCTGCTTTCTTCGGTGTTGGCGGTCGGAATAGTCACCCGCAAAAGAACACGGTTGGTTTTATCCATTGTCGTTTCTTTAAGCTGTAAGGCGCTCATCTCGCCCAGACCTTTAAAGCGGCTGATATCCGGACGCTGATTTGACTTGGCTTTGGCCAAAATCTTATCTTTTTCTTCGTCATCCAGCGCATAGTAGTTTTTGCCACCGAAAACAATTTTATACAGCGGCGGCGTGGCGATATACAAATGCCCGTTTTCTATCAGTTTCGGCATATATTGGTAAAAGAATGTCATCAACAGCGAGGTAATATGGGCGCCGTCGACATCCGCATCGGTCATTATAATGATTTTTTCATAGCGCAGGTTTTCTTCTTTATAATTATCTTTCGTGCCGCAGCCCAGAGCTTCAATCATATCCTTAATTTCTTGGTTTTGAGTAATTTTATCAAGGCTGGCGCTTGCGACGTTCAGGATTTTGCCGCGTAATGGCAGGATGGCTTGTGTCATACGGTCACGCCCCTGTTTGGCCGAACCGCCCGCGGAATCACCCTCGACGATAAAGATTTCCGTATCTTCGGCAGCGGCTTTCGAGCAATCTGCCAGTTTGCCAGGGAGGCGGAGCTTTTTAGTCGGGGATTTGCGGTTTTGGACTTTTTCTTCTTTGCGTTTTTTGCGGAGTTCGGCTCTGGATACAACATAGTCTATCAGCGCTGCTGCGTTTTCCTTATCTGTTGAAAGCCAGTGGTCAAAACTGTCTTTAACGGCTTTTTCCACCAGATTAACGGCTTTGACTGAGGTCAGCTTATCTTTGGTCTGCCCCTGAAACTGCGGGTCGCGGATAAATACCGAAAGCATTATGGAGGCATCGCTTAAAAAGTCTTCCGCCGTTACCGTGGCGGCCTTTTTAATGTTTGCCATATCGGCATATTCTTTTAAGCCTTTCAAAAGCGCGGTACGGAAGCCCTGCTCGTGTGTGCCGCCCTGCGGGGTAATAACCGTGTTACAATATGAATTGCAAAAGCCTTTTTCATCATCCGGCCAAGTGATTGCCCACTCGACTTTGCCTTCATCGCCGGCTAATTCCGCCTCGCCCGAAAACGGCGTACGGTTTACCGTCAGCCTTGTGCCAATTTGATAGTTCAGAAAATCCAGCAAGCCGTTCGGGAAGTTAAACTCGGTTTCTTCGGGGATGTTATCTCCCTCTTTAATCAGCTCCGGCGCACATTTCCAGAAAATCTTTATGCCTTTAAACAAAAAGGCTTTAGATCGTGCCATACGATAAATTTTTGCCGGTACAAACTTATTATCCGAACCAAAAATTTCTTCATCTGGCAAAAAGGTGATGCTGGTACCGCGGCGGTTCGGCGCATTGCCAATCAGCTCCAGCGGTGTGAGCGGTTTGCCGCAGGAATATTCCTGCCGGTATAATTTTTTATCCCGCGCGACTTCAACAACGAGCTTTTTTGACAGAGCGTTCACGACAGAAGAACCAACACCGTGCAACCCACCGGAAACCTTATAAGCACTGCCGCCAAACTTGCCGCCAGAGTGTAACGTGGTTAAAATAACTTCAAGCGCGGATTTGCCGGGGTATTTGGGGTGATTGTCTACCGGTATACCGCGGCCGTTATCGGTGATGGTTACCGAGAGGTCGGCATTAACGGCAATTTCTATCCGGCTGGCGTAGCCGGCAACAGCTTCGTCCATTGAGTTGTCTAAAATTTCTGCCACCAGATGGTGCAGCGCCTGCTCGTCCGTGCCGCCGATATACATTCCGGGGCGATGGCGCACAGGGTCTAACCCCTCCAAAACCTCAATATCGCGTGCGGAGTATTCTTCTTTGGCCGTGGTGGCGGAATTTTCAAACAAATCGCTCATTTTTTCCTCTGATTTTTTATCATTATCCTGAGAAAATATAGAAAAATAAAACATTTTACACAAGTAAAATCTCAGGATTTTAACAGAAAAAATATGCTTTACCGCTTAATCATACGCGTGGTAATAACGTTTTTTGTGATCGTATTCGCATTTGGCGGGAGCGTATTCCGGCTTTAGGATATAAAGGCCGTTACCAAGCGGTTTGTAGTATTTATTAACCAAGTTCATATCCGGACGGTGGACGACGATTTGATAGCCGCGTTCGCTGGCGTATTTGTCATAATACGGGGCAGCGCTGATGATTTTTGGCTTATATGTTTCAATCACCTGATTGATGTCCATCAGCGGATGAATGCCGGTTTTGTCGCCAATAACATCGGTTTGCCCCAAAAGGTTCCAGTAATAATGCGGATCGCGATTATATAGATTATAGATTGTGCCGTCGCCATTTAAAATGTAATCGCACGGAGTAGACAAGCGCACTATTTTTTTATTTAACGGTTCATAAAAGCGCCCTTTGGGACTGCCGATGTTGCCATTATAAATCGCGGGGTCATACATACACCACCAGAGAGCGGCAGCCAAGACATATGACAAAGCATACCAGCGGTTGAAGACTTTTTCTGCAAGGAAAACCGCGGTTAATATTGAGGCGGTATAAACAAGAAGACAGAAATAATACGCAAACGCCGAAAAATAAAACAAACGCTGGCAGAGTTCTGACACAAAAATCAGGGTTATGATTTTGAAATAGATATTGGCGTTTTTCAAGCAGAAGACTAAGGCACAGGCGCTGCCGACAAGCAACAGTTTCAGCTCCGGCCAGAAATAACCGATACGTCGTTCGTCAAACAGCCGCGGGATATGCAAATTAAATGTAAAATTGGAATGATACCACACTGACAATATGTCATTTTGATACATATACGCTGCGAACACCAGACTCAGCAATAGCGGAAGCAAGGCCGCATATAACACATTTTCCCACCGGAGTTGTCGCGTACAGAGAAGATATAGCGTAACAGTTGCGATAACGAGCAGCGTAAAAACAATCTTTTGCAAAAACATAAACGAACACCAGAAGAGTACAAATGCCAACACCAGCTGCCAGAGTTTTTGCTCCTTTATATGACAAAAATAATAATATAAACCAGCAAAAAAGGCTGCCAGCATAAAATTATCAGGACGAAAATGAATAACCGACAGGACGACATAAGGCGTAAAGGCCACGGCTGCAGCTATAATACCGGCAAATCCGGTACTTAAAAAACGTGAAGTTATCAGATACAGATAGAGATAATTGACAAACGAAACAACAACGGCTGACGAGATGACCACTGCGGTAATGATGTTATCATTCAAACCTGTGGCGTGTAATCCGACAAACGGCGCAAAGAGATACCACAACAGCGGATTATGGTGTTGGAAAAAATCTTTATACGGTACAAAACCGGCATAAACGAGCCACGAAGAATGAATGTGCTCTAACGTATCACCGCCCAAAGTAGTTGTCAAACACGCCACATAAAGGCAGTATCCCAGCCCTGCGAGCAGGTGCACTGCCAGAAGAAACGGCGGCACTTTGCGATATAACGCTTGCAGGGGCATAAAAATTCTCCTTTACTGCAAAACCACGGCTTGGCGGAACACATTTTCCATAAATGACAATGTGATATAACTTAAAACAAAAGCTATCAGCGGTGAGGCTACCCAGCCCGACATCAGCCTTAACACCAGACTCCATTTTATGCCTTTGCCGCCTTTGGCAAGTCCGATACCGACGATAGCACCGATAACCGCCTGTGTGCTGGAAACCGGAACAGCCGGAAGCGGGGGTAACCCGATGGAAATCAAGAAATCTTCAAGCCCCTGTGATGAAAACAATATCAACACCAGCGACTGCGACAAAATGACAATCCACGCCACCACGGGGGAAAATGACAATACATTTTTGCCGACCGTCTTAATTGCTTTTTGCGAATATGTAAACACCCCGACACACGCGGCAAGCGCACCGAGCAAAAACAGAACCTGCACGCCGCTTAAGGTATAAAAACTACCGAGTTTTAACGGCGTGAAGATACACGAATCGACAAAGACGCCGACAACATTTGCCATATTGTTTGCCCCGAGCGCAAAACCGCCCAATGCCGTTGTTAAAACCATTCCCAGACGGACGGCCAAATCCTGCCTTAAAATATGCACTTTGCTGTGGTGCAAGATTTTTTTGATAAGCAAATAAAGCGTTACGGCTATCAGGCCGGAGATAATCGGGCAGAAAATCCACGACCCGCAGATGTTGGCAAGCGTGTCCATATCTGTCGGGTTATTCGTATACACATTCCAGCCGACAATGCCACCGACAATTGCCTGCGAGATAGATACGCTTATCCCCACCCTAAGCATAAGCACTACTGCAAGCGCTGAAGAAAGCGACACAGAGAAGGCTGCAGGCAGAGTGTCTATGCTGCCAAGCGCATTGAGGGTATCTGCCGTGTTTTGTCCGCTTATGACCGAACCCGCCACAATAAAAATACAAGCAATCATAGCGGCAATCGTAAAACGGAGCATTTTTGTCCCTACGGCCGTTCCGAAGATGTTTGAGGCATCATTTGCCCCTAGCGACCACCCTAAAAACAAACCACTGGAGAGGAAAAACAAATAACTTAACATCCGCTAAATTTCCCTTTTAATTGCAAAGATTAACAGCGCATCAATACAATCTTCTGCCAAGTCGGCAACATCCGCTACTTCCTCAACAAAGGTATTTATCTGAATTTTCTGTGCCAATTCCAAATCCGAATCAAACACGGCCTTGCGCAGTTTACCGGAGGTTTTGTCGCTTTGGTGCTCTAAAAGGTAAACTTTTTTCGAGTAATCCCTAAGCGTTACCAAATCACGGAAAAACGCGCGCGACGCGATTGCCATATTTTCTGCACATTCGGATACCTGACGGACAAGGACTTTTAGTTGTTCGTGATAGCAATCGGGAATATCCGGCTGTTCTATATAAAACTTATGTGCCACTTCATCAAACAGATTAACTACCCTGTCAAGGTTTTCAACCAGCTGCAGGATATTACCGCGCATATCGGGGATAAGGTTTTGTTCATAAAGACGGCTTTCAATCTCACGGCGAAGCACATCCGAATCGTGCTCGATAACTTTAATCTTTTTGCTGATTTGGCGATAGTTTTCACTGCGGCGTTCTCTGAGGTATATATCTATCGCATCCTTAAAGACCATTGTTATTTCAATAATTTTGTCGTGCAGACGGTCTATGATGTGTTCTAACTCGCGCGTGCGTGCAAACAATGACATTTTGACATTAAACATTTATTTTCACCTTATCTGATATTATATTTCCCTATAAATTATTTACTATGATTTTAAAATTTACGCACTTTGTCAACATATTTTTATTTTGAGCTTGCATTTATTTTTTATTACAGTACTTTTTATTCGTCTTATAATATTTTTTAAGGATGGGAATTATGAACAAAGATAATATTATCACTATTTTGGTTTCGGTTATTGCCAGCGTTGTTATTTCTGTTGCATTGGCTACCAATGTTACAGGCAAAAATGCAGGCGCGGCAAGTGCTGCAAACGTTGATCAGGCTGTTGAGGCTTATTTGAAGAAAAACCCGATGATTGTCCGCGAGGCTTTGGAACTGGCTGCACAGCAGGAACAGATTGAAGCGCAAAAACGTATTGCCGAAGCTTATAAAGCAAACATTAAAGAATTAAACAATGCAGACAACTCTCCGTTTGTCGGTCCGAAAGATGCCAAGATTACGATTGTTGAATTCTTTGATTTCAACTGCGGTTTCTGCAAACGTCTGGCTCCGGCTATGAAGAAAGTTATCAAAGCTAATCCGGATGTTAAATTTGTTTTCAAACCGGTTACTTTCCTTGGTTCTATGCCGATTGCAAAAGCAGCTATGGCCGCACACGAACAAGGCAAATTTGTTGAAGTTTATGAAGCTTTGCTGACTTATGAAGGCCGTGTTGATGATGAAGCTATTAAAAAAGCCATCACAAATGCCGGTCTTGACTATGAAAAAACAAAAGAAATTATGGAAAGCAAGAAGGTTACTGACAACCTGAATGCTATTGCCGAACTTTCACAGAAAGTTGAAATTCGCGGCGTTCCGACTTTAATTATCAACGGCGAACCGCTGCAGGCAATTGAAGAAGGCCCGATTCAGGATGCTATCAACAACTTGAAGTAAGCTTATGAATGCACAAAAACAAGCTCTCTCCGGAGGGCTTTTTTTGTGTGATTTTACATAAAAGCAGTTGCATTTTGCTTTGAGGCTGATAGAGTATCTGCAGTATTATTTTTTATGGAGATGAAGTTATGAACAAGTTATTCAATGCGACGATGGTTGTACTTTTGGCAGCATTAGGCGCCGGCGGTGTTTTGTATGCAGACAAAAACTGCGCCAAAAAACGGGCTGAATTGCAGCAGAATATTAATTCTTCGGTTGCACAATATATTGACAGCAACACACCGGCAATTTTGGAAAAAATGGCCAAAACAGAAAACTTCGGTACAGTTATTAAAAGCTTTTCAAGCATCAGCGATGAAGAAATCAATAACCGGATAAAAGACTATCTCCAGAATAATCCGGCAGTATTGGAAGAATATATCCGCAATAACGCTTCGTTTATTGCCGCAACGGTATTAGAAACGGATGAATACAGAAACGCAGCAAAGAGCTATGCCGCTCCTGCAGAAGGTAACGCACAGGCGGAAGAAACCGCTACCTCTGATGAAAACCAGAAGTTTCGTGACCGCTGGGAAGAAATAATACACAACGAGGCAGCACCGTTTGCAGGGCCAAGTGATGCCCCCATTACTGTTGTCGAATTTTTTGACTTTGCTTGCGGACACTGCAGGGATTTAGCTCCGGTTATGGGACAGCTGGCTAAGGATAATCCGGATGTTAAGATTGTGTTTATGCCGTTATCATTTATCGGCGAACACTCCAACTATGCGGCAAAGGCTGCTGTTGCAGCCGCAAAAAAAGGCAAATATATGGAAGTATTTGAAGGCGTGATGACTTTGCCCGAAATGAACCAAGAAACCATTAACCAGATTTTGGCTGACGAAGGGCTGGATGTGGAAGAAATCAAGGCTATGATGGAAGAAAAGGAGGTTCGCCGCGGTTTGCAGGATATTGATAAATTATCGCAGATTTTAGGGATTAACGGCGTTCCGATGGTTCTTATCAATGGCGAGCAGTTTTATGGCAGAAGCCTTGAAGACCTGCAAAACAAAATTAACTCCTATAAGTGATAGTTACTTATAGTTACCGTTTGGAGAAAGTGTGTTTTAAGGAGCGCGCTTTCTTTTTTTATGGTTATAACTTGGAGAAAGAATACCCTTAACGGATGAGATTGCCACGGCGACGGTGTCGCCTCGCAATGACTAGAAAAAAGGGAGATTGCCACGGCGACGATGTCGCCTCGCAATGACTAGAAAAAAGGGAGATTGCCACGGCGACGGTGTCGCCTCGCAATGACTAGGGGAGCGGACATACAAAATTAACTTGACTTTAAGTTCTCTTCTTTTATACTTCTTTTGTTGGCAGAGATGCCGACAGGGCTTTCCAGAGCTCTCCAAATTGAAACTTCCTTGATAATATAAGTCAGGGAGCTCTTGGCTATATATTGAAGGCCAAGAGAGTCATAATTTGGTGATTTTGGAACTCCCTGGCGCTGGATTTATTCAGTGCCAGTTTTGTTTTAACATTAAAATATGGAGTTTATAAAATGACTTTTACATTTACAATAGAGGAACTTTCCAACCAAAACCGGCGGGCGGAAAAAATGCGCAAACGGGTAAAAATGCAAATTGCAGAATCCCTGCTGCAAGAGCGCCTTTCCCGCAGGCTCAGACTTGAAGAACTGAGCACCAATGTCAAAATTCCTGTACATAACCTTGAATCTTTGGAGCTCGGACGGAAAAAATTAAACTGGGTATATGTCGGGATGCTGTTGAAATATTACGGAAAGAGTTTTTATATCTCTCTGAGTAATATCCCATATAAAGATTTGGACTAAATAGCAAAGCACCCCCGACCATTTGGCGGGGGTGTTTTTGTTTTAGACACTTGCATACATAGAGCCGGCACCATACTCGTTACCATCTGCTCCGAGCACAAGACCTTTGTCAAAATCTACCGCACGGAAACTGCCGGTGTAAACTTTTTCAAGTTTTTCTGTTTTGCCGTTATAATAGTAAATGTTGCCACCGCAGTTGTAATTTTCAGTCATCTCAATAAAATATTCATTTAAGGTGCGGGAAACATCAAAACAACGGAAAACATCGCGATAAGTTTTGTTTTCTTCATCATACTGCAGCAAAATGCGCTCTGCACCTTCGCGGAAGATGATTGAGGAGATAATGAGCTCGCGGCAATGCGGCGTTTCCCCTGTCAGATAAAAGCCATAACATTTATATATGTCCTTTTCTCTGGTTAGCAAATACTTATCGGGCATTTGCGGATTTTTTTCCCTGTCGGCATAGCAAAATTGGCTTCCTTTAGGAACAAACAGGCTGTCGTAGACAATGTATCCGCCATTTAGCTGTTCATAACTGCCATCTTGCGCCAAAATACGAAAGCCGCTTCCTTCTCCCGAAGGCAAAAACAATATCCTGTTTAACTGTACACCGAGATGTGTGACCTCTTCTCTGTCGACGCTCCAGACAAACCAACTCCGTTTATCTAATTCATCACCACGAAGAATAAAACAGCGGGCTTCCGGCGTACGAAACGGAACTTTGTAGTCAACGGCAATAAAGCACGCTTCCTCATCTTCTTTAAGAATTAAAATCTCATATTCCCTTTTCTTACCGGATCGTACATTTTGAAACACAAAGACTTTAACTGCTCCGTTTGCCAGCGTAAAATAATCTATGCTCTCACAAACACTGACTATGATATAGAATGCGAAAGTTATTATTACCGCAATAAACACAACCCAAGTCAGAGAATCCGCTGAATCTTGTATAAGCGAAATTCCCATTGCTACAGCTATTAACAGGAGCAACACGGCTCCGGCTAAATTGACATTTCTCCACGCCGATTTTTGAAATAAACGGCCAAGTCTCATTTTTAATGCATTTATAAACATATTTTAAAAATTTAAGTGAAACAATAATATTTAATTGGCAGGTAAAATAGCCGTATTTCTCTTTTTTGTCAAGAATTTTTATTCGCAAACAAGGGAATGCAGTATCTATGGACTAAGATTATTTTTTATATATCAGCGGCAAGCTCAAGCCATTGTTCTTCGGTGGCAGCGATTTGCTGTTCCAACGCGTGAAGCTCTTTTTGCAAGGCAGCAATTTGCTGCCCATCCGTAATGGTTGCAAACTGTGCAAGCAGGCTTTTCTTTTGACGTTCCAGTTTAGCGAGAATTTGCTCAATTTCTCTGACTGCAACACGATCTTTGCGGCTTGGCTTAGCAGATTTCGACTGTTGCGGAGCGGGTTTGGGTTCTGTCTTGGTTTTTTCCGGTTCGGACGGAGCGAGCAAAAAGCGGCGATAGTCTTCCAGACTGCCGTCAAACGGTTTGCAGGTGTGATTATCTACCAGCCACAAATCATCAGCAACCATTTCCAAGAGGTGAAAATCGTGCGAAATCAGGATAACTGCGCCTTGATAAGCATTTATAGCATCCGCCAATGCGGCGCGCCCCGCCATATCAAGGTGGTTGGTCGGCTCATCAAATATCAGAAGCTCGGGCGTATCAATCGAGATGCGCGCAAACAACAAGCGCGTTTTTTCGCCGCCGGAAAGCTCGGCAATTTTCGTTACGGCTTTTTCCTGCTCCAGCCCGAATGCACCAAGGCGGGCGCGGATTATCTTTTCGGGCTTATCGGGAAGGAGGGAGAGCATATATTCGGTCGGGGTAAGCTCCAGCGGCAGCTCTTCGGTTTGATTTTGGTTGAAATAACCGATTTTGAGTTTGGCGGACTTGGTCATTGTGCCATCCATTAACGGCAGATATCCCGAAAGCATTTTGACAAAGGTGGATTTGCCGTTGCCGTTTTTACCCAACAATGCGATACGGTCGTCTTGATTTAAGTACAGATTCAGCTTTTTTAGCACGGGCGTACCGTTATAACCGGCGGCGGAGTTTTCAAGTTTTATCAACGGTGACGGCAGTGGTTTTACTTCAGGAAAAGTAAAATGGCTCTCTTTATCGCGTGCGACTTCGTCAATATCTTCCATTTTCTCAAGCATTTTCAAACGGCTTTGTGCCTGTCGGGCCTTACTTGCTTTGTAGCGAAAACGGTCAACATATGACTGCAGGTGTGCTTTTCGTTCCGCCTGCTTTTTAATTTGCTTGCCAACAAGTTCAATCTTCTCGGCATACTGACGGGCAAAGTTATCATAATTGCCACTGTATTGCACCAGCTTTTTGCCCTCAAAATGCAATATACCGCTGCAGACATTATTTAAAAAGTCGCGGTCGTGGCTAATCAGCAGCAGCGTGCCGTTATATTTTTGTAAATAACTCTCAAGCCAAACGATTGTTTCCAAATCCAGATGGTTGGTCGGCTCGTCCAGAAAGAGGATATCCGAGGGCTGAAACAGTGCACCGGCAAGGTTAAGGCGCATTTGCCAACCGCCGGAAAAATCTTTGACCGGACGGGATAAGTCTTCCTGACTAAACCCAAGACCGGCGAGGATTTCCGCGGTGCGGGATTCTGCTGAATAAGCGTCTATCTGCAACAGCTGTTCCATAATCTCGGGCAATTCTTCGGGCGTGGCGTGTTGCTCTTGCTGCCGGAGCTCGGTCAGGCGCTTGTCTTTACTTAAAACATATTCTAGAATCGGCTTTTGTAAATCTTCCTCTTTTATCTCTTGCTCGGCAAAAGCTTTGAGCTGTTTTTTGGAAATCAGCAGCTCGCCGGTATTGATATCGTGTTCACCTTTCAACACTTTAAACAGCGTGGTTTTGCCGCAGCCGTTTGCGCCTAATATGCCGATTTTGCTGCCATCGGGAATTTGCGCGGAAGCGTTTTCGAGCAGGATTTTGGAGGCAATTTGAACGGTTATATTTTCAAGTTTTATCATTTTTTGACCTTATTATTTATATTGCGGGCGGCGGTTTTTATAGGCTTGTTCAAGTTCGTCATATGCCATCGGCGCGGTGACTTTCCGCCCTAAAACCTGTGACGCCTCAATAGCGGTGAAAACAATATCTTTATGTTTTGCCGGCAAATTCGGCACGGCAGGAACGGGAATATCGGCAAGCGGACTTTGCTTTATCCGCTTTTTCAACTCGGGCAGGAAGCGGCGCATTGACGAATCGTCCGTGATGTCGTTTTCGTTGTGAAAAAAATAGTATTCAAAATCTATTGGTGTTCCCTCAGGGTGTCCCCTGCCCTTTTTATACAAAAACTCAGCAAAAGACTTTAGGATATAGTGATTAACGCGCGCTTTGTCGGCGGAAATATTGAAATTCAACATAAACTCTACCGGTTTATGGTATTCATTTACGCTTGCCCCCTCAACCCGCATATAATGATTTGAGCCGAACGCATTGAAATCTATCACTTTTTCAGGGCGAACGATGGATTTGACCGTGTGGTTTAAGTAACGTCCGTGTGAGGTAAAAAACTCGGTGATTAAACCTGTTGGACGGCTGATTGCGCCCGAATCGCCATAGTTCATCCAGTTTAAGCTCACCTCGGATACATCCTCAAACTCTTTTAAAAACGCCGGCATATTTGGGGCTTTAAGCGGCACAAGGTATTCGTCCAAGTCGATAAACGCCAGCCATTCGGTTTCGTTTTTATACTTTGCGACGATTTTCTCGTAGCATTTGAGCTGTTGGTTTGTGCCGGATTGTTTGATGTATGTGATGGTGTTATTAGCGATGTAGGGCTGCAGGTATTGCTCTGTTCCGTCCGTACTGTCATTATCACACAAATAAAAATGCTCTATGCCTTGCATTAAATGGTATTCGAGCCATTCTTTAAGGTAAGGTTTTTCGTTTTTCATTATTGCGGCAACGCTTAAATAATACGGCTTTTGCGGGGCGCGCAACAGCAAGGCTGCACCGGCGGTTAAAAGCAAAACGACAATAATGGCAACTAACTTCTTCATTTTAAGCAAAATTTTCCATCATATTATGTTTGTTTTTGGCATCTTTCACCAAAAGCGTGGTGACGGGTGCTTCGGAATATTTTTGAAACAACAATCCGTGCCCCAGACATAAGCCGAAATTGATATTCAAATCGGTTTTTTCGGCGTTTAAGTATTCTGCCTGTGACTTCGGGTCACACGAAGCACCGCGCATTGAGTCTGACAGCTCGGCGCCGTCAAGCTTTGATTCTTTGCAATGGACTGAAACGGCAGAAATTCCCTCGGCTGACAACATTTCTTTTAGTTTCTCGGCAAATTTGTTAACCGAAAAGCAATTTGCGATGCCGATTTTCTGATAACCGTTCAGCTTAATAAAATTGATGAGTTCCTGTATACGCGAGGCGTTGCGCGACTGGTCGGTAACACACATAAATGCTTTGTCTTCTTCGGTATAATGACCTTTTTCCATTTTAGTCCTCTTAAAAAGTTTTTAACGTTTTAGTTATAGTATAACAACTTAAGAATAACACAAGACAAATAAAGCAAGTTATTCTATGATTACGTAAATTTTATTATGAAAAGTCGGAAAAATGAGCAAATTTTTATCTTTTGTGCCTTTGAGTATGTATAATGTGGCGGCGTTTTTGCGTTCGCAATTGTTTTTGTTGCCGGTGTTGCTGTTTTTTTATCAGGAAAACGGGCTTTCTGTCGGCGATTTTTACCTTATTCAGGGGCTGATTGTCTTTTTTGCGTTTTTATTTGAAATTCCGGCCGGATATCTCGGCGATATTTTCCCGCGCAAATATATTTTGATTACTGCATACGCTTTGTTTCTCGGGCGGTTGTTTTTGTGGATTTTCTTCAGAGGATTTGAAATTATCCTTATCGGCGAGTTCTTTTACGCTTGTTCAAAGGCTTGTTTTGATTCAGTTTCATCGTCATTTATTTTCGATATCTTAAAGAAAAACGGCGAAGAAAAGAAGATGGTTAAGGCTTATTCCAACTTTAATGCCGCGATGTATATCGGAACGGGAATTGCGGCGATGCTCGGCGCCGGGCTTTATACTAAATTCGGTTCACACGTTTTGCTGATTGCCGAATTTATTATCTATTCGACGGCGATTTTGCTGCTCTCTTTCCTCCCTAACGCTCATATGCCGGTGAAAAATGCAGTTATCAGCGTAAAGGAACGGCTTAAAAAGTTTTGGGTGGCAGTGCGCTATATTTTAAAATCCCGCAAATATTGCTATCTTGTTTTGTTTTCGGGCTTTATGGTCGGCGTGTCGCACTTTTTCTTCTGGAGTTTCCAGCCGCTGATGAAAAGCTCGGGGATTAACCCGTCGGTATCGCTCACGGATTTGGCTGACAGTATCGGCTGGGATGCCCGCGTGTTTGGCGATGTGGTTTGGAATTATCTTTTGAGTCTTGACTGGCTGGATTATATCAAGGTGATGGGCGTGGTTATCTTTATTAACAATGTATTGCGGTCGTCTTTCAGCTATTTTGCGGCAGCAGCCGCCAAATGTATTTCGCTCTTTAAACTCGGAAATATCTCGTTTGCGATGGAAATTATAGGTTGCGGGATGTCGTTTGTGTTAATGAAAGCCGGACACATCACGCCGGCGCAATGCTTGCTGTTTATTATCTTTTTATGTGTTTGTATCGGGCTGCAGCTGATGTTTACAATCTCGCACATCAGCCGGCTGCACAGGCTGATTAACCCGAAAATCCGTTCGCTTTCATCTTCGGTTAATATGATGACGGGGCGGCTTTTGACCTCGGTTATGTTGATGGCTCCGAAGTTTTTACTTAAAAACGAGGGGGCGGTCAGTGGCGTGCGCGTGATTGATATTTTCTGGATTTATGCTTTATTTTTCCTCCCTGTCGGTTTGTTTTTTATTTATAAAATCTATAAATATAATGTGAAAGCAGCACACTCGCTTATGCACGTCAGCGATGAGAAGGCATAAGATGAAACGAGGTGTTTTTTCTGCTTTGCTTTTCGGCCTTTATGCCTCTGTTGCTTGTGCGGCTGATGTCGGGCTTAAGATTTCGGCAGAAAAAGACTGGTTTAGCTGGGGCGATTATATTCTCGGGCAGGATTTACAGACCGGAATAGAAGCTCTTGAATTGACAGTACAACCAGCATATATCGGTAACAATTATCCGATGGGAAGCCGCGAGAGCAAAGTTGATATTTATATGCGGGGATTTATTCCTTTTAACCCGCCCGAAGATGCCGACAAAATCAAAGTCCTTTATCTCTATTACCCTGTAGAAACGGCAAATATGCATAAATATAAAAACTTAAAAAACGTTTTGGTTTCCAATTGGCATTCGTTACAGACGGAGTTGTGGGATTTTGATGTGATTGCAGCTGCCTCGCCGATATATATGCAGGAAATTGAGAAATCAGGGATTAAAACAATTTTTGTGCCGCAATTTACAAATCCGGACAAGTTCTTCTATGAATATGATGA
>CAJTWX010000031.1 GCA_910580155.1 uncultured Alphaproteobacteria bacterium
AATAGCAATGATGACACCGGCAATACCGCCGTGAAAAGACATCCCGCCGTGCCAAACTGCCAATATCTCGGCTGGATGCTGCCAAAAATAACCGTCGCCATAACAAATCACATAGCCTAGCCGTCCGCCCAGAATAATCCCGAGCGTCGTGTAAAACACCAAGTCATCAAGCTGTTCTGTCGTAATACCAAGATTGTATTTTCTAATGTTGCGTTTCGTTAATATCCACGCCGTAACAATTCCGACAAGATACGCCATCGCATACCAGCGCAGCGCAAAAGGGCCGATGGAAAAAATCACGGGGGAAATATCCGGAAAATCAAAATACATATAATCTCTCCAAACAGGTTACCGTTTTTAAACAGCTTAAATTTATCTTAACAAAAAAATATAATCCACATAAAAAATGTGATTTTTTCTTTTAATTTTTTAACATACTGATTTTGCTTATTTTATAAAAACGCTAAAGGTTACTTTTTTCTTAAATAAGTGGAAAACTGCACAATCTGATTGTTAAAAAAATCTGCTTGTTGCAAAAATAAAAACGAACTAAAAATTTGGCTTAAAAAGGTAAAGCAATAATGAATTTAGCATTAGAACAGGATATGTATAATCCTATCGACACCATCGAAAATATATTTGTCCGCGATAACATTTCGTTTGACCGCCGCAAAGATAATGAGTTGGTGGCAGAAGTTCTCGGAAAGTGGGATAATATGCTGGTCTTTTTTGCATACGAGGAGCATTTGCGTTGTCTGCATATTTCCTGCCTTTTAAATATAGAAACCGCCGCCGTGGACAGAGGCAAAATGTTTGAACTTTTGGCGCTTCTGAATGAAAATCTCTGGCTCGGGCATTTTTCTTATTGGAGCGAACAGAAAATGCCGATTTTCAAACACTCGCTTATTTTGCAGGATACTGAAGAATTGTTTACTTCAAAAATCAGCAAAATTATTGAATTGTCAATTATGGAATGTGAACGCGTATATCCGATATTTAATGCCGTAATGCGTCAAAATGTATCGCCGGTGCAGGCACTTTATGCCGAAGCAATGGTAATGTAATCATCCCAAAAAGCCGAATGCTTTAATAATGTAATATAAAATACCAAGTTGCAACAATGTTGCAGCCCAAAAAGTTGCCATATAAGATTTCTTCTTGTTTTTGTGATGAAAAAGCTTTTGTCCGGCCAGTGCGCCGATTGTTCCGCCTAACAGTTCCAGCGTATGCATCTGAGCCTCGGGAATACGCCATTCACCGCGTTTCGCACAGCTCTTATCTCTGCCATATGCCAGAAATGTAATAAGGTTAATCAGTGGAAAATGAAATAAGAGAAAGAGCATAAATGCATTTTTACCAAACAAACGCACCCGCCATCCTAAATAATTTTCACAATAAAATGCGGCGCCAATCATCATAAGGGTATAAAAAATAAAAAAAGTATTTTTTTGTACCCCCTTGAATAAAAATAAAAAAGCAAATATAAGTGTTGCAAATGTGATAATCATACAGCCTCCGTAAACAGTTATCGGCTATCACAAAAAAAATGAAATGTAAATTAAAAACTTAAGAAATTTTTAATTGCTTTGTTCTAAAAGTAAAATAAACAATAAATAGATTTAATTAGGAGAAGCCCTATGAAAAAAGTTTTAAGTGTTGTCGCCTGCGGTTTGTTGGCTGCCTGCGCGTGTGATGAGAACCAGTGGGAAGAAGTAGATGTTGTAACATTTGATGATACAACCTATGTTGAGCCTGCTCCGGTAGTTGTTGAACCCGAACCCGTCGTAACTCAGGTACCGGCACCGGTTGTTGTTAAACAGGAACCGGTATACATTCCGGCACCGACACCGGTTTATGACTGTCCTTGTGCAGATGTCCGCCCGATGCCCTGCTATCAGGCGCCGTGTATGTCTTCTTGCGGATGTCAGCCAATGCCGGCTCCGGAACCCAAAGTAACAACGACTAAAAAAATTATTACGACAACCACAACATTAGAAGAACCCTGCGGCAAGCCGGTGTGCGAGCCGGTTGTAACCACGCACGAAGAGATTGTTCCGTCAGAAGTGAGCTATTCGGGATATAATCAGGTTTCTGCCGCGCCTGCACCTGCAGAAGATTTAGTTGAAGTAACGGTTGAACGCAACCCGTACCGTTCCGAGATTGTCGGAATGCGCTCTTCGTCTGCCCGTGTAAATGCCGCCGCAGCAGCAGAATATAAGCCGGAAGCTTACGATGTTGTTGCTACCCGCGCCACGAACCGTATGCTGCAAGATACCGCTGCAGTTTATGATAACGGTAATACCAAAACCGTTTACTTAAAAGATACACGCCTGTTAAGCTCGGATTTACCGTATGGTAGCCATCGTTTAAGAGGAATCACTAAAGAAATAATTGATGGTTCAAGAGCTTTTGATGTTGTAAACAATGCCGGTAATGCCGATTTTGTTGTTGAAACATCGGCAGATTGGTATGTAACATCAGATAATGTAATGCCGGCATTGCAATATAAATTGTCTTTGCTTGACAGAAACGGCCAAAAAGTAAATGAATGGGTAGAAATTATCAGACAGGTTCAGGACTAATCTGTATATGATAAAAACTCTGATAAAACTGTCTGTCGGGGCGATGCTTATAAGTTTGGTAAGTGCTGCTCGGGCAGACAGTTTTTTATTGCCCGTAAAGTCTGCGGTCTGCCAAAACATTGTAGCTGATAAATCCCGCTCGGATATCCGATTTGAAGCTTATGACAAAGCCGCATATATGGCTATAAAAACCTCAGAATATATGCAGGCTAAAGCCAAAGGTCTGGATGACCACAATTACGCCGGCTTAGCCTATAAACTTGCTGATAGTGCGTTAAACGATGTGTCAATCATAACTACGCGCGATGATGATGAAAGAATATGTTTGGAGTTATCAGGATATCTTAATACTAAAACAGCCGATGAAATAATCGGAGAAGAACGTGTAAAAGAATTTAAGCCGCAAAATGTCCGGGATATCGCCCGTGAGGTTAATATACTTCTTCCGAAACCGACAGAAGAGGAAGAGGGGGCGATTCCACTCATATACATAAAAGATGCAGAATTTTATAACCATACGTCAACATCTGCATATACCGAAAAAATAGCCCAAAAACTTTCTTTTGAACCCAAAGTATTGGTAACGGAAAGTAAAGAACTTGCTGATTATTTTATTGTTCCCAAGTTAATACAGGCAAAAATGGAAAAAATAGGTCAGGATAACAGTCGTTTTAGTATGTCTGTGGCAGTAGAACTGCATAAAACCAATGGTATTGTAGTCGATTCGGAACAGCAAAATCGCTATATCATCATTTCACACGAGCAAGACACACAGGAAATAGCCCAAAAATTGATGATAAAGCTGCTGGAAGACGCTCTGGACGCAATGTCCGGAAAATTAAACACGCTGCTCAAATATTAGCCCTTAACAGCTGAGCCAAAAAGTTGCCGGCCCGTCGTTGATAAGCCGTACTTTCATTTCTGCTTGAAAAATTCCGTTTTGTGGCGGAAAGCCTTT
The DNA here is from genome assembly GCA_910580155.1 of uncultured Alphaproteobacteria bacterium. GTDB lineage: Bacteria > Pseudomonadota > Alphaproteobacteria > RF32 > CAG-239 > CAG-267. Next base: position 3,541 of record CAJTWX010000031.1, read on the forward strand.
ATTTTTCAAAATGGTATTAAAATATTCATACATTTCTTGCGCTTTAGCAGGTTCTTCCGCGTTGGAAAACCCCGGCCGGTTGCCGTGCGATGTGTCTGCGGCAAGGGTAAATTGCGAAATAACCAATAAACCGCCATTGATATCTGCGACCGATAAATTCATTTTGCCGTTATTGTCTTCAAAAATGCGCAGGTTAAGGAGTTTTTGCGCCAGATAATCAGCCTGTGCTGGTGTATCTCCCTTTTCCACCCCAAGAAAGACAAGTAAACCTTGCCCGATTTGTCCGGTAATGTTATGTTCGACCTCAACGCTTGCTTCCAAAACGCGCTGCACCAAAAGCTTCATTATATATCTCCTATGGTCTGTAAAACAAATACGATACGGCAATTGCCGCAATAATGCCTGCAAAATCCGCCCATAGGGCATATTTTAAGGCATATCTTGTTTTTGAGATATTAACTGCGCCGAAATAAACCGTCAAGACATAAAAAGTCGTTTCCGTAGAGCCTTGGATAACCGATGCGCAAAATGCGGCAAAACTGTCAGCTCCGAAAGTTTGCATCGTTTCAATCATCATTGCCCGTGCCCCGCTGCCGGACAATGGTTTCATCAAAGCCGTAGGTAGTGCATCTGCAAATTGTCCGCTTCCGCCGCAGCAGATACACAAATACTTGATACCATCCGTAAGCAAATCCAAAATTCCGGCAGCCCTGAAAACACCTATGGCCGCAAGCATTGCCAGCAAATACGGCAAAATGCGTATTGCAACATCAAAGCCTTCTTTTGCGCCGTCCACAAAAACCTCATAGCATTTGACACGTTTATAAACAGCGGCAGAAATAACCGTGCAAATCAGTAAAAACAACAGGGTGTTGCCGAGCATAGCTGAAACAGCCAGTCTTTTTTCGCTGTCAATCAAATAAAATCCGCCGGCAAATAAAGAAATAATAAAGACAAATCCGAGCAGCCATTTTCGCAATGTTTTATTTGTTAAAGGGATTCTTTGTTTGATGGCAACACTTAAAAATCCGACAAACGTGGACATAGATGTTGCCAGCAAAATCGGAATAAATACATCCGTCGGTCGGCTTGCCCCCATCTGTGCCCGATACATAAAAATCGTAATTGGAATAAATGTAATGGAGGAAGAATTAAGTATCATAAATAAAATCTGCGCATCGCTGGCTGTGTCTTTTTGTGGATTATGTTTCTGCAGCTGCTCCATAGCTTTAAGCCCTGTTGGTGTTGCCGCATTATCAAGCCCCAGAAAATTTGCCGCCATATTGAGAACCACTGTTGAAATTGCTGGGCTGTTATCAGGCACATCATTCATAATCACGCGAAACAACGGAGTCAATTTTTCCGAAATTTTGCCGGCAATTCCAGTTTCCTCCACCAGTTTGAGTATCCCGAGCCAAAAGCTCAATATTCCGATAAGCCCGATGGATATTTCAACTGCAGTTTGCGTACTTTTGAAAATGGCGCTGACAATAAGATTAAAGGCATCAGTATTGCCGCATAAAGTCTGAATTAAAGCCGTAACTGCAGCAATTAAAAACATTCCGGCCCATAGTGCGTTAATCATAAAGTCCCCGTTAAGCAAATATTTAAGATATTAACGCTATCATAAGACCTAAAGATTAAGATTTGCCAAAGGAAACTATAAATGTCGGATAATTTGGAATATAATGCAGCAAAGCAGCAGTTTGAGGTTTATTATACACAAAAAGTTCTCCCTAAATTGCAACAGATAGAACAAAAACGTAAAAAAATGCTATGCGTGTTTATGATAATGGCAACACTTTCTGCCGGATGGTTAGGATGCGTTGTATGGCATTTTACCTCTTCAGGCCGGATGACGGATATTCCGGTTATCTTTAATATTACCGGCTGTATAACGGTATTACTAATGTGTTTGCCGATGTTTGGTTACTATCGCCAAAGCAAAGAAAGCCTGTTGCCTGTATTAGCCGGTTTTTTCGGCAAATTCAAATATGCATACCAGAAAAAAATATCCGAAGAAACATTGTCATATTCTAAAATAATAAAAGCATACGACGCAATAAGTACGGATGACTGTTTTGAGGGAACATATGAAGATATACCGGTAAAAATAACCGAATATACATTATATCAAAAAAAATATCAGCATTCAAACGGCCAAACGCGTATAGTCAAATATAAGACCGGTAGCGGCATTTTATTTAGCGCGCAAATGAATAAGAAATTTAAAGGGCAGACAATTGTCATAAAAGACCGCGGCTGGCTGAATAAGCTGACACATTTCAAAAATCTGCAAAGGGTAGGACTTGAATCACCCGAGTTCGAAAAAGCCTATGAGGTCTATTCCGAAGACCAAATTGAAGCGCGCTATTTGCTTACTGCCGTAATGCTGGAATATATGCTCAGGGCTAAAAAAAACTATCCCGCCATTACATTCAGTTTTTTTAATAACGAAGTCTTGATTAACATTGAAACAAACAAGAATCTGTTTGAATGCAGCAGTTTTTTCAGAACTATACTCAATAAAAAACGTATAGAACAAAGTTTTTCAGAGCTATATTATCTGTTTAATATCATCAACACGCTCCGCCTTAATCAAAAACAGGTGCTTTAAATCTCGCCATCCAGTTCTTTAATAGTTTTGACAGCTTCTTCGTATAAGACTTTATTGTTGCGGATAGACAGCCTGATATTTGATTTGGCAAGTTCTTCATTGGTGCCGCAATCATAACGCTCTGTGGCCGTCAAAACGCCTTTAAGCGGCGTTCCCCGCTGAGCTGCAAAATTAATGGCATCAGTCAGGTTAATTTCACCATTACTGCCTTTTTGTACCTCGGGCAGAATATCCAAAATAAGATTAGGTAAAACATATGGTCCCATACTGGCATATGGTGATTCTATCTGTTCCATTTTCGGTTTCTCAATAACCCCTGAGGCGGAAACGATATTTCCTTCTTTAACAGCGCCGGTCAAAACGCCGTATCTTGAAAGTTCTTCTTTCGGAAACATTATAATATTCTCAACAATGCCGCCGGATCGTTCATAAACTTCGGAAAGCTGCGATAAAATTCCCTTTCCGCGGCAAACGTAAACATCATCCACCCACATCACGATAAAATCTCTTTTTCCGATAATCTCTTTGGCACATAAAACGGCGTGTCCGTTACCTTTCGGCTCGCTCTGTCGTGCAAAGGAAAATTTCACGCCGGCAGGAACGGTTTTTTTCAAAGCTTCCCATAGTTCAAGCTTATCTTGCCTGAGCAAACGTTCTTCAAGGTCTTCTTTTGGGGAAAAATAATTCTCATACATCGCCCGCGAAGTATCATCACTGTAAATAAAAATAATCTCTTTAACACCCGCTTCCGCACACGCATCAACCGCATATTGGATAATGGGCAGATTATTTAAGCATAAAAAGCCTTTATGCATAGCCTTTGTTGCCGGCAAATTGCGGGTTGAAAGCCCCGCTACCGGCAAAACGGCAACTTCTGGTCTTGCAAACATAATAAATCTCCTGTTTCATTCAATGAACACAGTGTATCTGATAAACTTTATTTTCGCAATCTCAAAGATAATTATTTAACAGCTAAAGCTGAATACTTGCCGGCAACGCCACTTAATTTGCTGTAAGAACTGTCATTTGCAGCAAAAACGTATTTAGGCGCACGGGCAGTTTGTCGGGGGAGGGTGTTTTTGTTTTCGAGCGCGCTTTTGCCGGTGATGCCGTTAGCCTTTGCCATTGGGGATAAGCTATTGGCAAACACATATTTATTATCATTAAAAGAATCCTGTATCGGTTCGGACACAACACTTGTATATGTAATGTCAAAAGACGGGCTCATATTGTCCGAATGCGCCGTAATAACTGGAAGAGATGTTTCTGCCGGTTCGATTTTTCTGTTTTGTACAGCATTTTGCACGGCTATCGGCCGGTTAATTTCAGGCTTGCTGCCAAATAATTTGATAACGTCGCCGTAACGGGCTTTTTTAAATTTAGAGCCGGATTTTTTATTCACCCTGTCAAAACCATCAGCTGTTGGTGAGGTCAGTTCTTTGCCGATATTAAGTGCAATAACCGGATTGCGTTTAAGGTTTGTTTTGGCATCGCTTTGAGAAATTGTATAATCTTCAATGTTGATGTGAATATCATTTTGTGCCAAAGAAACAGAAGGTTCCGGCTTCTCGTTACGAATAGCCGTCATTTTTTCTTCTTCTGCTTTAACCTGCTCAATTATGTCATTAAGCGCAGTCTGTGTTTTTTGCATAAGTTTCAGGCTTTCTGTAACTACAGTATTGTTCTCTTCGTTCAAAGTAACTATCGGTGTAACGGTTTCTGCAAGTTTAATCTCCGGAGTAATTGTAGGTTTAGGCTCGGTTGCCGACAAAACTGTATCATATTCGACTATCTCTACGGGGATTTCCGGCATTACGGCTGCCGTTTCGGCAATGACCGAAGTTTCAGCTTGCATATTGGGGGTGTCAGTAGGAATAGTTACAGCGGTATCAGCGTTTAATGGTTCTTCAGACTGCAAAATATTTGATAAGAGCGAGGATAAGCCGCCTGTATTGATATTTGCCGCAGTTTTAATATCTTTCTTGGTTTTTTGTTCAGCTCTGAAATTATTGATAAGCTCATATAAGTTGCTTTTAATATTTTGCAACTGGCTCAACTTTTCGTCAATTTTTTTTTTATCAGCCTCAGCATCTGTTTGCACATCTGTTTTGGGTTCTAAAACAGCAGCCCCTTCTGTCTGGGCATTTGCGGCAGTTGCATTATTATCCGTGCTCTCTTCGGAAACATCAGTTTCCGCATCAGTGAAAACTTCGCTTTTGACCTCATCTTTTTTATCTTTTGGCGAACCTGTTGTCGGTTGAGACGGGTCAATTTCTTCAGCTTTTTCCGGAACACGCACCATATAATCGTCATAGTCGCGTGTTTCTAATTCAAGTGCTGTAATGAAGTCTTCAATGCTGCTGATAATATCTTTGTTCAAAGTCTTGGTATAAGACAGCATTGTATTCAAAGCTTGTACCGCAATTTCATTATTATCCTGCATTGCGTCAACATTGCTTGTATCCACAATAAACAGATAGTCATCGCGCATTTTTGTATGGAGCTTATTAAGGCGTTCCATATCGTTTGAAACCTTCTTGATATTTTCTAACAAAAGTTTTTCTGTATCTTCCGAGAGCGGTGCCGTTCCGTTTTTCATTAAGGCAATCTGCTTGACGTATGCTTCGGAAAGCTCGTTAAAGTATGCAGTATTGTTGGAAGCTGCATCATATAACCAGGCAATTTTGTTAAAGATTTCATCATAAACATATTTGCCGTCAACAATGTAGTTATCTTCCAATGCCTTAGGTGCTAATTCCAGTTTGGCGGTTTCAGATTTTATTTTTGCGTCAATGTCCAATAATTCTTTTTCATCTAAAGAAGGCTGTAGTTTGCTGCGCAAATCATTAAGCCTTTGCCGTGCAGTCTGAATATCGCGTATATTGTTATCATACGTTCTCATAACTGCTCTGTCGCTGGATTTGGGTTTAAAGCGTTCTGCCTCAGAAGAAACACGGTCAGCAATCAGCAGTGCATCATCAATATTTTTCTGTGTTGCTGCGATTTTATTTTTTATTATTTCATTCTTCTCATTTTCCCGTTGGATAAGAGCCGCGTTGGCAAGTTTATCGGTTTCTTCGATTCGCGTTGTCGTATCGCTTAAATCAAGCTTCAGTTGCGGATTTGCAAGATCTCCTTCTAAAGCAAACTTCAAAACATCAGAAAATGATGCATTATGGTAAATCGTGTCAAAAGAAGCATTAACTAGCTTGTCTTTAAGGCTTAAGCTAAGCTGCATATACATATCGACAACCGGAGACTGCCATAATATTTTATCTGCGCTGACGTTGCCGTCTTTAATTGTATATTTGCCGCTGATTTTAGTAAATGCACTCTCACCAGATGTCAGGCTGCTGCGGACGAAATTATCAAATCCGGCAACAGATTTTCGCTGTTCAATATCAAATTTGATTATATCCAAATCCCAGCCTTTCATTACCGTATCCGTCAGCTGGAAACTACCGGAAGAGTTAAGATTGTTCATAAAATCACTAACCGAGGAAGCATTCGACTCAAACGTGCCGTTTGCAGAAAGAATGCCGGAATTCAACCGGTAAACTTTCCCGCCGAGAGCCGCAGTTTTAACACCGGCAATATAGTATTTTCCTTTAATATTGGGTGTGCCGTTAGAATTAAGAACAAAATCGCCGCTAATAGTACTCTTGTCGCTTTGTGTTTCAAATGAAAGCACATTTAATACGCCCTGTTTAAGTTTCACTTCAGCCTTTGTCGCTAAATACGGCTTATTGGCATAAATGAAAGATTGCGCTGTGGCTTTGATGTCAAAATCAAGCTTTTGCAATGGTGAATAGTCAATTTTGTTTTCGCTGAAAGCCGGCAGTTCAATAAAGTCGGCCGTATCCGAAACATATACGGTATTGTTTTTCTTTGAAAGGTTAAACCAACGTTTTGCGTCAAATTTATCAAAATCGAGTTCTGCCTTAAGTTTCGGTTTGTCCAAACTATTATCAAACTGGATAAGCCCTTTAATTTTGTTTGCGCCTAAATGTGCATCAATAGCGCTAAATTCAAATATGTCGCTGTTTCCCTTAATTTTGCCGTTGGCAGAAAAGGCCGTCACAGGAATATTGGGTGTATAATCCAAATTTAATGCGTTAATAAAGTTGGCAAAATTATTTGTTTTAAGTTCCAAATCGCCGTTTATTGCAGTTTTTGCTTTGTCCGGATTGGCAACCAAACCGGTGAACGAAAATTCTGTATCGCCAAATTTTTGTACCGAACTTAAACTGAAATCATTAAAGTTACCGGCCAAAGCTCCCTGTGCAGCAAATAATTTACGTTTAAATAAGCCTTTATCGCCGGTATTTATTCCTAAAGAAGAAACAAAAGCAGGGAAGTTTGATGATTTAACACTATACGTAAGCTCTTTAAACTGTGGTTCAGAAAAGGTTTTTTCAATGTCTGCTTTAACTTCTAACTGAGCATTGGCAATATTTTTGAAAGAAAGGTTTTTAACATTAAAATTATCCTGTTCTTTGCTGAACTGCAAAACAATATCCTGCATCGGGATTTTATTATACACCGCATCTTCAATAGAAATTTGTGCAGTAGTTTGAATATCGTCATCCCAGTCAATCAGGTTAAGCTGATGGATGAATTTCTCCTTTATTGAACTGTTTTTTATGTTTTCAGGAATAATCTGCAGATACTTGTCAAAAATGATTTTAGAGGCAGCAATGTCCGCACTGACAGATTTTTTGCCGTCAGCCAAGGCATAACGAATATTAAATCCCAGTGTTGTAGAATCAATAACTGATTTTGGCGCATAAATTTCAAAATTATCCAGTCCGCCTTTAATCTGAATATCAGCAGCAACCCGTTTGAAGACGGATTTTTTGTTTTCCTCAGCCGTTCGTTTGGTTAAATCAAAACCGAAAACCGACGCAAATGTTCTGAAATCTTCACTTTTAACAGATTGGTTAAAGATGTACTGAATTTTGTCGTTCAGGTTAACTTTGCCGGCGGTTCTGAATGAAGTTTCTCCAGACATAACAATACCGAAATTATTAATATCGAGAATGCCTTTATTTAAACTGAAACCCAGATTGAGGTTTTGCGCGTCCGCATTCTTATAAAAGGCACTCGGCGAACGCAGCTTAAAGGTGAGAGCGTATGGTGCAACAGCTGTATCGGCAAATTTTCCACCTTTTTCGGCAAAATTGATATAGTCGCGGACAATCGTTTCCAATACATTAAGGTCAAATTTAGCCATATTAAATTCAGCAGCGATACTTTTTTCATTTCTTAAATTAAGCAGAATATTGCCGCTTCCTGTAATGTTTTTGCCATATTTGGTCGTAAAATTATCTAATTTGGCCATATTGGCAGCATAGTTGTACTGGAAAGAGAAGAATGTCGGCTGGGTATAATTATTGTTAAGTGTATTCTCGCCGAAAATAATGTTGACAATCTCGGTAAGATTGCGCGTATCAAAGCTGACAGTACCTTTGGCAAGTTCGCCAATCGTTCCCTCGATTGTAAGTTTCGAGGCAGTAACGGCGTTTTCAACCGTCATATTTAACGAAGTTGTATTGTTTCGGGAGATATTTCCCCTGAATTTGATCTCGCTGTTATTGTGGATAAATTTGCCATCGGTTTTATACGGTCCCTGCAAAGACGGCGCATTTACCGTTGCCGATATATTGGGAATATTGTATTCTTGTTTGGTTTGCAGGTTTTCATAAGCAATAGTCGCATTGTTAATGCGGATATTATCGAAGGACATTTCCACATTACCCGATACATTGTGGCTGTTTTTTCCCACATTCTTCCAATTAAGATCGCCTTTTTCGGAAATTTCAATATTAACAGACGGTTGCTCTAATATCATAGACTGCACAATGAACTTATTATCAATAAGCGGTGCCAGTTCCAAATTTGCCGTAATTTGGTTAATTGTCACTAATGATGTAGAACTGTTGTTATTTGCATAAAATTTAACACGGCTGGCCGTAATTTTGGGCGCAGGGAAAATATCAACCTTCAGGTTTCCGTCAATAACCGACCTTAACCCCGTAATCTGGGTTAATCTTTGTGCAACAAGGGCTTTGTGCTTATTCCAGTCAAGTGTGTAAATATATATGCCGGCACCGGCAACAGCCAGCAAAATAAAACAGATGATACCTATAATAACCTTTTTTAGCACGATTTTCTCCTAACTTTAAAATAAGCTTTGCTAAATTTTTTAATCATTGTATATTATAAAAAATTAACGAAACGATAATATCCGCACTTTTTTATAAAAATATTTAAAAAGGAGATGTTAATGGAGATAATATACAAATTGTTTGAAACGGCAAAAAAGGCACGGTTGAATGCGTATGCCCCGTATTCCAAATATCTGGTTGGGGCATCAGTGTTGGCAGAAAGCGGTGCTGTTTATGCTTCTTGTAATGTAGAAAACATATCTTTTCCGTGCGGTGTATGTGCCGAAGCCGGCGCGATTTCTGCAATGGTAGCAGCCGGAGAGCGGAAATTAAAAGCCGTATTAGTTGTTTCAGAGGGCAAAGATTTGGTATATCCGTGCGGGGCTTGCCTGCAAAGAATAGCCGAATTTGCCGATGCCGACACACAGATATATCTGGCCGATACAGCGCAAATCCGTAAAACCTGCCGGATAACAGACCTTCTTCCGCACAATTTCAAAGCATCGGAGCTGACAGATGATTGAACAAACCGCAGATATTATCAAGCAGGCATTAAGCTTGGAAAATCCTGATACCGCGATAATCTTAGGCTCGGGTTTAAATGGTTTTGCTACAACACTGGAACGAGCCAAATCAATAGCCTATAAAGATATTCCGGATTTTCCTCAAAGTACCGTATCAGGGCATAAAGGCGAATTAATTCGCGGTTTTTTAGGCAATAAAGAAATTTTGTGTCTAAACGGGCGTTTTCACCTATATGAAGGGCACGAACCGTCTGTTATAGCCAAAGTTATCCACATCTTAAAAGAATTAGGCGTGAAAAGGCTGATAGTCACCAACGCTGCCGGTTCGCTGCAAACAACGTTGTCTCCGGGGGCTTTGATGTTAATTTCTGACCATATTAATTTTAGCGGTAAAAATCCGCTAGTTGGGGCTAATGATGATAACTACGGTCCTCGTTTTCCGTCAATGAATAAGGCATATACCCTGAAATTGCGGCAAAAGTGCAAAGAAATAGCACAAAAACTGCAAATTGAATTGAACGAAGGTGTATATTTAATGGTTCTCGGACCAAATTTTGAAACTTCGGCAGAAGTGCGGGCATTTGGAAAGCTGGGGGCTGATGCTGTCGGAATGTCAACCGTGCCTGAAGTTATTGCTGCAGCCCATTGCTCAATGGAAGTTTTAGGGATTTCCGTGATAACCAACTATGCGGCAGGTTTGGTAGATAACACGCCGTCACATCAGGAAACACTTGAGGAGGCAGACAAAGCCTCCGCACGTTTAACCACACTCTTAACGGAGTTTATTAAAGAGGAGGATTAGCTATGCTGCCACAGGAGATTATTCGTAAAACCCGCAGCCGCGGAAAACTGACCACTGAGGAAATATCGTTTTTTATTAAAGGTATCTGCTCGGGGGAGATTGCCGACATACAGGCCGCATCATTTACAATGGCTGTATTTCTGAATGGGCTGAGTAAAGATGAAACATTAGGGCTGACATTGGCAATGCGTGATTCCGGTGAGAAATTGTCTTGGCAGGATATAGACGCACCGGTAGTAGATAAGCATTCTACTGGCGGTGTTGGCGATAAAGTCAGCCTTATGCTGGCGCCGATGTTGGCAGCGTGTGGCGCTTGTGTGCCGATGATAGCGGGCAGAGGCTTGGGGCATACGGGCGGAACACTTGATAAACTTGATTCGCTTACCGGTTATCAGACTAATGTAGATATGGATACATTCCGCAAAGCCGTAAAAAACGTTGGTTGCGCTATCATCGGGCAAACGGCGGATTTGGCACCGGCAGATAAAAAAATCTATGCGATACGCGATGTTTGCGCCACTGTTGAGTCAATCCCGTTGATTACAGCTTCAATTCTCTCCAAAAAATTAGCTGCCGGTCTGCAATATCTGGTAATGGACATCAAATGCGGCAATGGTGCGTTTATGGAAAATATGGAACGAGCCTCGGAGCTTGCCCATTCAATTACAAATGTTGCTAACGGGGCCGGAACAAAAACTTCCGCTTTGCTGACCGATATGAGCAGTGTTTTGGGAACAACAGTAGGTAATGCTCTGGAAGTAAAAGAAGCATTGGCATATATGAAAGGAGAAAATTCCGATTCGCGGTTGGATGAGGTCACAATCGCCCTTTGTGCCGAATTGCTGATAAATTGTGGTCTGGCAAATGATAAAACATCTGCAGAAGAACAGTTGCGCAAAGCCATATCTTCCGGTGCCGCTTATGAGAAATTTGAAAAAATGTCTGCAGCACTCGGTGCAGACAAGTCACTTCTTGCTGATTATGAAAAAAGGCAACCCAAAGCGCGATATATCAAACCAATTTATGCGCCAAAAACAGGCTATGTCTTTGCAATGGATACCAGACAAATCGGCTTGGGGGTAATTATGCTTGGTGGCGGTCGCACCACGCCGGAGCAGAAAATAAATTATACTACCGGTTTCACATCGTTTTGCCAAATCGGCGATAAGGTAGATGAAAAAACGCCGTTATGCTATATCCACGCTGAAGACGAAGGGCTTGTAAAAGAAGTTTCTGCCCTGATACAAAATGCGATAGATATAAAGGAAACAGCACCTGAACATCAACCGGTAATCTTGCGTAAAATTACTTAAATTTTACGGGCGCTTTGGTTTTTTCGGCTGCGGCGGTAGCATAAAGTCTGCGCGCGATTTGTATTTTTTAATTTTGCTGAGAAGCAGATAGTCCGGCACACCGTCTTGTGGTAGTTTCCACTTTTTCTGCAGTTTTCTGACCGCTTCTGCAGTTTTTGAGCCATACTTGCCGTCTTCCTTAAGATTCGCCTTTAAGATGCGATTCGCAAAGTGCTGCACAGTCAAAATATCTTCATCCGAAATTTTATAAATATGTTTATCCGATAAAGCTTTGAAGGTTTTATCAGAGTTAATGTAATCAGCTAATTGCACAATCGCGAGCGCATAGTTCGTCGACCGGTTCCAAATCATAATCCGCCTGAAGTTGCTCAAAGTAAGATACGCCCGCCCGCGCCGTCCGTCCGGCAGAATAATGGCAGCAGGAGCATCTGCCGGCAACTTCAGCTTTTTGCCGTCAGCAGCAAGAATCCCGAGTTTGCGCCATTCTTTAACCGGCTTATATTTTTTTGCGCCGACAAGTTTATAGTCAAAATTCCACGGCAAACGAACTTCCTGTCCCCACGGCTCATCAGCTTTCCATCCGAGTTTGGATAGGTAATTAGCCGCTGACGCAATCGCATCATCAAAACTATCCCAAATGTCCGCCACCCCGTCATCATCATAATCAACCGCGTAATGATTATAAGTCGAGGGCATAAATTGAAAGTGTCCCATCGCGCCAGCCCACGAGCCCATCATTTTGTCGCCGCTTAAATTATGCTCATCCATAATTTGTAACACATTATGCAGTTCGCGTTTGAAAAAATCTGACCGTCGGTTTTTGTAGCTTAGGTTTGTTAATCCGTCAATTAAATGATATTTGCCCTTGTTATAGCCGAAATGTGTTTCAACCGCCCAAAACGAAATCAGATAATTAAGCGGCACGCCATACATTTCACTGAGTTTCTGGTACTTCGGTTTCAAGTCTTTATAGTGTTTGCGCGCCTGCTTAACTTTGTTTTTATTAACGAGCCGGTTAATATATACATCAGATGTCAACATAAATTCCGGCTGCTTTTTATCTTGCAGCACCACCTCTTTTACCTCGTGGAAATAATCGTCTTTATAGGCGCGTTTTATTGTTTTCTTTGAAATGCCTTTGTCCGTCATTTCCTTTTTTAAGTCCTCAAGCCATTTGTCCCATTCTTTGCGCTGTTCTTCCACAGGTTTAACCGCTGCCCAAACTGCAACGGAAAGAACCATAAAACACAGCGTTAATGCCAAAATTTTCTTAATCATTTACAGCCCCGAATAATTTAATATACACCATTATAAAATAAAAAATCTTTACTTTCCCCTAACAATCAGGTGTTTACAGCAAAATTTTTTTGTGTTATGGAAAGAAAAATATCATATCGTTATTGCGAAGTATGCCGTAAGGCAACAACTGAAGCAATCCATAAATAAGGAAGTATCGTGAATATCAAAGAATTTAAAAGCCAATTGCCACTGCGCAAAGCAATTTTAGGAATAGACTACGGTTCAAAGCGTATGGGCTTGGCCGTATCTGATTTATCCCGCACCATCGCCACGTCATATAAAATCCTTTACCGCCGCACAATAGAGGTAGATTTGACAGACCTGAAAAGCGTCATTGCTGAAAAAGAAATCGGCGCGATAGTGATGGGTTTACCATTGCAAATGAATGGCGCAGAAGGGGAAATTGCTGCCGAAGTGCGCAAATTTGCCGCTGTGCTGGAAGAAAATTTTGCTCTGCCGATTCTTCTGTGGGACGAACGCCTGTCTTCATCAGCTGTGGAAAATTTTTTAATTAAAGAAGTCGACCTTTCGCGCAAAAAACGCGCCAAAGTCTTGGACGCCTCCGCCGCAGCTTATATCCTGCAAGGCGCGCTGGATGCATTGCTATATGCTTAAAAACTCTCCATTGTATTAAGGACACACAAAAAAGGAGCCGTTAAGGCTCCTTTCCGTTTAACATCAAAACGTTATGCCGCTTTAATCACGTCAAACTTAACTTCCGAACCGCCAAGCTCATCAACAGTCGGCTCATTAAGGGCATTGTTTTCACTG
>CAJTWX010000032.1:0-2365 GCA_910580155.1 uncultured Alphaproteobacteria bacterium
TACGGCTGAAGATGTTTGACTTTTTCTTTTTTTCCGGCAATTCCTGCAAAATGAACTTTGACACTTCTGCATAATTTTGATTTTCGGCAATAATTTTCTTCGTGACGTCTTCGGCGATGTCGTTCACATCAACGGGAATTAAATCGTAGAGTTTGGTACATAAATCTTGGACTTGTTTTGCCTGTTGTTCGGACAAATTTGTATGGCTTAGAAGCGCTATAAAATCACGGTCAGTTTTATCTGCTTTATTCAGGTTAGTGTGTTTGAGCGCGGTATCTGCAATGGCTTGGACAATACTTTCAGACTGTTCACGCTTACAAACAAGTGCCATTATGTATGGCTTGTATTGAATATATTCTTGCGGGGCAGTTTCAAAACGCTTATTTAAGAGTTCCAGAAAATCTGCAATATTTTTGCGGTTATTGGTTGACTGCAAAAAGCTTTCGGCAAACGCGGGCGTTAACTCGGTTTTGCCTTTTTTGACATCTGTTAAGAGATTATGGCATCTTAACGGATTTTGCGGTGTGGTGATTTCAATGGCATATTTATCTTGCATTTACTTATTACGCCCCTTTATTATTTTATTTACTATTCTTTGCAACAACCTATTTTTCGGGGTCAGCTGCTCTATGTTTTCAGGATGTTTTTCTTTTTGTTTCGGCAGCATACATTCATTTACAATGACACGACAGTTTTTCTTCAACTCTTCAATATCCAGACAAGCAGGCAAAACAGCTTTATACAGGTGTAATGTACCCATTGACTGCGAATCTGATTTCTTGTATATTACTCATATCGCAGTCATAAAACGTGAGGACATTAATTTTTTTTATTTTTGAAAGGTCAAGAACTGACGGGAACTTTGTTGTTTCATCAACATCCAGATAATGGAGTGTTTCCGGATATGACGGTTCAAAACTTGCCATATCCATTCTCTTATAATATATCGCCCAGATATATGATGTGCTAAAATCAATCTTGGGAGGCATTTTACATCTATCAAACTGAACAAGTGTTACAAATGTTGCTTGGGATAAAGTTAATTCGGTTTGAGATAAGTCACAGGCTTCCATATCGAGCTTTATTAGGTCTTTAGGAAAAATAAGCTTGCTGACGCACCGATAATCCGTTCCTTTATCTTCCCAACTTTTATTGGGAATCTCTACTTCTGCACTGGTAATATTATAGGTTTGCCTTAACATTTTTGCTTTTTGAGTTATATCTTCCGGCTGATTGCGGTTAGTGGTCAGACCAAATAGGATGCGGCTATACTCTTTTACTGTTTCGGGATGGTTCGTCAGGTGGGTTTCGAGGATATCTAAAAAATCAGCAATATTCTTACGGTTATTGGTAGACTGCAAAAACTCTAACGCAAACTCGGACGTTAACTCTTTTTTACCTTTTTTGACATCTGTCAGCATATTATGACAGCGCAGTGGGTTTTGCGGCGTGGTGATTTTGATTTCAAACGCTTTCATTTTCTTTCCTTAATATTTTTAAGGAAAATAGCACCACACAACCATTTTGTCAAGTTTTTTGTTTATATAAAATATTCCTGCCCGAGGCGAAGAATTGACCGGGCTTTTTCTGTATAAGAGCCATCTTCATTATGCGTATAAAACGGCGGCAAAAACTTGGTTATGCCTTTTGCACCTTTTTTGGCAATAACTGCCACTCGTTTGGCAACTTGCCCCTGTTTGGAATATATCGGCAGAATGAGCACATCTCCGGCTTTATTATTAAGAGCTGACAAAATTTCATTGATCGCCTCGGCTCGATTTATCAGCAATAAATATCCTTTAGGCTTAAGCATTTTAAGGCAAAACGTGAGCCAGCCGGTTAAATCAAAATTTTGATGATTATGTGCAAGCTGCTTGCTTTGGTTTGGCGAGGGCATATCGTGGTCGCTATAAGGCGGATTGGTTATTACAAAGCTAAAGGAGCCGGCGGGCAATGTTGTTTTTTCCCTGATATCAAAATGTTCATATTGTAAAAAAGAACCAAAACCGTTTTCTGCAGCACTGAAATTGGAAAGTCCGACCAAACCGGATTGAATATCTATGCCGGTGATGATGACATTTTTTTCTTTGAGCCTTTCTGCCAAACATAATGAAATTGCCCCTGTTCCCGAACCGACATCTAATATGGTATCCCCAGCTCTGACCAATCCCGAATCGAGCAGTGAAGATAAAAACACTGCATCGGTTGAGGCACGATAGCCATCTATGGGTTGAAAAATTTTAACTTTTTTATCCAACAAATAATCGTTTGTATAAGGAAGCATTTGACCCTCTGAAATAAAAAGGCTTAAAAAAGGAAAACCTCTTTTAAGCCTTTCACTTTTATTAAGCTGACTACTTAAGCG
>CAJTWX010000032.1:2375-16869 GCA_910580155.1 uncultured Alphaproteobacteria bacterium
ATTTTGCTATTTGAGCTTTATCCGAAATAGTAAGCGGTCTTTTGTTTATGTTTGATATTTTTCTTTTTAGCTTTTTCAGCATTTACTTTTACCCATTGTTCTTCAGCTTCATCATCTGAAGAAATTGCACTTTGCGGGCATTCTGAAATGCAAACGCCGCAATCAATGCAGGTATCAGGGTCTACTACATACTGTTCATCACAAACGTGAAAAGCTTCTACGGGGCAAACGCCGGCACAAGTTCCGCATTTGATGCACAAATCGCCATTTACAACTGAAGGCATATTGTTATCTCCTAAAATAAAATTCGTTTTTCGTTTTGTTTGTACAAGGAATGTATGTGAATTGCAAGCAAAAAATTGTTAATATCAAATCGCAATAAATATTATCCGTGCAACATAGATTTTTTCAAAATAAATTTTTACGTTGAAATTATAAAAAATCGCGGTATTATGGCGGTAATTTATGGATTTTGAGGTAAATAACAATGACAAACATCAAGGTCAGATTTGCACCAAGCCCGACAGGGTGGATGCACATCGGCAACACCAGAACGGCTTTATTTAACTATTTATGGACCCAAAAAATGGGCGGTAAATTACTTCTGCGCATTGATGACACAGACAAAGTGCGCTCCAAGAAAGAATATGAAGACGGAATCCGTGACGCGTTGACGTGGCTCGGTATCAGCTGGGATGAAGAAGCGCGACAATCCGCCCGTTTTGAACGCTATGACGCTGTGGTGGCGGAGCTTAAAAAAGCCGGACGTATTTATGCGTGTTATGATACACCCGAAGAGCTTGAGTTTAAGCGTAAACGCTTGCTGTCTAAAGGGTTGCCACCGATTTATGATCGGCAGGCGCTGAATTATACAGCAGAAGATATTGCCAAATTTGAAGCTGAAGGACGTAAACCTCATTATCGCTTTAAGCTTATTGACGAAGAGATTATGTGGGACGATGTGGTGCGCGGCGTGTGCAAATATGACGCAAATAAGCTTTCTGACCCGATTATTATCCGCGAGGACGGAAGTTATTTGTATCACCTGCCCTCTGTAATTGATGATGTGGATTTTGAGATTACGCACATTGTGCGCGGCGAAGACCACGTGACGAACACGGCTGCGCAAATTCAGATGTTTAAGGCAATTGGAGGGAATGTGCCGACGTTTGCGCATTTGCCGCTTTTAACCGGCAAAGAAGGAAAACTCTCCAAACGATTAGGTAGCCTTGGTGTGCGCGAACTGCGTGAAGACGGAATTGAGGCGATGGCGATTTGCTCGTTTTTAGCCAAACTCGGAACGTCTGAGGCAATTGAGCCGTTTTATTCGCTCGACTCCCTTGCGGCAACTTTGGACTTTAGCAAAATCGGACGGTCACAACCAAAGTTTGACGAAGAAGAGTTGAAGAAGTTTAATACAAAGCTGGTTCATAATATGCCCTACTCTGCGCTTACGGACACTTTTGGCGTGAGCGAAGTATTTTGGGATGACGTGAAAGGTAATTTGGAAACAGCAAAAGACGTGACATTGTGGGACAGTATTTGTAACAAAGAAATTATGCCCGTTATTGAAGATGCGGAATTTACAGCGCTGGCAGCAGATTTGCTTCCGAGAGGTGAATTTAATGCCGAAACGTTTAATGCGTGGATGAATGAGCTGAAAGCAAAAACCGGGCGTAAAGGCAAAGAGCTGTTCCACCCCATCCGGATGGCTTTGACCGCTGAGGCAAATGGTCCGGAGCTTAAAACACTTTTGCCGCTGATTGGCTATGATAAGGCATATAAAAGACTTAAAGGCGAAAAAGCGTAAGACTAAGCCCGCACTTGCGGGCTTTTTTTATAGTTTATTGATACCTTAAAGCGTCTATCGGGTTTAAACGCATTGCTTTGAGTGCAGGCATTAAGCCCGAAATGATGCCGACAACGACGGCAACGGTTACCGACACGATGACCGACCAGATAGAAATCGGCACCTCATACCCCATTACATAACCGCCGATTTGTGAAAAGACGATACCGAAAACCATACCGATAAAACTGCCGATAAATGAGATTAAGATTGATTCGGTTAAAAATTGCGCCATTATCCAGCTGTTTGGCGCCCCTAAAGCTTTACGGGTGCCAATTTCACGCGTGCGCTCGGTTACAGACACCAGCATCATATTCATAATGCCGATACTTCCGACTATCAGCGAGATAGAGGCAATCGCTGCCAGAAGAGCAGAAAGAATAAAGCCGACAGAACGGACTTTTTCTACCATTTCAGTCATTAAGCGGACGGTAAAATCGTTTTTTACACCATCTTTTAAGCGGTGTCTGGTACGGAGCATATATTCCACCCGTTTGGCAACGCTCTCCATTTTATCTTCCGAAACAGCCTTAACAAACGCTATGTTCACAAATTCGGGGCGGTCAGAACCTTCCAAACGCTGACGCAGTGTGGCGGAGGGCATTATAACGATATTGTCCTGATCATCTCCCATTAAGCCGTCGCCTTTGGCTTTAAGCGTACCGATAACCGTAAACGGTTTGCCTTTTAAGCGCAGGGTTTTGCCAACCGGATTTTGTAATCCGAACAGTTCGTCCACTATTGTCTGACCAATAACAACATAGGGTTTGGCGGCTTTGACATCTTTATCGGTAAACATTATGCCGTCTTCTATTTCCCAGTTATTGACGTTTAGAAAATCCGGATTTGTGCCGCGGACGCTCACGCCGTAGTTGCTAGAACCATAGACTGCTTGTGCGGCAGCTCCCATATTATATGAAGCTGTTTCAACATCTTTTAATGTTTTCAGGGCGGCTACATCGGCTATGGTTACACTTGGTTTACCACGGCCGCCGCGTACACCGCCACTGACCAATTCCGCTGGACCAATAAGAATTAAATTACTGCCCATTGAGGCAAAGGTTTGCGTGATGCGGTTTTGCACAGCTTGTCCGGCTGATACCATCATCACTACCGCCGCCACACCAATCATTATGCCAAGCATCGTTAAAAACGTGCGCAATTTATAAGAGGCAATTGAAATCCACGCTTCTTTTAATATCGCTTTCAGCATTTGGTTTCCTTCTCTTTATTATATTCTTTACGCAAACCATCATAAACCTTATGCCCATCGCTGATTTTTATCATTCGGGTTGCATAATCTGCAACATCGTCTTCGTGGGTTACCAACACAATTGTTATCCCCTGCCGATTTAGCGCGGTAAACAGGTCCATAATTTCATCAGAGGTTTTACTATCCAGATTTCCGGTCGGCTCATCTGCAAAAATAATTGCCGGATTATTGATTAAAGCACGGGCAATAGCAACACGCTGCTGCATACCACCCGAGATTTGCGACGGCACGCGGTTTTGATAGCCACTCAAACCAACTTTTTTCAACATTTCCACGGCGCGTTTATACCGCTCTTTTTCGGGGGTATTTTGATATATTAAAGGAAGCGAGACATTATCGGCAATCGTGCGTTTCATCATCAGGTTAAAATTTTGAAACACAAAACCTATCATTTTACCGCGGATTTTGGCCAGCTCGTTGTCATCTTTATCGTCAAGATTATAGCCGTCCAGAATATATTTACCGGAAGTCGGCTTATCCAAACAACCCAAGATGTTCATCAAGGTTGATTTGCCTGAACCGGACGGCCCCATTATGGCAACAAATTCGCCTGCAGTAATATTGAAATTTATATCTTTTAAGACTTCCTGACTGGTACCACCTTCCATATAGTAGGTTTTATAAACGCTTTTAACCTCTATGACTTTTTTGCTATCTGTCATTATCTGCGCCTCGGCTCATTTGCTTCAATGATGACTTTTTCGCCCATTGACAAGCCCTCTTTTACTTCAATATTTGTCATATCAGACAAGCCTTTAGTGATGATGCGGGGAACAATTTTGCCTTTTTCAAACAAATAAACGACATCTTGATTTTCGGCAATATCTTTCACCTTTTTTACGTCCATCATTGCTTTAACCGCCGTGGAAGGTTTATATTGCAAAGCCATAGCCGAAACCATCAATACATCATTTGCCTCTTCGGCTTTGATGATGACTGATGCTGTCATTCCGGGGAGGAGTTTGCGCGACGAATTGTCTATCTCAATAATGACTGTATACATTACAACGTTTGATTCTTCGGTCGGCGAGAGACGCACCTGGCGGATTTTACCGAAAAATTTATCATTCGGATAAGCATCTACGGTAAAAGTGGCTGCCATATCAGGCTTGATGTAGCCGATGTCGGCCTCGGAAACGCTGGCCTCAATCTGCATTTTGGACAAGTCTTCGGCTACTTCAAACAAGGTCGGTGTCGAGAAACTTGCAGCAACGGTCTGCCCCTGCTCTATTTCTTTGGTAATGACCGTGCCGGATACCGGCGAGGTGATGGTTGCATATTCAAAGTTCTTTTTAGAGATGTTATAATCTGCTTTAGCGCTTAAAACATTTGCCGAAGTTTCTTTATAGGCAATTTCAGCATCTTCTAACGAAGCGGATGACGTCAACTTATCCTGATAAAGTTTTTTAATACGTTCGTAGTTTAGTTTGGCTTTGCTTTCTTTAGCTTTGGCCAGTTCATAATTCGCTTCAGATTTTTCCATTTGTTCTTTTAAGGTTGATGAATCAAGCAATGCCAAAATCTGACCTTCTTTAACATCGTCATTATAATCTGCCAAGACTTTTTCAACTATGCCTGAAACCTGAGTTCCGACCGTGACAGTATTTATCGGATTGATTGTGCCAGTGGCGGTTACTTCGTAGGCAAGGTTTCCTTTGGTAACCTCTCCCATTTCAAAATCTGCGGGGTTAAGCCCTTTGGAGCCTTTACTCCAAAATGCATATATCAGCCCGAGGACAATGATTATGGTTAGTAAAATAGATTTCTTTTTGAGATTTTTCTTTTTCGGCATCAGAATCTCCCGATTGAACGATATAGGGTTGCTTTGTTGATTAACACTGTATAAAAAGCATTAACCAGAGAATCGCGCGCATCGGCAAGCTGCGACTCTGCTGTTAAAAGGTTTATAATATCGGTTTGGCCGATTTCATAGGATTTGAATGCAACTTTTTCATTTTCTTCTGCACTTTTTAAGACTTTTTTGCTGACTTCATAAGATTTCAGAGCCGTTTGATAGTCGTGATATGCTCCCCAGACTTCATTTTTGATATTATTTCTGGTTTGTTCCAATGCATAACGCTCCTGCTCACGTTTAAACTCGGCAGCAGAGATTTTATAGCTTGTATCAAAACCGGTAAACAATGGCAGACGATAATTAAGCCCGATGGAATTATCCCGATTATATGACCGTTCTGGTTTCCAACTATTATTATAGCCGCTTTCGGCCGATAAAGAGATTGAGCCGAATCTGGTGGAACGCAGTTCTTGGAGTGAGGCATTTGCCGCATTCACATTTGCCTCAGCGGCTTTTACCTCTGTGCGCTCTTTTGAAGCCTGTTCAATCATCTTATCCAAGGTGACTTTTTTATCAAGCGCTGTTAAGTCCCTATCTTTGGGTGGTTGTTTCAACTTAAAAGAAGTTTGTGGCGGCAGGTTTAAAATTGTTGCCAAATCGCCTTCATATTGTTTGACTGCATTTTCCATTTGGATAACTTTGAGTTTGGACTGTTCATAGCTTGTTTGGGTTTGCAGTTTGTCATTTAACGCCGCAAGCCCTACCTCATAGCGGCGGGAGGCTTCGGCATATGACTTTTTATACATCGCCTCGTTGGCTTTTGCGCTTTTTAAATCTTCCATTGCCCCTAATAATTTGAAATATGAGGTATGGATGGAGAGGATTAAATCTTGCAAAGCGCTGTTATAGTTAAAGCCGGATGCAGCAAGATATGAACGAAACGTATCAATTCGGGAAGAACGGCCACCGAAATCATACAACAATAATGACAAGCCGGCATTAATGTTATAGGGATTATCTTCGGTGTGGCTGTAACCTTGAGCATTTCGGGTGTTTTTATTTGCGCCGGCATTTAAAGTAATATTCGGAAAATATTCGGATTTCGCAGAACCTAAATTTGCCTCGGCACTTTTTAAGCTCATATAATCAACATTTAAGCCGGGATTGTTGCATATTCCGATTTTTATCAAATCTATCAGCGAAACTTCTTCTTTGGCGGAAATATTTTTTTCAAGACACCCCTCTGGAACTTTCGCCTGATAAACATCAAACACATCCAGTGCATTTGCAGTTACGGGGAGTTGCATTACCCCTAAAAGCAATGAAAAAAATATTTGGCGCGTCCTCATCGTTTTTACCCTTTACATATACATATTTCTTCGCTATAAAGTAGGGCATTATATTTAACAAATCTTTAATTTAAAAGGGTTTTTATGGCTGATAACAGAGCAGAATATGCAGAAATTTTAAAAAGTATTCTTACTGACGGAATATCTCTTACCAATATCAAAAATACAATTGCAGACAAAGACCGTGGGTTTGCAAATATGCTTTTGATGACAACCCTGAGACAGCTGACTTTTATCAAAACGGAAGTCTTGCCTAAATTTGTGAAAAAGAAAATCCCGCAAAAGCAAAACATTTTGGAATATCTGCTTTATTTGGGGGCTGCCGAGGTTTTATTTATGAACACACCTGATTATGCGGTTATCAATTCATACGTTGAGGCGGCAAAGGTGAAGACTGACAAGTTTGGCGCAAACTTTGTCAATGCTGTTTTACGCAATATCCTTCGGCAAAAAGATACACTATTAACAGAGCGAAAAAGCGGCTATTTTAGTAAAAACTTTTTACAGATTTTAAAACAGGATTATACTGCAGCAGAAATTACTGAGATGGAACAGTTTGCTGCTGTTGAACCACCGCTTGATCTGACCTATAAACAAGGACATCTTCCGGAAATGGCGGACGGGAATATGCTGCCGACCGGAAGTTTCAGGCTGCCGGCAAACACGAAAGTTACGGAAATCAATGGGTTTCAAGAAGGGATATGGTGGGTACAAGATGCGGCTTCTGCCATTGCCGTTAAGTGCTTATCCGATTTGGTCGGCAAGCGTGTTTTAGACTTTTGCGCCGCCCCCGGAGGAAAGACTGCGCAGCTTTTGGACGCCGGAGCAGTCGTGACTGCAGTTGATATTTCCAACACCAGGCTCAACCGTCTGAAAGAAAATATTGACAGGCTTAAGCTGGGTAAAAACCTGACAACGATTTGCGCCGATGCCCTGCACTTTACGGCTGATATTAAATTTGATATCATTTTGCTTGATGCACCCTGCTCTGCAACCGGAACATTTCGGCGGCATCCGGAAATTATGCACACTAAAACTATGGCTGATGTCAAAAAACAAGCGGCATTGCAACAGAAGATTTTGGAACACAGCATTTCATTGCTGGCAACCGGCGGCATAATCTTATATGCAACCTGCTCTTTGGCAAAGGCAGAAGGCGAGCGGCAGATGAATAACTTTTTAAAATCACACCCAGAGTTTGATATTTTGCCAATTAAAACGGCAGAAACAGAGCAAATGCAAACAAAAGAGGGATTTCTTCGTATTCTGCCGCAGGCATTTGATTATTTTTTCGGCATAGACGGCTTTTTTGTGGCAGTTTTAAAAAGAAAGAATTAACATCTTTGTGCTATAGTAGCATTTATAACACAAGGGGCTTTACGCAGCGGAGGTTTTATGAATGATTTTTTAATTTATGGCATTGGCGGATTATTGATTTGTTTTACCGTTGCGACTTTTCTATTAAGCCGGATTGATGTAGAATTAATTCCCGAAGAATATGAATTTAAGCTCGATCCGTTTTGGTATATGGCAAGTATAATGCTTATCGGCGGCGTTACTGTTTATACGCTGTTTCCGGCATTGAATGATACTATATCTTCGTATGGCTACTTTAATATTGCCGCACCGATTGTAATGGCGGCAATTATTTATTTTTGCTACGTTTTGGGAATTGACTGGCTTGCTAATGTTTTAACGCTTGGTGCGGCCTATCTTATGGTTACTCTTATGCCTGACTCTTTCCGGCTGTTTCCCGAGCAACTTGATTTATGGCAGGAAAAAATCGTCCTGACACTTATTCTATTTACGATATCAAAAGGATTTGGCTTATTAAACGGTTTGGGCGGAATTGCTTCTATGCAGTTTATTGCGATTGCTCTGTCTATGGTGATTTTGGTTTATTTCGGCGCGTTGCCGCAAATATTGGGGATATTGGTACTCGTATATGCTGGCGTGATGATTGCGTTTGCATTTTTCAGCTGGCCGCCGGAAAAAATGTTGATGAGCGACGGTGCTTTTTCTGCTTTCGGTTTCATTATCGGATGTTTAATGCTTAACGGTGCAGCGGAATATGCCGAAGCCCCTTTGTTTATTGCCGCCTCTTATTTGTTTACGGAAACCGGTTTAGTTTTATATCGCCGGTATATTGAAAGAGTTTCCTGCATCCGCGGGTTTATGTGTACGTCTTACTTTTTAATTTCTGATGATGGCAAATATGAGCAAGGCGTTGCACGGGGCGTCTTGAAAATTTTGGCGGTAGATATTGTGCTGGCAACAATCCAGATTGCCTCAACAGAGCGGCTGGCATTTCCGGTGTTTGCCGTAACGATAAATTTATGGCTGTTATCAATCTTATCTGGGGATACTAAACCGGAAGAGTTGTTATCTATTTCAAAATGGGGTAAAAATGCCATAAAAGGAGCGTTGGCTAAAAAGAAAAACAGTAAAAAAGGCCGTAAGGAATAACTTATACGAGGGTTTGATGGCGAACTTTATCAAGTTTTTATTCGGAAAAGATACCGCAAGCAAAAGGCTTTTGCCGAAGGTTGAAACGCTTAAAATTGTTGTGGTTGAGTTTGCCGAATACGGTAATTATGGTTTTGGGCAGGCAATGGCGCGACTCTTACAGAAAAACCAATATTTCAATGTCCGCTATTTTGACGAGCCGTTTAATAAAGGTTTTTTAAACCTGCAGGGACGCGGCTTTTTTGATTTGGTTGACGCCGGCAATATGATTTTACAAAAACTTAATGCCGATGTTATTGTCTGGGGATATCAGGAAGAAGCAAATATCCGGTTGAACTTTCAGACTGCAAACGTTTATTCGGACTGGGAGAATGTGTCGTGCTCGATTTTGGAAAGTTTGTATGTTCCGGCAGAATATTTTGAACATATCAGCTTTTTTCCCGAGATGCTTGAAAATCTGATTACAGGGACAATTGCTGCGGCTATAAGCGAGCAGCGAATCGATTTGCGCCACCTCAAACAAAAACTCTTGAAAAATACGATTACAAATTTTATGACCGATTCGCAAAGCGAGAATAACAACGTTATGCTCTCGCCGTGCGCACTTAATACAACCGGTTTGATTTATCTGAGCAATACACAACGGGAACTGACACACAAAAACTTTAACACCATCAAAGAACTGCTACAAAATGCACTTTCCTATAAAAACCAGATTATTCAAAATGTGCACCTAGGATGTATTTACAAGAACCTCGGACAGCTTTATGAAACAGCGTTGAAGCAGGAGTTAGGCGGTTATTGGCAACTGTTTCGCGAGGCTATCAATAATTACCGCACGGCGCAGAAATATCTTGACCACTATAACTACCCTTATGACTTTGCAATGATTTCATTTAAGCTCTCGCAACTTTATTTCAGATATTGGAAATTTTCCAATGATATTCAGGCGCTGCGTGATGCTGTTCATTATTTACGAGAGGCTGAGCAGACTTATACGGAAATTTCTTTCCCTGAGCTGTGGTCTAAAATTGAAGGATATTTAGGTTTTTATCTTTCATTATTGGGATTGTTTTCAAAAAGCAATGACATTTCCAAACTTGCAATTAAGAGTTATAAAAACAAGCAAACGGTTTACCGCAAAGAGCTTTATCCGGTAGCGTGGGCAAAAATTCAGGAAAACATTGCGAATGTTTATTACAACATTGGCAAAAATGCTAAAGATAAAACAGCTTTAGCCGAGGCGATTGATTATTATCAGTCGGCATTAAAGGTGTATGAAAACAAGAAATTGCGGCAGGACATTATTGTTGTCAACAATAGTATGGACAAAGTAATGAAGGCGTGGAAGATGTAAAAAAGGAGTCTGTCGGCCTAGCTGGTGGTTTTCGGGATATGGAAAAACCGACAATAGAATTGTCGGTTTTTGTTTGCGGACTTCATAGACTTATTAAATTACTTCGCGGCGGCCGACTTTGTCTGCGGGGGTGATGACGCCTTCGTCTTCCATCCGGTCTATCAGAGATGCGGCTTTATTGTAGCCGATACCCAAACGGCGCTGGATGTAACTTGTGGAAGCTTTTTTATCATTACGGACAATTGCCACTGCCTGCTCATATAAATCCTCTTTGCCGCTGCTTTGCCCCATTGAAGTTTGGTCAAACAGAGCGCCAGCATCCTTGTTTTTCATCTCAAGTTCACCGGCTGTCACGTCACTGACATATTCCGGTTCGCGCTGAGATTTAATAAACTCGACAACGCCCTCTACCTCAGCATCTTCCACAAAGCCGCCGTGAATACGTTGCGGGCGCAAGCCTGCTGGCATATAGAGCATATCGCCTTTACCCAAGAGCTGCTCGGCGCCCTGCTCGCCCAAAATGGTGCGGCTGTCAATCTTGGACGTTACCTGAAAACTGATACGGGTCGGGAAGTTTGACTTAATTGTACCTGTGATAACATCTACTGCCGGGCGCTGGGTAGACATTATGAGGTGGATGCCCGCTGCACGCGCCATTTGTGCCAAACGCTGGATTGCGGCCTCAACTTCTTTGCCGGCAACAAGCATTAAGTCCGCCATTTCGTCCACAACCACGACGATATACGGCAGCGGAGTCGTATCTAACATCTGCTGTTCGTACTTCGGCTTACCGGTTTCGGGGTCAAAACCGACCTGAATGGTACGCATCGGCTTTTCTCCTTTATCACGCAATTCTTTTAATTTTAAATTATAGCCGTTAATGTTACGTACAGACAGGCACGCCATCGCCCGATAGCGTTCCTCCATCTCGCGCACAGCCCATTTCAGACCTAAAACTGCTTTTGATGGGTCGGTAATTACCGGCGTGAGCAAGTGTGGGATGCCGTTATACATTGAGAACTCGAGCATTTTTGGGTCAATCAAGATAAATTTGCATTCTTCCGGCGACATTCTATATAATAAGGACAAAATCATTGCATTCACGCCGACGGATTTACCCGAACCGGTAGTACCGGCCACAAGCAAGTGCGGCATTTTTGCCAAATCGGCGTAGACATTTTTGCCGCCGATATCTTTGCCCAAAACGACATTTAGAGCGTTTTTGCTATCGGTAAAGTTGACATCTTCCAGCAAATCGCGCAGCCACACCGTTTCGCGCTTGGGATTTGGGATTTCAATACCGATGGTATTTGATCCAGGGACAACAGCAATACGTACCGAGATGGCAGACATTGAGCGTGCAATATCATCGGCAAGGCTGATGACGCGGGAGTTTTTTGTTCCCTGTGCTGGCTCCAGCTCAAACAGAGTGACCACCGGTCCGGGGCGGATTTTGACAATCTGTCCGCGCACGCCGAACTCTTCAAGCACTGCTTCAAGCTTACGTGCGGTTTCATTTAATTCTTTCTCGCTAATGTTCAGTCCCAGTTTTTCTTTCGGACGTTTTAAGAGGTTAATATCAGGATATTGGTAGCCGTTGACATCCGCTTTTTGTTTGCTGGCAATGGAAATGACCGGCGCAGGTTCTTTTTTGATTGGTTTGTTTTCGGCTTTTTCAGTGTCTTCAGCAGCATTTAAAACCGGCTCTTTGCGGACTTTTTCTTTAATTTTTGCGGGTTTGGGCGCTATATCGGCGTTTTCATCCCTATTTATTAGGCGGCGAACAAACATATATACCCCACTGATTCCAGCAATTACTACCATAACGATTTTTTTGATAACCGCGCTCCATTGTCTGAGAGTTATACCTGCTGCAAGGTTAAACGACATTAAAGACATTAAGCCCAACAATGATGTTGCGGCTACTGATTCGTATCCCTCCAGTTTCCAACTTTTGAACAAATTGCTTAGCCCTTGCGGCAATAAATGACTGAATTTGCCGAGCAGATGGTTTTTTTCAAGCGAAGCCGCAAATGTTTGATAAAATGCGCCGGATAAAGAAATTATTCCCAAAAACAGCGCAAACAGGCGGATTTTGAACTCTAAAATTTTATGGTGTTTTATCAGCAAAAAGCCCCAAACCATTACGGGAATTAAAAAAACAAAAACAGCGAGCCCGAAACTGTTGGCCACAAAATCTGCACTATACGAGCCGAAACGCCCCATAAAATTACTGATTTTTTCAGAGTTTGACACGTTAAAAGATTCGTCTGCCGGATTATAACCGAACATACTTAGTACCAGCGCTATTGAAAACAGCCATAGCCCGATACCGGTTAGTATTGCCAGAAGCTTTGCAGTTTTACTGTTTGTTTCTTTTTTTGCGGTTTTCTTTTTAGTTCTCTTTGCCATTTATCCCTCTATTATTATCTTTGATTCGGGGGTGATTTTAATGCTTAATTTTAAACAAACTATTAACACAAAAGTTTATGTGCATAACCGTTTCGGGCAAAGCTATGCACACGTAGGGGATTTAAATCTTGACTTTAGAGGCAACTCATTTAGCTTATCTTCATAAAAAATAATTGGAGTAACTAAATGAAATATGCATTTGTTTTCCCCGGACAAGGCTCGCAGTTTGTGGGTATGGGGAAAGAGTTAGCTGAAAACTTTAAGTCTGCCAAAGATGTTTTTGAAGAAGTCAATCAGGCTCTGGGGCAAGATTTATATAAGGTTATGACCGAAGGCCCAGATTTGGAACTGACAATGACAACCAATACACAGCCTGCTTTGATGGCGGTTTCGATGGCGGTTGTGAAGGTGTTGGAAAAAGAATTCGGCATTTCTCTTAAAGATAAGGCTGCTTATGTTGCGGGGCATTCGCTCGGCGAATATTCCGCTGCCTGTGCGGCGGGCGTGTTTTCGCTTGCTGACACGGCAAAGCTTTTGCGCATCCGTGGCGATGCGATGCAGCAGGCTGTGCCGGTTGGTGTTGGGGGGATGGCTGCCGTTTTGGGGTTATCTTTTAAAGATGTTGGCGCATTGGTTGATGCTTGCAACGATTCTGCACACTACTGCGTGGCTGCAAATGACAATTCGGACGGGCAGGTTGTGCTTTCTGGGCATATTCAGGCGATTGAAAAGGCTGTTGAGATTGCCTCTGAATTTGGCGCAAAGAGATGTTTGAAACTTCCGGTTTCCGCACCGTTTCACAGCCCGCTGATGCAACCGGCTGCCGAAACAATGGCGCGAGCATTTATGGAAGTGGAAGCCCGTGATGCACTAATTCCGATTGTAGCAAACGTTTTGGCTGCTCCCGAATCTGCAAAGCAAGAAATTATCAAGAACTTGGTTGAACAGGTTACCGGTACCGTAAGATGGAGAGAAACAATGGCATTCTTTGGCGCGAACGGCGTTACGGATATTGTTGAACTCGGCGCCGGAAAAGTTCTCTCCGGTATTGCCAAACGCAGCTTAAAAGAAGCGAACTCAATTTCTGTTTGCTCAATTGCAGAAATTGAGGAATTGGCAAAGAATCTATAACTTTTTGAAGAAAAGGACACTTAAATATGTTTAATTTGGATGGTAAAATTGCGTTAATCACCGGTGCTGCCGGAGGACTTGGAGATAAAATCGCACGCACACTGCACGCTCAAGGCGCCACTTTGGCTTTGACAGACAGAAACCTTGCTCCGATGGAAAAGTTAAAAGCAGAACTCGGCGAACGCGTTGAATGCTTTGTGGCTGATTTGACCAACAGCGAAGACGTCAACAATCTGGTTAAAAACGTTGAAGAAAAAATGGGGCGCATTGACATTTTGGTAAACAACGCCGGTTTGACCCGTGATAACCTCTTTATGCGTATGAGCGATGAAGATTGGCAGCTCGTTTTGGATGTTAACCTTTCTGCAGGTTTCAAACTTGCAAAAGCTGCTATCCGCGGAATGATGAAAAGAAGATACGGTCGTATTATTGGTATTGCCTCTGTTGTGGGTGTTATGGGCAATGCCGGACAGGCTAACTACTCTGCTTCCAAGGCTGGTATGATTGCTATGAATAAGTGCTTGGCACAAGAAGTAGGCTCTCGCGGCGTTACCGTAAACTCTATTGCTCCGGGCTTTATCAGAACGCCGATGACTGACGTTTTGCCGGATGATGTGAAAGCACAGCTTTTGAGCAAAATTCCGGAAGGCAAACTCGGCGAAGCGCAGGACATTGCCAACGCAGTTGCATTCCTCTCTTCTGATGAAGCACAATACATCACAGGCCAGACATTGCACGTTAACGGCGGTATGGCTATGATTTAAAGCTTTGCTATAAGTTTTTTCAGCGTCAAGCTTGCGGGCTTGGCGCTTTTTTTCGCTTATTTTGCAAAAACAGCTTTACTTTTTGTTTCAATCTTATA
>CAJTWX010000033.1 GCA_910580155.1 uncultured Alphaproteobacteria bacterium
TCATATAGATTATATTAAAATATAAAGAGAACTAAAATGTCTTTAAACGAAAATGAAAAAACAATTTTATGGTCTGGATGCAGAAGTCTGGTTTATCTGTTGCTGGCAATGTTATTCATTGGTTTTATCCATCACCTTGCTTCAATATATAAAGCACAAACGTTTGCAGAAAACGGTATAGTTGAAAACATTCAGCTTGGCTTGCTGCTTTGCGCAGGAACAATCTTTTTAACAGAGGGAATATGTGCCAAAAGCTGGCGGCCGCTAATGTTTTTCTTGGCTTCTCTGTGTTTTCTCGCAAGTTGTCGGGAGCTGGACAAGACTTTGGATGAACTGATTTACGGTTTACGCTGGCGTATAGGCTTTGTGTTTCCGTTGATTGCAGCCGAATATGCGATAAAGCATAAAGAGACTGCTTGTAAAAATTTAGTTTCATTTATCGGAACTTCTCCGTTTTATATGATGTTTTGTGCGCTGATTGTCATTTTCCCGATAGGCCAGTGTATTGGCCACCGCCCGTTAGTCATCAATGTCATCGGCGAAAGCCAGATGGCGCAGATTAAAGAGCTTTTTGAAGAGTGCAGCGAAGTAATGGGTTATTTCCTTATTCTGCTCGCCTCAATCGAAAGCTACATCAGCCTTATAAGAAAGAAATAGAGTTAAAGGGCGGAGTTCCGCCCTTTAATTTTTTTAATATTTTCCTGAAACAGAAAATCGTTCATACCATTTTTGCATTACATCAATAGCTTCTTGTCTGCATTCAGGGATAGCCATCGCATAAACACCATCTTTTAACAGCTGATACAAATCATCATCACGAAAGCCGATTTGTGCTGCATCTTCTCTTGTAGCAGCAAAGTAAATAGTTTGAATATTTGCCCATTTCGCCGTCATCAAACACATCGGACAAGGTTCACAACTTGTGTATAAAACACAGCCGGACAAATCCCACGTTCCAAGAACACGGCAAGCCTCGCGGATAGTATAAACCTCGCCGTGAGCAGACGGATCATTATCAGCCAACACGTGATTACACCCCTCCGCAATCTTTTTACCGCCTTTATAAATCACAGATCCAAACGGACCGCCGATAGGGAGCGGATTGTTGGTATTTAAAGCTGTAGCAGATGCAGCAATTGCCTCGCGCATAGCTGTAATATCAACAGATGTATATGCAGTCATCAGGTTTATTCCTTAAAAAACTTATTTGTTTTCGGAAAGCCGAACGGAACCAGCCGTCCGACTTGTGCACGGTGTCCTAACCACGCTAATAGTTCTTTTTCGTTGGCAACTCCGCCCGAACGACTATAGCAAAAGCCTTCTTCTTCTTTGAAAATCTGAATGTCAGACATTTTGCACCCCTGATATTTTTGTAAAGCAACACCGCGTCCGCGTGCCATCGAGGGGATTTCCTCAAGTTTGAAGATAAGGAGCTTGCGGTTTTCGCCGACAATTGCGACCATATCGCCGGTTATCTTCTTGCAAAAAGCAGCCACTTCGCCATCTGCCAGATTAAGGATTTTTCGTCCGTTGCGGGTTTGCGCAATAATGTGCCCTTCGTCAATCACAAAACCGTGCCCGCAGTCTGAAGAAACAACATATTTTGCGCCTTTTTCAAACACAAACATCGCACAGATATTGTCATTAACGCCCAAGTCAGCCATCAGCCGCACCGGCTGTCCGAAGCCGCGTCCGGACGGAATTTCATTAGCATTGATATTAAAAAACTTGCCGGATGTATCAAACAAGATAATTTTGTCTGTCGTATAAGCGTGTATGGCGAATTGTAACGCATCATCTTCCTTAAATTTAAACTCGTCGGTGAGCGGAATATACCCTTTCATACTCCGAATCCACCCTTTTTGCGAGAGGATAACCGTAATCGGTTCTTTCTCCACCATCACCTCAATCGGCACGTCCACATCGTCAGGCATATCGGCAAATTGGCTGCGGCGTTTGCCTAAAGCCGTTTTCTTGCCAAATTTTTCTTTTGTAGCGCTGATTTCTTCGCTCAGGCGAACCATACGCAGTTCCTCGCTGCCAAGCAAAGCCTCAATCCCGTTCTTTTCTTCGGTCAGCTCATCAAACTCGGCTCTGATTTCTTCTTCTTCCAGTTTGCGCAGGTTGCGGAGTTTCATATTCAAAATCGCTTCCGCCTGATTGTCAGTCAGGTTAAACGTCGCCATCAATACCGTTTTCGAGTCTTCCTCTTCGCGGATAATGCGGATAACTTCATCAAGGTTTAAGTAAGCAATCAAATAACCAGACAAAATCTCCAGCCGCGCATTGATTTTATCAAGCCGGTACTGTGATTTACGGATAAGCACTTTATGGCGGTGGTTTAAATATTCTTTTAACACCTCTTTAAGGCTCATTACCTTCGGTACGCCGTCAGAAGACAACACGTTCATATTCATTGCAAAGCGGATTTCAAGCTCGGTCTGCTTAAACAGATGTTCCATTAAAAGCGCCGCATCGACAGTCCGGTTCTTTGGTTCCAGTACAATGCGTATGTCTTGTGCAGATTCATCACGTACGTCTGCAAGCAGCGGCAGTTTTTTATCTTCCAAAAGCTGGGCAATTTTTTCAATCAGCTTAGACTTCACTACCTGATACGGAATTTCCGTTACCACAATTTGATATTGCCCTTTGCCAAGGTCTTCCTTTTCCCACTTTGCGCGAATACGGAAATATCCCTTACCGTGCGTATATGCATCAATAATTGCTTTCTGGTCGGCAATAATCAGTCCGCCGGTCGGAAAATCCGGCCCTTTGACATATTTTACCAAACCCGCAATATCGCATTCGGGATTTTTAATCAGATACAAGAGGGCATCAGCCACTTCGCTCAGATTATGCGGCGGAATATTTGTTGCCATCCCCACGGCAATGCCCGCCGAACCATTACACAAGAGGTTTGGAACCGCTGCCGGCATCACTATCGGTTCTTGTTCTTCGCCGTCGTATGTATCCATAAAGTCAACTGAATTTTCGTTTAAGCCTTCCATCAACGCCAGCGCAAATTCTGTCAAACGCGCTTCGGTGTATCGCATTGCCGCTGCGCCGTCGCCATCAATATTGCCAAAGTTTCCTTGCCCGTCAACCAGCGGATATCGCACCGAAAAATCCTGCGCCAAACGCACCATCGCACCGTAAACTGCCGAGTCGCCGTGCGGGTGGTATTTACCGATAACATCGCCCACAACTCTCGCACATTTTTTAAAGCCGGATTTCGGGTCAAGCTTGAGCTGCCGCATCGCATACATCAAACGGCGGTGAACTGGTTTTAATCCGTCCCGCACATCCGGCAGCGAACGCGCCACAATTGTTGACATCGCATATGATAAATAACGCTTGCTCAATTCTTCTTTGAGTTTGACATTGTGTACTTTTTCTTCAACAATTTCTTCTTCCATTGTTCCCTCAAGGTTGCAGCCCGAAAGCTTTTTATTTATTTGTCATCGCTTACATCGGCAAAAAACTGCCACAGGTTAGCGCGGCTCTTCGGCAAAAGCAAGTTATGAAACTTAAAAAAATGCTCAAAGAGAAAAAACTCTGTCATTTTTAACACATTTAAAATTTCTTCATAAGATGGATTCTGTTTGTTATCCACAACAAAATGCGGATATTTGAATAATCTGTCAGCATAAGGCGCGCCCACCTCGCGGCAAACAGCCTTACCCGTTTTGGGTGAAACATAGCAAAGTTCCTCAGTTTGCCCTGTTACGGCGCAACAGTCAAGCGACAAGCCGATTCCGAGGTAATCCAGCACATAAAATTCAAAAAAAGCATATTGCACGAGCATCTCTTTAAGCGTTGCTGCTTTGAAAAACTTTCCGAGAATGTCATAAAACAGTGCAACATCTTCATTTTCGTTTAACAGTCGCATAAACATTGGCACAACCGCCGTCATCAGCTCCAGCTTTCTAACATCAACCATCATATTCACAGCGTTCGGCTCAATCAGCTCCAGCCTGAACAATCGCCGCATATTCTCTTCTAAGCGTGCCGATGCTTCAAAAAAAAGTTTGTTACCGGTCTGAAACAGCCCCCGATTCTTTTTGCTCGTTCCGTCCGAAACAAAACCGGTAATTTTCCCCTTGTTTTTGGTAAACAGCACCACAATCAGCGATTTTTCGCCGTACTTTTTCGCGCTTAAAACATATCCCTCATCTTTGATTATCATAAATAACGGCTCAATCGATTAAACATATCTATCCGATATACCATTTTAAGCAATAAGTCAATCTGCTAATATGATTGAAGACAATCAAAAAAAATTAAAAGAATTAAAAAATATGATGGAAAAAACTCTAAAACAAAAGCCATCTTGCGATGGCTTTTTCTCTCTTAAAAAATATCCAGTTTCTTTCGCACTTCGTCAAATTGTTTCAAGACACTCAATACGCCTTTCATATCTTTAAGCGCAATTGTGTTCGGTCCGTCAGAGAGAGCCTTATCTGGATTTTCGTGTGTTTCCATAAACACTGCAGCCACGCCCACAGCAACTGCCGCGCGTGCTAACACCGGTGCAAACTCGCGTTGTCCGCCGGATGAACCGCCCATCCCCCCCGGTTGTTGAACAGAGTGCGTTGCATCAAAGATAATCGGACATCCCGTATCTGCAGCCATTCTCGGCAAGCCGCGCATATCCGTAACCAATGTGTTATATCCGAAACTTGTGCCGCGCTCGGTCAAACAAACATTTTGATTGCCCGATTCGTCACACTTTACCACCAGATTTTTCGCTTCCCACGGCGCAAGAAACTGTCCTTTTTTAATGTTGACAACTTTGCCGGTATTTGCTGCCGCCACCACCAAATCCGTCTGTCGGCATAAAAACGCCGGAATTTGCAGCATATCAACGTGTTCCGCCACAATCGCACATTGTTCTTTTTCGTGAACGTCCGTCACAATCGGCAGGTTGTTGTAAAGTTTTTTGATTTCATCAAACGTCCGCATCCCTTCATCAAGCCCCACACCGCGTGCACCATTGATGGATGTGCGGTTCGCTTTATCGAAAGAAGCTTTAAAAATATACGGGATATTCAGCTCTTTGGTAATTTCCACCATCGCGCCTGCAATGTCAATCGCGTGCTGCCGGCTCTCAATCTGGCACGGACCGCACAAAAGCCCGAACGGCAGGTTGTTGGCAAGCTTAACCCCGTTAACGTTAATAACTCTCTGTTCCATAGTTTTTATCCTTCAGTTACACTCAATAAATGAAGTCTATGTAATAAAAAAGCCCTCGTCAACGCAAATAAAGTTTTTATCCGCCAAGCTTTTCGCGGAGAATATCAACAGTGAGTATCTGCGGCAGGATAATTGGTGCGCGGCTGCCTTGAGGATAATACACATATAATGGAATACTGTTGCGCCCGTAAGTTTTCAACGCATCGCGGATACGTTCGTCCCGATTCGTCCAGTCAGCTTTAAACAGTCGTATATTTTTATTTTTCGTAAGTTGTTTAAACTCATCGGTTGAAAGAGACGATTTATCATTCAAAAGACAGACAAGACACCATTTTGCCGTAAAGTTGATAAACACAGCCTCTTTGTTTTGCAACGCTTGCTCCGCTTTGGCTGGCGAGTAGGGTTCCCATTGAATGTCGTGTGTGGCGGTCGCGGGTTTTAATTGGTTAAAAATCACCCATCCGAGCCATAAGCAGGTTAAAGCAATCGGCAAAGCCAATACGCGTTTTAAGGTTATCATCCACGCCCCCGGTTTTGGGATAAACCGCAGGAAAAACTGCGGAAACAGCTCAATCAGAGTATAGGGCAGGGCATAACCGAGCGCAAGAGCAATAAATATGCCGAAATAAATAACCGTCGGCTGCGTAATCGCATAACCGAGCGCCGCCCCCATAAACGGCCCCGTACACGGACAGGCAATAATAACGGCAAAAAAACCGGTTAAAAAGCTCTTATTGCCGGCAATTTTGCTCAAATAATCCGCACATCGGTCAGGCATTGGCAGTTTATCAGTCAGATTCAAAAAAATCACAAAAAACAGCACCAGCAGGAAAATGTTAAACACCGGAGATTGCAGTTGAAATCCCCACCCGAGTTCCGTTCCGCTCTGCCGAAAATAGAACAAGATTCCTGAAAGCGCCGCAAACGAACTCACCACGCCCAGGAGATACATTAAAGCCGATATCGCCGAAGCGTGCTGCTTGTTTTGCACCAGATAAAGCGCTTTCAAACTCAAAACCGGCAAAACACACGGCATCAGGTTAAGGATAAGCCCCGCAATAAAAGCCGTCAGCAAATAATAAAACAAGCCGTTGTTTGTACCATCGTTTGCCGGAGGTGCCGCCGTATCGGCACTCGGCTCAATATAATAAGCGTGCCCAGGGCAAAGCAAAACGCCTTTAAAATCCGGTGGCAGTTCGCCTTCATCAAAATCAACGTGAAGTTGTCCGTGTTCACCGATTCTTGTTTTCGGCAAATCCGCAAGCACGCTTTTTTTCGGATGTCGGCTCACAAATTCAGGTTCGTCGCAATTCTTAATAATATGCTCCCCGACGTTAAATTCCAAAAAGTTTTTTTCAAGTGCAGCAGTTGCCGCTAAAGGTAGGGGAAACGTATTTTCAGCCTCAAGTGAAGATTTTAAATAAGTCGGATTTTTCTCAGCTTCTTTTCCTACCGGCAAAGCAAAGCTTAATGGGATTGTTTCCGGAAAACACGATTCGCCGCATACCGTATAAGCCAAAACCGCATTGAACGGCAAGCGGGAAGTCTTATCAATATCTTTAAGCGCAAAAGTTGTTTTAAAATATAATTTTTGCGTATAAATGTAAGAGGTTATAATTTCTTCAAAAACAGATTTTTTAGGGGCTGTATGCACATTTTCCGTTTCAACATAATGCGGCGATTCAAAATAAGTCAGCGTTGTCGGGTCGCCCGTATCTCCGGGGTTATCCCAATACAAATGCCATCCGGATTTAATGTCTACTTCGGCAATAATTGTAAGCTTTTCAGTGTCGGAAGCGAGCGTTTTATATTCGGGAACAGCCGTAATACTCACAAAATCCGTCGTTTGGCTGAAACTGACAGCTCCGGCATTGGCAGCCGATACAATATAAATAAACAGTGCTAAAAAAATTTTTTTAAGCATAAAACCCTTTCTTTTTACCAAAAAGCACAAATATGAAGCATAAATAATGATTAAAAACAGCCATTAAAAGGAACACCTTTCAGAAAAAGCTTATTTTTCGGTTAAAATCATTTCAATCGGGTTAATCCCCATCTGTGCTGCCGTTAAACGCCCCGTATCCTTGCGAAATGTTAAGGTCAGTTTTCCGTCTTTTATGAGCTTTGCCGGAATATCAAAAGAGATTTCAGCCGGTTTTTGCGTGTTATAATCTATATCATAAGCAAAAATTTCTTTTCCGTTAGCAAGAATAGTAAGGTGATTACTATAAGTTTTTAAAGCTCTGAATTTCAAAAAGACAGTATATTTTTGTGCTGAACTATTCGGAAGTTTCAGGCTTAATTTATCCAAATAATAATTTCCTAAAACATCTTCGTATGAATCGGAATATTTGATAAAATCTTCCCGAACAAGCCTTGTTTCCGGTGTATAAGGCGTAAATTCTTCCTTCCTTCCTTCCGTTGAAAGGTTAAATGTTTTATATAAATTAGAATCTTTAATCAGCTGGGATTTGAGTTTTTGCCGCCCCAGACGTTGCAGCAAAGTGTCGGGTCCGAAGAACAAAGACCTCCCCAGCCCGAAAGCCTTTTCAGAAAACTTGATACCCAGACTTTCCAAAATTGTCGGAGCCATATCAAAAGTTGAAAAAGCCATATTTTTATTGATTTGAAGATTTTCGGGCAAATTCAAAAATACGTTGTATGTGCCACGTTTAGGATGTCCTTTTGCTTTAATTCTTGAAGGATAAAGATGGTCACCCATAATAACGACTGTCGTGTTTTCCCAATAAGGGGACGCTTTTAGCCACGTCACAAAATCATAAACCGTTTTATCCGTACACATATAAACATCCCGAATATCGCCAAATACTTTCTGGCATTTAGGGTTATGGTGCGGAGTAGGGGTATGCGTATCCAAAGAAAATAAAGTCAGCATAAACGGCTTATCTTTAGGAAACTGCATCAGTTTTTCTTTAGCATAGGTAAATAACGTTTCATCTGTCACCCCGCCAAAAGTCCCTAAGCGTGCAGAATGGCTTTCTTTGGGGAAATTCTGCAAAATTTCATCCACGCCAAGCGCTTCATCATAGCCGTGTGTTTTGGCAAAAATATTCACACGCGTAAAAGTGATATCTGCCGCTTTGACAATTGCAGTCTGATAACCGTTTTGTTTTAAGATTTCCGGAAAACATACAGCCTGCGGCAAGAAAAATTTGAGCGCCCATATATCGTTAATATAGGTATAACGCAAAGGAATGCCACAATGCGAAGAAACAAGGGAGGCAATAGAAAAGTCTGTGCCATACATAGGCTGGTGGCTGAGCGAATGGTTGCCTTCTTTCCAAAAACTGCTTAAATTGGGGAGAAGGTTTTTACCGTATTGCTCAGTCTGAGAAAAATTATGTTCAAAGCTTTCCAGATATATTAAAATTAAATTGCGTTTTTTCTCCGGAAAATCAAATTTAATCTTTTCGGGAAAGATATATTCTTCCTCATACAAACGGGAAGTCGAATGGCTGTATATATGATAAGTGGCAAATCCCGAAAAATAAAGTATCAGTCCGGAAAACAGCAAGGCCATATAAAAACGCCCTTTCGTATTCAGGTAAAAATAACAAAACGGATAAACTATGGCAAAGGTTAAAATGGCGCAAAGATAGTCTTTCCACGTAGAATTGCAGATAATAACTTTTATGGAAACATCTCTTATCATAATAAGCAGCTGCTCATAGTCTGTCTCAGGCCAGATATAGCGCACAGACATCAATGCCGAAAAAACAATTATAACTGCCGTTAAAAATAATAATGTTGCATAATCAGTAATGATTCTTAATATTTTCATTATTTTATAAGTTCCTTAATCGTATCAATAATTTTTTGAAACATCTCATAGCTCAAAACGCCGGTATTGATGTTGTAGCGTGAGGTGTGGTAGCTGTCAATAAGTTTTAATCCCCTAATCCCCGTATCATATACGCCGCCGTGGCAAAATTTTGCAAAAGATTGTTTTAGTCCCAAAGCCTGCAAAACGTTTTTATGCGAAATCGTCCCTAAACAAAGAATAATTTTTAAGTTTGGCATAGCCTGAATTTCCCGTTTCAAAAAATCACGGCAGTTTTTTTCTTCTGAGGTAACAGGTTTGTTCTCTGGTGGAACACAACGGACAGCGTTAGTTACGCGTACGTTAACCAGTTCAAAGCCATCGTCTTTTTTCTTTTGATAATTGCCTTTTGCAAGTCCGGCTTCTTTTAAAGCCGGATATAAAATGTCACCGGCATAATCATTTGTAAAAGGTCTGCCGGTTTGGTTAGCGCCGTTCAGCCCCGGAGCCAGCCCCACAATCAAAATCTCGGCATCAATATTGCCAAACGGCTCCACCGGTCCGTTATAATA
Source organism: uncultured Alphaproteobacteria bacterium (assembly GCA_910580155.1). Lineage (GTDB taxonomy): Bacteria > Pseudomonadota > Alphaproteobacteria > RF32 > CAG-239 > CAG-267. The sequence goes on from CAJTWX010000033.1 coordinate 9,547, forward strand.
ATGTGGAAATTTAGTTTTGTTTTGTTCTCTGAATGCGCAAAGTCTTTCGCAAAGCGGGCAATTTTTTTGTGGTGGCGTAAAAATCATCTGTTAATCCTTTGTAAAATTTCAAATTTTAGAATATTTTATCAATTCTGTGTAAATAAAACGTAAAAAAATGCTATTGCCTATTTAAAAGATAAATTTTGTGCTTATATAGGCTAGCGAGAAGTATTATAGCGCATATAGTACTTTAGGACTAAAGTTAATTTTAGTTTGTAATGGAGTTTATAATATGAAGAAAATTTGTTTATTGACAGCAGCCGCATCAGTATTTGCGTTAAATGCTAATGCTATGGATTGGAGTATGGGTAACCAATATTTCAGACCATATATCGGTGCGGATTATGTTTATTCGTATGCAAAACACGGCGCAATTGCCAAAAATGCTAAAAAGGATTACAACTCTTGGATGGTAAACGTTGGTACGGATATTGCACGTTACACCAGTATTGAAGCGTTTTTCCAGCAGACCGGCGAACGCAAATCCCGCGCCCGCGAACAGCAGACAAAATCTGAGTTTTATGCTTGGGGTTTAGACTTGTACGGCCGTATTCCTGTAATGTGCTCAGGGTTTAATCTGTTAGGTTCAATCGGTGCCGCTGACTATAATGTAAAATATAAATTCAAACCGACCGGACGCAGTATGGATAAGCAGCGTGTAGGTTATCGTGCTGGTGCCGGTTTCTCGTATGACTTCAATAACAATGTATCTTTCCGTGTTATGGGGCGTTATACCTATATCGGTATGCCTAACCTCAATAACCTTATGGAGGTTACAGCCGGTTTGCGTTATACATTCTAAAACCGGATATTCAATAAAACAACACGGGGCTCAGCTACGCTGTGCCCTGATTTTTTTTACATATATTTGAGACCGACCGAACAAGTGTTTAATGTACAGTTGCAAACTGCCGCGGCTTCGTGCACGGTGAGCGGAACAGCATTTTCGTGTATTCCGGAAGTATAAATATTTCTATCCGGTATCGAAGGTGTGCCTCCATAAACATCAAGCATTAAAGCGCCGTCAATTTCTGCTGTACCGGCATAAATGCTCTGAAATCCCGAAGCCGGATCACTTCCCCAGTCCATAGTTGCTAAAAAAATACAAGGTTGTTTTTCCAAACCGGTAAAATAAATTTCAAAAGCTTTGATTAGTCCGTTTGGCGCTTTGCTTTCATACACTAAAACATCTCCGCCGTATGCGTGTGTAATTGCGGCAGAAGAGGCTTGTTTATTTAGCATTTCGTATGGAACAAAGCCGGTGTTAATTAAAATCTTATTATTGAGGCCCGCATAAGAGCGTTGTTCAATATACAAATTGCGAATGTTCATAACCAACTCGCCGGCCTCGCTGATAAACCGGTTGTTCTTGACTTTGGCCATAGCCTTAGAATATCCGGCAATACCGCCTACGGAAAGCACACCAACGATGGCCAGTACCCCCAGCATCTCAATCATTGAACGACCGCTTTGATTGCTTTTCATAATCCAGACTCCCCTTTTGAAACGTTTGCCGGACGTTTTTTATATTATAAAGTATACGATAAATTTTGCGGCTTGTAAAGCCTGTGAATAGTGCTATAACTATAGTTATAAAGATATAAACAGGGGCAATAAAATTTTCATTAAAAGGGAAGTGATAGTACCAGATGTTGTTTTTAAAGGATACTGCATCAAAATTACCCAAAGGAGAAAGGGCTGCTTTAACCAGCATAAAACCGGCAAAATGGTGCATCATAATGTCAAAGGTGTGTGTGGATAAATAGGTCAGCGTCGGACTGGCTTTAAGAACAGGAGCTGAAATTTTGGCAATGCGCAGCCAGAAAAAAACCGCTAAAAAGCCAATGGCGAAAATAATGGTTGCCGGCGCATTGACCACATCCAGCCACGCCGGAATGATATCGCAGTCAGGGAAATTTATTCTTAAAAATACGGTGGCGGCAATAATAATGAAAAAATATGCAATAGAGTTTAATGTGTCATATTTTTTTAGTTGAAAGCGATAGAGCACGCCCAGCGCATAAAAGGGCAAGAAATAAAAAATCCTGAAGCCGGTCAGGGCAATATTACGTTCGCCGAGATTTTCCGGAGCAGCTTGGATTGTAACGAATCCCAATAAACAGGATAAAAGAAAAAAAAGAATAATAAAAGAACTGGGATATGCGTTTTTTTCTTCATTCAACGGCTTTAAAATGCAAAAGCCGATAAGTTGAACACCAAATAGCGGAACAATAAACCACGAACCCATATTGTAAATAAACTGATGTCCGTCTGCAATCGGAGCATACAACAGGTTATAAAGTGAGAATTCTCCGCCCAAATTAAAACCATTGTATTTGTTAAGACAAAAAACAATCAGCCCGTAAATAAAATTCCAGACATAAAGCGGCACAATCAGTTTCATAAATTTATAGGTGATAAATTCTTTATATGTCCGTTTAAGGTTAATAAAATATCCCGATACAAATACAAACAGGGCGATATGATAATTTTGATACGGAAATAACCCATTAAAGCTCAAGTAATCAAATGAGCCGATATGTCCGTCAACAATCATCAAAATTGCCAAAACATAAAGCATTCTAAACGTAAAGTCTATATTTTCGGCTTGTGTTTTTGTCATAGGTTAACCTTTTTTAAAAAGTTTAAAGGTAATATTAGTACAGAAAATAATATAAAAAAAGAAGGATTAAGCTTTGCTTAACAAGGCGATGAAAACCGGATTTTTTAATTGATGTGTATAAAAAATAAAAAGGACTTTTAAATTTGGTACTAATCTTATATGTTTGCCAAAGTGTAAAGTTTGGGGGAACGTATGGCTTCTTATGATATTTCAATAGCCGCCCGTGAAAAAGGCGGAATAAGCGGACAAGGTGTCTTGCTTTTTATATATAGTGCGATTGTAACGTTTGCCTTGATTCTTGTAATCTGCAAAAAATTTGAAACACCCGAGCAAATCGTTGCCGAAGAACAGCTTGCTGCAGCAGAAAAATTGGAAAATTCCGCTCAGCTCGCAGTTAATAATATAGCTGTTCCCGAAGTTTATGAAACGGAAAGCTCTGAAGAAACTGAAAGTTTTGACAATCCTTCCGTGCAGTGGACAGTTGAAGGCGAAGAGACGCAGCCAGAAATTAAAGAAGACGTTCTGATTGTTGAAAAAGGGGATAATTTTATCGGAATTTTGCAAAAAATCGGAATGGAATATCAGGAGGCAAACCAAGCTGTTGAAAGTTTGAAATCAGCAGGTTTTGATGTCCGGAATCTGCGTATCGGGCAAAAAATCGAAATTACCAAAACCGTAGACGTGCCGTTTGGCGAATTGTTGAGTGTAGACAAGATTATCATCTCGCCGTCAGCAGATGTAAAATACACGGTCACCCGTAACGAGGACGAGAAATATGTTGCCGAAGCAGAGCAGCTGGAGTTGAAATCCGAACAGAAAATCGCCTCGGGGGAAATAACAACATCGCTTGCTGCAGCAATGAACAATGCCGGTATTCCGCAAAGTATTATTGGTAACTTTATCAATATATTTGCCTATACCGTAGATTTTAGAAGCGATATTAAAGTCGGACACACATTTAAGGTTTTATATGACCGTAAAGTTGCTCCGGATGGCAAAGTTATCAAAAACGGAGATATTCTCTATGCTGAGCTTAATTTAGGCAGAGATCAAATTGCTTTGTACCGTTATAAAGATTTAAGCGGCGGTATAGACTATTATGATTCAAAAGGTCTGGTTCTGAAAAGGACATTAGACCGCAAGCCGATGGAATTTCGTTCTGCGCGCATATCTTCCCGATTCGGTTGGCGTCGTCACCCTATTTTAAACAGGAGAATTCTTCATAGCGGTGTGGATTATGCAGCTCCGAAAGGTTCGCGTATATATGCAAGCGGTGATGGAGTGGTAAAACGTGCGCAATATGCCGGCGGCTATGGCAACTATGTTGTCATTCGTCACAACTCGGAATATTCAACCGGTTATGCGCATATGACCGGCTTTGCCCGCGGCATTAAGCCCGGAACAAGGGTGAAACAGGGGCAGGTTATCGGCTATGTTGGTTCTACCGGACGCTCGACTGGTCCGCACTTGCATTTTGAAGTTATTAAAAACGGCAAAAAAGTTGACCCTTTAAAAGTTAAAGCAGCTACCGGTACGAACCTGACCGGAAAAGATTTGCAGAATTTTAAAGCCGAAATGCAGAAAATTGCCGCTTTGGCTGATGGCATAAAAACTTATGCCGAGGCTGAAAACACCACAGTTGGCGAAACAATCAGCAGCAATAGTGCGGCTAATTAACCAGATAAAGGAGTAAAAAATGGAATTAAAAGGGTCTAAAACGGAAGCAAACCTGCAGGCAGCTTTTGCCGGCGAATCAATGGCACGCAATAAATATACTTATTATGCATCAAAAGCTAAAAAAGAAGGGTACAATATTATTGCAGCCAAGTTTGAAGAAACGGCGAATAATGAAAAGGAACACGCTAAAATCTGGTTTAAGCTGTTGCACGATGGTATGCCTTCAACAATTGAAAATTTAAAAGACGCTGCTGCCGGTGAAAAATACGAGTGGACTGATATGTATGAAACAATGGCCAAAGAAGCTGATGAAGAAGGCTTTAAGAAAATTGCCACCTTATTCCGTGCTGTTGGCAAGATAGAGAAAGGACACGAAGAACGTTATAATGCATTGTTAAATGCATTGGAAAACGGCAAAATTTTTGAACGTTCCACCAAAGTAATCTGGGAATGTGCAAATTGCGGCTGCCGTATTGAATCCCCGAAAGCACCGGCAATTTGTCCGGTATGTGAACATCCGCAGGCTTATTTCTTTGAATTGCAGGAAAAATTCTAAAGGCGTTCAGATAGATACAGAGGCTCAACAGAGCCTCTTTTTGTTTTAAAAGAAGATATATAAAAAACTTGCCAAATTAAAAATAATGTATATAAGAAAAATGTTTCACAAATGGGTAAATAATTTGAAAACATTAAAAAAACATTTTTATTGTGCATTTTTAACCGGACTGTTCTGCTTTCCGGTGTATTGTGCCGCAGATGTAACAATTGCCGTCATTGCTCCAAAAGCCGGAGAACACGCTAAAGCCGGAACCGAGCTGTTTAACGGTGCTAAGCTTGCTGTTCAGGAAATTAATGATAACGGCGGGTTGAATGGTGAAAAATTAGATATTTTAACCATAGATGACCGTTGTGATGACCGCTTGGCAGTTTCAACTGCTGAAATGCTGTCACTGTTAAGCTCCAAAAAGATAGGTTTAGTTGTGGGGCCGTATTGTTCAAACCGTTTTAACGAAGTAGCAGGCAAATACGAAAAAGCCAAAATATTTCAAATTGTTCCCACCACTGTTAATTATAACGCCGGTAATACCGAAAAAAAAGGGCAAATTCTCTTGTTGGGAACAAAATCTCAAATAAGTGAAGACTTTTTTCAATATTATAACCGTAACTTTGCCGGTTTGAATGTCGGTTTTGTATATGACGATAACGCCGAGGACGGTTATGCGGAAGTCGCCAAAACATTGTTTGAAGAGTTCCGCCGCTATGGAAAAAGTGATTTACTGAAGTTTTATATCCTCGGTAATTCGGCTGCAAAATCAGACGAACTAGCAGAAACAGTCGCTAAGGATAATATAAATATTGTATTTGTGCTTGGTAAAGATAAAGAAACGGCAAAATTTATTGAGAATATTAAAAATGTGAATAAGAATCAGATTATTTTTACCGGTAAAAAAATGTTGTCGCTGCAGTTTTTACAAAGCCTTGGTAAAAAGGCAAACGGTATTTATCTTTTGGATATGCCGCGGCTGAAAGACAGTCTGGCCTTTACCGAAACACTGGTAAATCTCCGCCTGCTGGGAATAGAACCCGAGGGGATGGAAACATACAGTTATGTTGCGGTAAAATTATGGGGTGAACTGGTTAAAGGTGTTAAAAGTTTTGCCTATGACAATCTTGCCGGAGCGGCCAATGCAGACGAGGTGAAAGAAAAATGGAGCGAGTTTTTAATGCACAGCGGTAGCGCCAAGGCGTCCAAATATGTAATTGAATTATACCAAAATGGTGAATTTAAACAAGTGTATTAAAATCTGTGTAATCCGCGCCAAAAAACTTGTGCTCTAAAAATATGGCGTTATAGTAAACTAAATTAAATTTTTTTCGTAAAGGTAAAACAATGGCAGGAAGCATCAATAAAGTAATTTTAG
>CAJTWX010000034.1 GCA_910580155.1 uncultured Alphaproteobacteria bacterium
CCAGCTCAAATGTCAATAACGGAACAATAAACATAGAAAACAATGAGTTTAGAGATGTTTATGGTATGAAGCCTTTTATTGAAGAAGGCGAGGGTGATGATAAAACAATAACTTACTATGATGAAGTATATAATACCCGTGCAACCAGCGGCAGCCAAAGCGGCACAATTAACATAAACAACAAAGATACCGGCAATATTTCGGTTTATGGTATATATGCACCGTCCAAACTCCATAATGCCGCCGCAGCAAACGGACAAAAACAAAGTGCCGAAGCATCCGGAACAATAAAAATAACGGATACGAATTCATTAGCCGATATTTATGGTATGTATGGCACAGATACGGCAAACATATATAACAGTTTTGCATATAACAATAGTGACGGCGGTTTAAGTAATCCGACAAACAGCAATGCCACGGCAGTAATTGATATCACAAAATCAGAAACCGGACACGGAACAATCACCGGCATCTCCGGCAGTGGCTTTATCTATAATGCGTATGCAAATACAGATAATGGTTCAGCTGCAAATGTTTCTTCAAATGCAGAAATAAAAATAACCAATAATGGCAGCGGAGATGTTATTGGCATTTTGCAAAATGGCACGGATAAAAAAGTCAACAATGCGCTGGCATTTATGAATTCTGCTTTATCAAACGCAACGGCAACCGGAAAAATTTCAGTCAGCGGTAATGGAATGGTATACGGAATTAAAAGTAACTCCACTGTTGCCAACAGCGAAACCCAGTTTAATCAAAGCTTTAATAAAACCGGCGATTTTTCGTCAGAAGGAATAATCAATGTAGAAGGAAAGTCAGATGTTGGTGCGGCGTATGGCATACATCTGGGAGAAAATGGTGAAAGCAAGCAAGAAGTCTATAACGCAATGGGTTATAACAGTACCGGAACAATAAACGTTTCCAACACTCAGGGTGGCAGTGCATACGGTATATATTCCCAAGCATCAACTTATACAGATAAAGACTCAGACAACAATGCTATCATTGTTTACAATAATGTATACAACGCGTTTCGCTCATCGCAAAAATATGGCGGTGACAATGTTGCCGCAGTAGGCAATATAGAAGTTAGCTCCACCGGTCGCAGTTCAAATCTGCAAAGCCTTGTTGGCGCATATTCGGCAGGAAATATGTTCAATGCGTATGCAAATTCTGGCGCAGATGTAAAACTGGAAAGTATCGGCAATATTACCGTAAATGATAATAGTACAACATTAAATATGGTAGTCCGCGGGATAGAAAGTGACGGTGTCACAATAGCCAATGCATATAATATGGGGCAAAACAAAAATACAGACACAAATGTTGTCGGAAATATAACCGTAAATGTCAACGGTACTAAAAGCGGAACGGTAGGTGAAGCTGCCGGTATTTATACCAAAGCGGACACATCGCAAAATGCGAAGATTTATAATGCCGCGCTGGTTAATGACCAGAGCAAAGTTAAAGGCACAATCACGGTACAATCGCCGCTTAACGCATACGCTTTAAGTAAAATGTACGGAATATATGCTGAAAGTACCGGAGAAAATGCTCAGCCCAAAAACGTATATAATGCATATTATGAAAATCTGGACGGGATTTCAGCTGGTTCGGTACACGGCATAATAAATGTGAAAGCAGGTAACCAGTCGCAGGCAAATGAAGCCGCTTATTATGGTATTTATGTTGATAACGGAACCGCTTATAATGCATATTCGACCAATCCGGACGCCAATGTTGTCGGAGAAATTAACGTTGATGTATTTGGCTCAAACCGGAATAGTATAGCCGTAGGAATGTATGGCAATAATGCCTTGCTGGATAATTCCGGAAAATCGACAATAGATGTCAGAACTGCCGGAGAGGGAGCGGTTGCCTATGGTATGAAAGGCGATAACTCGATTATAAAAAATAATGCGGATATCAATGTATATAGCAAAAGGTCTGACGCATACGGCATATACCTCAATAACGGTGCCGTAACCAATGATACCGATGGCAAAATAAATGTGACCGGAAAAGGAAATAATTACGGTATATATGCAATCTCGGATGATATGAACAGTGCAACTGTTGTTAATAAAGGCAGCATTTTTGTTTCCGGTGGCAATAATACCGGCATTTATGCCTCGGGGGCTAATACCACCGTGCAAAACAGCGGTACAATTACTTTGGAAACCGACAATGACAAATGTGAGGGAGCAGACTGCAACCGCGGGCAATTCATCGTTTTGGATAACGGCGCAACATTCAATAACGCCGGCACGTTAAGTACATCCGGAAGCTTTGATTTTGATGCAATGGGAGGAGATGTCTTCTTAAGCAAAAACGGCAAATTTGAAGCTGGCGAAAATATCAGCGGCGCCTTAAAAGTTGCTGCAGATGTCGTGACTGGTACGTTTGATAAAACATCATATGTTGAAGACGCTTTGTCAGCAGATAACATCAGTGGCATAAACCTCGCCTCAAATTCATATATGTACAACAGTAAACTGCAGAAAAATGAAAACGGCAAATATAATGTTGTAATGGAAATGAAAGATTTTTCGGAAATTACTGATGCTGACAAAGCCGCCTACCTTGAACAAAATTATAAAAATCAAAAAAATATGGATTTGTTTAATATCTTAAAAGCGGCTGCCGATAAAAGGGCAAAAGACCAAGCCGAAGCCGATTCGTTTGGAACGTCTGTTATCCCGAATTTTGCAATGGAAAACCTGAAAGTTCAGCGTAATCTCGATAAAACAATGATGTCCGAGTTATTTAAAGACGGGGATGATATACGCAAAATGGTTGGCGGCGATGCATTGTTCAGCGGCAGAAATGACCACGGCACTTTAACCGGCTATGATTTGGATTCGCAGAGTATGTATGCCCTGTATGATAAAAAGCTTGATAATAACTATCGTTTGGGTCTTGGTATGAGTATAACCCATATGAACACGGATTATAACAACGATTCAACCCGTAAAAACTTTATGGTACAAGGCTATGTGCCGCTCACCTACACCAATGGCAAAGGACTGACAGGCGTGTCAATGGCCCGTCTGGGGTTTGCAGATGGCGAATACAAACGCCGCAGCCAAAACCATACTTATGAAGCTGATACAAATGAAATTACTTACGGTTTAATCAACGAGTTGCGCTATAAAGTTAATCTCGGAGGTGTAAACTTTACACCGTTTGTAGGCTTAAATGCCGCCGGCTGGTATCAAGACGGGATGAAAGAGGGCCGCGGTGCGCTTGATATCACCACAGCTTCTTCAAACATTTTCTCGTTGGAAAGCGCATTGGGAATCTATCTTGATAAAGAAGTTGAATTTAACCAAGACAGCAAGTTGAATATGGCTTTAGGGTTAGGTTATTATCACGAGTTTGCCAATCCTTACCGCGGGTTCAGCGCGCATCACGGCGATTCGCTCGGCAAATACAAATTGCGTGATATCGAGCACCTGAATTCGCGTAATCGCGGCATCATATCCGCCAAAGTTAATTATGATTATAAAGATTTTTCAATCTATGGCGAACTGCTGCAATATCTTGAAGACGAGTATCCGCTGGATATTGATGTCGGTTTGAAATATCGGTTTTAGATAAAACAGTATGTTATGTCAAAAAAATAAGAATTAAGTATAAAAAAAGCTTTTCTTTTAAATTTAATGTGTTATAAACATTGACATAACCTTTCATAAACAATTTGAAAGTGGGGTCGAAAGCCCCGCTTTTTTGTTAGAAAAGACTAAGGAGAACACAATGCAAAAGCATTATTTGGCCGATATTATTGAGCCGGTCGTTAAAGGGACGGGGTATGAAACTGTCCGTATTATGACTATCGGTGAGTCTAATCCGGTGCTGCAGATTATGATTGAACATCCGGATTATGAAAAAGAGATAACCGTGGATGACTGCGCTGCCGTCAGCCGCGCTGTTTCTGCCGTGCTGGATGAAAAAGACCCGATTGAAAACCGCTATACACTGGAAGTCAGCTCCCCCGGTCTTGACCGACCGTTGACAAAAGCTGATCATTTTAAGCGCTACATCGGCTATGTCATCAAACTTGAAACGGTAACTCCGGTAGAAAAGCGCAAACGCTTCAAGGGAACAATAGACGCCGTGTCGGAAGATAATGTCATAACGTTGACAATGGAAAATATTGCTTATACAATCGCCTTTGACAATATCGCCAAGGCCAAAATTGTTTTAACAGACGAATTATGGGAAAAATATCTGAAATCCCACAAAACAACTAACGCTTAACTTTAACCCTAAAAGAGGAAACTATGGAAAATATTGTTAATATGCCCAGACCTGAAATTCTTATGGTAGCAGACACTGTTGCCAGAGAAAAGAATATTGACCGCGAAGATGTATTTGACGCTATGGAACAGGCTATTCAGAAAGCCGGCCGCTCCAAATACGGCTTTGAACACGACATCCGCGTTAATATTAATCGTAAAACCGGCGCTATCACGCTGGCGCGCTATCGTGCGGTTGTAGATGTGATTGAAAATGAAACCACTGAGCTGACATTGGCTGAAGCACAGAGAATCAATCCGGATATTAAAGTAGGCGAATATATTATTGACCAGCTCCCGCCGATTGATTTCGGGCGTATTGCCGCACAAACCGCCAAGCAGGTAATTACCCAAAAAGTTCGTGAAGCCGAGCGTAACAAACAATATGAAGAATACAAAGAGAAAATCGGCACCATCATTAACGGAACAGTTAAAAGGGTAGAATTTGGCAATGTCATTATTGATATGGGTAAAGCAGAGGCGATTCTCCGTCGTGATGAAATTATTCCAAGAGAAAACTTCAAAGCCGGTGATCGTGTCCGTGCTTATGTGTTGGACGTTCGCCGCGAAACTCGCGGTCCGCAGATTTTCCTCTCCCGTACTTGTCCGGAATTTATGGCTAAGCTGTTTACTTCCGAAGTGCCTGAGATTTATGACGGCCTGATTGAAATTATGGGGTGCGCCCGTGATGCCGGTTCAAAAGCCAAAATCGCCGTTCGTGCTAAAGATTCTTCAATTGATCCTGTTGGCGCTTGCGTTGGTTTGCGCGGTATCCGTGTTCAGGCTGTTGTTACCGAACTTCAGGGTGAAAAAATCGATATCGTTCCGTATTCTGCAGATCGTGCACAGTTTATTGTCAGCGCACTGGCTCCGGCAGAAGTCAGCAAAGTTGTGCTGGATGAAGAAAATAATCGTATCGAAGTAGTTGTATCTGATGAACAATACTCAATTGCTATCGGCCGCCGCGGGCAAAACGTTAAGCTTGCTTCCCAGTTGTTAATGGCAGACATTGACATCTTGACCGAAGAACAGGAACGCGAACGCCGTGCTAATGAAAACCGTATTCGTTCTGAACGTTTTGTTTCGGCGTTGGATGTAGATGAAATGATTGCGCACGTCCTGATTTCCGAAGGTTTTTCGACTGTTGACGAAATTGCTATGGTGGATGTTGCCGAATTGGCATCAATTGATGGTTTTGATGAAGATTTGGCTGCCGAATTGCAAAATCGCGCTAAGGCATTCGTTCAAAAACGCAATGAGGAGTTTGTTGAAAAAAGCAAAACCCTCGGTGTAGACGAGAGTTTGAAAACGATTGCCGGATTAGATCAGGAAATGATTTTAGGCCTTGCTGAAAGCGGCGTAAAAACGTTGGATGACTTGGCTGATTTAGCAGCCGATGAATTGCGCGAAATCTTGGGTGAAGATACCATCACCGAGGTTGAAGCAAACCGCATCATTATGGCCGCCCGCGAACATTGGTTTGCAGACGAAGAAAGCAAATAAGAGAGGCATAAATGTCAAGAGAGCAAATTGAGCGTAAATGCATTTTAGAGGGAACGGTTAAGCCGATAAGCGAACTACTGCGCTTTGTTGAGCTTAATAACGAACTCTTGCCGGATTTTAATAAGAAACTGCCGGCCAAAGGAATGTATGTTACAAGCAATAAGCTCTCCTTAACAAAGGCTCTTGAAAAGAAACTGTTTCATAAAGTCAGTCGGCACTGCTTAAAAATTGCCGGCGGCTTTATCGAAACGGTTGAAAACCTAATCAAACAAAAAGCGTTGGAAAGCATAAATTTAGCGCGCAAATCCGGTGCGTTGGTCACAGGGTTTGAAAAAGTTAAAGAGGCAATCAAAAAAAATAACGTAGAATTTATTATTCAAGCAGCAGATGCCGGTCACGATGGTCAAGAAAAAATGGCATTTCTTGCTAAAAATATTGAAATATTTAATTTATTTAGTATAGATGAATTAGATAGGACATTAAATAAAGAAAATACGGTTCATATTGCAATTTTAAAAAGCGATTCGTCCCGTATGGTTTATAATAATTTAAAAAAGTATCAAAACTTTATAAGTGTAAACGGAGAAGATAACGAATGACAGAAGATAATGGCAAAAAACTAACATTATCCGGAAAATCCACCCTCACCTTAAAGAGGACGAACACTTCCCTCAGTTCAGAAGGGCGCAAAGTTGTGCAGGTAGAGGTGAGGAAGAAGAGATTTGTTCAGCAGCAAACACCAGCCAAATCAGCTGTTGAGATTGATGAAGCATTAGCTCAAAAGCTGGAGCTTTTGGCAAAGGCTAAAGAACACGAAGCCAAAAGAAAACAGGAAGAAGAAGAAAAAGAACTTTTGCGCAAAAAACAGCGTGAAGAGGCCGAAGCCTTAAGAAAACAGCAGGAAGAGGAAAAGGCAAAAGCCGAAGCTGAAAAAGTCGAGGCTGAGAAAAAAACTGCCAAACAGGAAAAGAAGGCGCCGGCAGCACCTGTCTTTCCTGAAAACGATGCCAAATCTTATAATAAATATAAAGATAAAAAAGATGATTATGACGAAGAAGATGACGACTATTATGCCAAAAAAGGCAAAAAAGCACCGGTCGTAGAAAGCAGTAAGCCGTTAACACGCGAAGAAACATTTGAGCAAGAGCGCAAAAAAATCCAAAAGCGCAGTTTTGAAACGCCGAAACGTAACACCAAAATTAGCGTTAATTCATATATGTTTAATGATGATGAAGATGATGATTACGGTTATGGTGCTCCGCGTCGCCGCTTTAAGAAAAAAGCGCCAAAACCGCAGGTGCAGCAAGCTCCTCAGGAGAAAATCATTAAAGAAGTGATTATTCCTGAAATCATCACCGTGCAGGATTTGGCAAATCGTATGGCGGAAAAAAGCTCGGATGTAATTAAAAAACTGATGGCCTTAGGCGTTATGGCAACCATCAATCAGGCAATTGACGCTGATACGGCACAGATTGTCGTTGAAGAAATGGGGCACAAATTCAAACGAGTTGCCGAAAGTGATGTTGAAGAAGGGCTGACTGGACCCAAAGATACAGAAGCAGATTTGCTGCCGCGTGCACCGGTTGTAACTGTTATGGGGCACGTTGACCACGGTAAGACATCTTTGCTTGATGCCCTGCGTGAAACCAACGTTGCAGCCCGTGAAGCAGGCGGTATCACGCAGCATATCGGTGCTTATCAGATTACCTTAAACGATAATCAGAAAATTACATTTATTGATACACCGGGGCACGAAGCCTTTTCGGAAATGCGTGCGCGTGGTGCAAAAGTTACCGATATTGTAGTGCTTGTTGTAGCAGCAAATGATGGTATTAAACCGCAAACGGTTGAGGCTATCCGTCACGCACAAGCTGCAAATGTGCCGATTGTTGTTGCGATTAACAAAATTGATCTGCCGGGGGCAGACCCGATGAAAGTTAAAACCGAACTTCTGCAACACGGCATAGCTGTTGAAGAAATGGGTGGCGAATGCTTGTGTGCGGAAGTATCGGCCAAAAAGCGTATTAACATCGATAAATTGGTTGAGGCAATTCTTTTGCAGGCTGAAATTTTGGATTTGAAAGCAAATCCGAACCGCATCGCCGAAGGCGTTGTGATTGAAGCTAAAATGGAAAAAGGCCGCGGTAATGTAGCAACGGTACTGGTGCAAAACGGTACATTAAAAGTTGGTGAAGTCTGCATTGCCGGTAAAGAATGGGGACACGTCCGCGCGATGTTTAATGAACACGGTAAAAAGGTGTTTGAAGCAGCGCCGGCCACTCCGGTTGAAGTGCTGGGGTTGCAGGGGACACCGTCTGCCGGTGACGATTTTATTATCGTTAAGGATGAAAACCAAGCCCGCGAAGTAACAAGTTATCGTATCCGTAAAGAGCGCGAAGCCAAATTGGTTAAGAGTGCCAAGTCAGCAATGGAACAAATGCTTGACAAGATTAAATCCGGTGAATCTAAACAGTTGGCTGTCATCATTAAAGCCGATGTTCAGGGTTCAATTGAGGCAATTGAAGGTACAATCACAAAGCTTTCAAATGAAGAGGTTTCCGTTCACGTTCTGCACTCTGCCGTCGGACCGATTTCCGAGTCAGATATAACTCTGGCTAAGGCTTCAGATGCATTTATTATCGGTTTTAATGTCCGCGCTATTCCGCAAGCTCGCGATATGGCACGTCGTGACGGTATTGATATTCGCTATTATTCGATTATTTACGATGTAGCAGACGATGTGAAGAAAGGGCTTGAAGGCTTGCTCTCTCCTGAATTGCGTGAAAAATTCCTTGGCTATGCCGAAATCCGTAACGTCTTTAACATTACAGGTGTTGGCAAAGTTGGCGGCTGTATGATTACCGAAGGAATGGTAAAACGCGGAGCAAAAGTCCGTCTGTTGCGTGATAACGTTGTTATTCACGATGGCAGCCTTGCGCAGCTGAAACGTTTCAAAGAAGACGTTAAAGAAGTCAAAGAAGGTTATGAGTGTGGTATGAGTTTTGAAAACTATAACGATATTCAGGTTGGCGATTATATCGAATGTTATGAGATAGAAACTATCGCCGCTAAACTTTAAGGAGAAAAACAATGGTTTTAACCAGTGCTAAAGAACCATCCCAGCGCCAGCTGCGTGTTGCTCAGGAGATAAAAAAGATTATCGCCGGCGCACTAGAGCGCGGGGATGTTCGCAATCCTTTAATTTCAAACCATTTTATCACAATCACGGATGTTGATATTTCACCGGATTTGAAACTTTGTACGGTTTATTTTATGACCTTAAACGGACAAAATCTCGGGCAGTTAGAAGATGACCTGAATGCCGAAGCCCGCGGGATGAAAAAACTGATTGCCGCAAAATTGAAACTGCGCTATACGCCGGACATCAATTTTCGGATGGATACATCCTTTGCGGAAGTTGACCGGATAGAAAAACTTTTGCGGGATCCGAAAGTTGCCAAAGACTTGGAACATAAAGAAGATTAACCTCTCTAAAATTAAGGAGCTTAATATGTTTAAAAATTTTATTTCAGAATTTAAAAAATTTGCAATGCGCGGCAATGTTATCGATATGGCCGTCGGTATCATTATCGGTGCAGCCTTCGGCAAGATTGTCGATTCGCTTGTCAAAGATGTTTTGATGCCGCCGATTGGCTTGCTGTTGGGCAAAGTTGATTTTTCAGATTTGAAGTTAGTACTGACATCCGGTGAAAACCCCGTATCAATTAACTACGGCTTGTTTATCAATGCGCTGATAAGTTTCTTGATTGTTGCTTTTGCCGTATTTATCCTGATTAAAGCTATCAATAAGCTGCAGGAAAGAATGACCAAAGAAGAAGCAGAAGAAAAAGCAGCTGAACCGACAACCAAAACGTGCCCTTATTGTTGCACGGAAATCCCGTTAAAAGCTTGTCGCTGTCCGCACTGCACCTCGGAATTAAAATAACAGTAATTAAAATAAAAACCGCCTGAAAAAGCGGTTTTTATTTTTTACAAATCAATATTTTTCTTAGAACGATAATATTCGTAAACAGCCAAAACAATCCCCGAAAGAACTAACGGCAGAAGATAATAAATAATCCGATAAGCAATCAGTGCCCCAAATAGTATTGCCTGATTATCCTGCCCCGGCAGGATGTTTGAAAAGACCAGTTCGAATACGCCTAAGCCGCCCGGAACTTGGCTGTAAACGCCCAGTACTTGGGCAATAATGAACGCCCCCATAAATGTTACAAAATCAATCTCAACAAAACAAATAAGCACGGAATAAAGCACCAAAGAAGCCATCACAATATCAATACTGCCGATAAATATCTGTTCTAAAGCCAATTTGAAATTCGGCATTGCAAAGTTAACGCCTTTGATAACAAAATCCTTTTTATAATAAAGACTCGCCCATAAATAAATCAAAATACCAATAACAGATAAAACCATTGTAATAAATGTAGACATTTTGGTTGAATCATTACCACCGAAAGCATGCTCTGGCGTGAGCACATATCCGATAATGATTAAAAAGAAACAGGCCACCAAATAAGTAAAACCGGAAAATGTCACCATTTTGACAATATCAGCCGGAGAAACACCCCAGCGCGAATAAAACCGGTATCGCACTGCTCCTCCGGACACAATAGCGTGACCAGCATTATTACTGACCGAAAATCCGACAAATCCGGTTAAAATCCACTTCCAAGCAGCCAGCTTCTTTTTGATATATTTTAATGCCAGATAGTCGTAAGTTGATAACGCAATATAGCCGATAAAAGATGCTGCTGTAGCATAAAATAAATTAATGTGCGGAATGCTGAACAGAGCATCTTTCAACCCCTGTAAAGAATATTTAGAAAGTTGGCGATATATCATATAAGCTGCCAAAACAAAGAAAAACAGCCCCAGCCACGAAACGAGTTTATTAAAAAATGCGGATGCTTTCACGTTAAAAATCTCCTGCTTATTTTAATTTTTTTGCAATTTTTAAATTAAGGTCAATATAAGCCTTTAAGCTGTTCCCGTAAGTCTGACGGATAAAAATCGTCTGCTCAGTGGGCTGAGGGGTATAATCTTCCGCTTCGGATTGGATAGACAGTAAATCCTCTATCTTGATGTTTTTCTCCAGTGCATCACGTTTATCCGCAGCTTTTTCTATTCCCAAAACCGCCGCAATATTATATTGAATGTGTGCATTCATAATATTGCGGGTGTAGATTTTTCCTTCAGAGAGAATATCTCCAAGGCGAACCATCGCTTCAGCATTTCCTTGTGCGGAAGCATTTTTCAGATACTGAACGGCGCGATTATAGTTTTTGGGTGTTCCCCATCCGTTAATATAAAAATCAGCCAGAATCAACTGCGCTTCGTCATAACCGGCATCAGCGGCAGCCTTAATCAGGGGGAAAGCTTTAGCATAGTCTTGCTTAAATAAAAAGCCTTTCATATAACCGTAACCGGACAGATATTTGGCAATATTATTATTCGGCTGGGCTTGTTCCAATAATTCGGAAACCTTGATTAAATCTTCTTTATTTTTACTTTTAACATCAGACCCCAGATAAATAATTGCCAGATTAACCGCAGCATCGTCACTGCCCAGACGGGCAGCCTCGTCAAAATAGCCTATAGCCCGCGAATAATCAATGTTTGTCCCGATACCGTTAAAATAAAGGCTGCCGAGATTATTTAATGCAACGGCATTCTTCTTTTCTGCAGCTTTGGTGTAATATTCCAAAGCTTTTTTATGGTCAATAGAAATGCCGTCTGTGCCGTATAAATACATATATCCCATATCAAGCAAGGCTTCAATATCGCCTTCATTGGCTTTTTCCTTTAACTCATCAATATTAACATTTTTGGGTGCTTGCGACGGGGCAGATGAGCTAAAAAGATTAACCGCTTTGTCAAAAAAAGAAAAACTCTTCTGGCTGCCCGTATTTTGCCCAAACTGTTGTTCAAGTGTTTCATCTGCCGTGCTGTCAGGAAAATCGCTGACACCTAAATCTATCTGGGCATTGGCGGAAACTGCCGAATAAACAGCCAGTCCGCAAACAGCCGAAATTATCTTTTTCATATTTTCACTCATTCCATAAACTTTATTTTTGCCATAATCCAACATACAGCAAAAAAATATTGCTTTCAATACAAATTATAGTATAAAACACAGAATGTAAATTTCAATTGGCAAGATATCCTAATGGAAATAAAAGAAAAATGATAAATGAAGCTCCGATATATACCCTCCGCGACATCAGCCTGACTTTTGGTGTTAAACCATTGTTCACATCTGTCAGCCTGAATATCTGCAAAGGGGATAAAATATGCCTTGTCGGGCGCAACGGAAGCGGCAAATCAACATTGCTGAAAATTATATCAGGGGTAATTGAGCCGGATAACGGTGAAGTGTTTGTCCAACCGGGGGTGAAAGTGTCTTATATGGCGCAGGAGGCGGATTTTTCAGCATATGAAACCTTAAAGGATGTTATTCTTTCAGGGCTTGAAACCGCACACCCCAAAGAGCAGTCTTATAAAGCTGATATTTTAATCGGACAGTTGGATATTAACGCGGATGCTACTCCGCAAACTGCATCAGGTGGAGAATGTAAAAAAGCAGCTCTTGCTAGGGCTTTGATTTCCGAGCCTGATATACTCTTGTTAGATGAACCGACCAATCATCTGGATATTTCCACAATTGAAAAACTCGAAGAGATTGTTAAAAAGTTCACCGGTGCCGTTGTTGTCATCAGTCACGATCGTTCTTTCTTAAACCGCGTGTCAAATGCGACAGTTTGGCTTGACAGAGGAATGACATATTCCAATAACAAAGGCTTTTCAGCATTTGAGCAGTGGCAGGAGCAAATTCTTAATCAGGAAATTATCAAAGAAAAATACTTAAATAAGAAACTGGAAGAAGAAACCGAGTGGCTGCATAAAGGAGTCACCGCCCGTCGTCGCCGTAATCAGGGGCGTTTACGCCGCTTGCAGCAATTGCGGCAAGAACGCCGCGAACAAGTTAAAAAACTCGGTTCGGTAGATTTGGAAATTAAAGAGGCCGCGGTTCGCTCCAAGTTGGTGATGGAGGCTAAACATATTGCTAAAAAGTTTAGTGAAAGGGAAATAGTCAAAGATTTTTCTCTGCGTGTAATGAAAGGCAACCGCGTCGGTATTGTCGGTCCCAACGGCTCGGGAAAAACAACATTGATAAAACTTCTAACACAGCACCTTGCACCGGATAGCGGTTTTGTCCGGCTCGGCAAAAATCTCGAAATGGCATATTTTGACCAAAACCGCGAGGTGTTAGACCCTGAAAAAACATTATGGCGCACGTTATGCGGTGAAGGCGATCATATTTATGTTCACGGACATTACCGGCACGTTATTGCATATCTGAAAGATTTTTTGTTCACGCCCGAACAGGCGCAAAGTCCGGTATCGTGTCTGTCCGGCGGGGAGAAAAACCGCCTGATGTTAGCATTGTCATTAGCCCGCGAATCAAATTTTTTGGTGTTGGATGAACCGACTAATGATTTGGATATGGAAACGTTAGACTTGTTGCAGGAAGTATTGGATGAATATCAGGGAACTATTCTGCTGGTTAGTCACGACCGCGATTTTCTGGATAAAATTACGACTTCAATGCTGTATATGAAAGGTGATGGGACAATCATTGAACATATCGGTAATTATGATGAACTTTATAAAAAATACATTGCCGGCAGTAAGAAAGAGGCTAAAACGGCGACTCCCAAAAAAGAAGTATCGACCGTAGCCAAATCTCAAACAAAAGCACCACGACTAAGTTATAAAGAACAGCGGCTATACGAAGTGCTGCCGGCAGAAATTGAAGAATTGGAGCAAAAAATAGCCTTAGTCGAGGCCGAATTGTCTTCGCCGGATTTGTATGTATCTGATAACCAAAGGTTTTATAAATTAACCGAACAGCTCGAAAGCTTCAAACAACAAAAAGACGCCAAAGAAACCCGATGGCTTGAAATAGAAATGTTGAAAAGTTCATTATAAAAAGCTCCCCAAATAAAAAATCCTTATTTAAAATTGCAAGGTTAAGCAATCAAAGCTTATTTTTTATAAGGAATAAAAAAATGATAAAAGTAAGAAATATTCAAGATGAAAATTTTGAAATAGACTTAGCCGACATCAGACAGACAAATCATCTGTTTGTAGAATTATTATATAATCTAAGCAAATATCCACATTCCAAACTTCCCAAACGGCTGGTCCGCGAGGGGTTATTTGTATTTGAGCAGCAAAATGTGTTGAGAAATACAAAACTTAAAAAATAACCATATTAAACCGCCGGTTTAATATCTAATCTAACCATTGCTGCGATTGCTTAACGTCTCAGATTAAAGGTTAATCCGGATAAATAACACGCCTAATAACAAAACAGCTGCAAAAATGCCTGCAAAAACATCATCAAGCATAACGCCGTATGCATTTTTGATTTGGGTATCCGCATATTTGACCGGCCCCATTTTCAAAATATCAAAAAAGCGGAAAAAGGCAAATCCAGCGATATAGAATAAAAGGCTGGAAAGACCTGTCAGATATTCCGGAGCAATAAAAGCAACTAAAGAAAAACTCAACAGCTGTCCGACCGTTTCA
Organism: uncultured Alphaproteobacteria bacterium; assembly: GCA_910580155.1. Taxonomy (GTDB): domain Bacteria; phylum Pseudomonadota; class Alphaproteobacteria; order RF32; family CAG-239; genus CAG-267. The sequence continues at coordinate 14,418 of CAJTWX010000034.1, forward strand.
TCAATAACCACTTTAGACGGGTCTTCATCTCCGCTTTCTTTAATAACAATATCAGTCGCTTTAACACCGAGAAAAAAGATTACAACGGCGGCAATAACAAGCGCATAAAATCCGCCCTGATAAATAAGGGCATATGCTAAAGGCAGGGTCCCGAGCGACCCCATTGTTCCTGGTGCGTATTTCGAAAGCCCCAAGCCGAAATATGTAGCGATAATATTGGCTGCTTTGCTGTTCATCGTTTTTCTCCACAATTAAGTTTATACAAATATTAAAAAAACGGACAATATTTGCAATGCTAAAAGGATTTATCCACGAATAATTAACAAATATGTGATAAGAAAAACTGTCAAAGGAGCGAAAATGTCTAAAAAGTTTTTTTACAGTCTAATGTTTTGTTTGCTGGCGGCAATTTTCACCTGTTTGTTTTTTATATTAAAAACACCGGTTAGCCAAGAAAATATACCGGCCGAAAAGAAAATCGGTATTCAGCCCAATAACTGTGAGAGCATATCAAAAGAAACGGTCAATATTGTATTGATAACCGATTCGCGTTATACGCCGCCGACAATGGTCGCAATGTCATCAGCGATTAAAAATAAATGCCCGCAAAGTAAATACAACTTTTTTGTTATTGCTGAAAATATTACTTCGGCAGATGAACAGGCAGTCATCAAACTGAAAAATTTAGCTCCGGAAACCGTGAATATCACAATTATCCCACAACAAGAGCCTGATTTGCCGTATGAAAATATGCAGCGTTTCCTCCAATATAAAGTAGGAATGCATAAAATCTATCTGTCGGAAATTTTATCGTCGCTGGATAAGGTTATTTATATGGATGGCGATACGCTGGTTTTAAAAGATTTAAGCGAGCTGTTTAATATAGACGTCAGTAATGTCTATGCCGCGGTTGCCAAAGACGGCATAT